>JAAERL010000373.1 GCA_024230435.1 Desulfobacteraceae bacterium
ATCTGCGCACTACCGGCCTTTGTGGTAAAAAACGGACGTATTTGGTCAAAAATACGTACAATAACTCAAACGGAAGTAGTCAGGATCGGGACAATTCGATCTCACTTTTTAAATAAAACTATGTTTACGGAGTCTAAGTGTGATTGCTAATATGATCCCGACCATGTGGGTTTAGTCCAAACCATGAAGTTTGCGATAATGATCCGGGCTATTTTAGTATTATCTTCAACATTTTATTTAAAAAGGTGTGTAATATCTGATCTTGAGCTGATCGACACAGTGAATTGCCCGCTGGGAACCATGTCGGGAGCAAAAGGGAGGTATCAACCCTCCAACACCAGAGGTGGAAATCGTTTGTCTGAACCGAAGTTCAAGGGCGGCACCCCCAGTTTTGAACATGTAGTGTTTACCTACGGAAAAGGAATGAAACAGGGTAACTGGAAGAAACACCTACAGTTGCTGTCGGGGATCGCCACGAGCTCTACAAAGTACGGCAGAGCTCG
>JAAERL010000374.1 GCA_024230435.1 Desulfobacteraceae bacterium
GGAATTTATCAGGGAAAACTATCAGCGGTTTAAACACCTGTTCCAGTCCAAAAATGAAAAGAAACCCAAACCGATTAAAGGCCTTGACGGTATCTACTCTTTAAAACGGCTGTCAAACAACGCCTAAAATAACCGATGTCTATCCCTTCTTTCCATTTCGATATTATTTTTAGATCATCACAGCAGACAGCTTCGAGAATAATTTAAAAAAGCTATAGGATGCCACGGTCTAATCCGAATCGTCATTTTCTATTGAGAACTAAAACTTTCTCTCTACTGAAAAGACTGGTTTGCATTATTTTTTTCTGTCTCCATAGGCCTCCTCCTCATTTAAATACATTCAAATGAATCATAAAGTATTCGTATATTTTTTGTTATTCGCATTACGCCATTTGCCTGTTTCGAGGCCGGCGGGTTACCCAAATTTAAGCTTCGGTGATGGTTTAACCTGATACTGCAAATGGATGTCTGGTCAAAAGATCCTGATCTTTTTGGCGCAATCAAAGAAAGATTCGAAAAATGTGGTAGGCGTAAATAACTGTAATGTAATATTTTACCACCAGGCAGACGTACCGTCGTGGTTGGGCGGGAGAGCTATTGTTTTTTACTTGA
>JAAERL010000375.1 GCA_024230435.1 Desulfobacteraceae bacterium
ATCTCAAGGAAAATTACCCAAACAGCATACTACTAAGGCGCCCACAAAGGAAGGAGAAAAAGAATGCCATCATTTCTGAAAATACTTATCATATTTGGCTGTGTGTGCTTTCGTATCTATTGGTATGGAATTCAGGTTTTTAGGAAATATTATTAAAGTAAGCATGACGATGCATAGCATGGCATTGCTTGTTTTGTTTGCCTTTGTTCATTTTATTTTTCTATTTCAATTATTTTTTGCTAAGACCTATTTTCGTGGATCACAAAAGGGTCTTCTTGTTCCTATCGTAAGTAGAGAAGTCACGCGGGCATCCTAGTTTCTGATATCTTTGCCCGCCCGCTAGCTGTCCTGCAGAACATGAGCAAGCAGCGGACTACTTATCCAGCCCGTATGAATAGTACGATTATCTATGCTTTAAATTGATACCTAAACTTCTTTGACAAATAGGTACGCCAGATTTGGGTGTTAATTACATTGGAATCCTGCATAAAGGTGCCGCTCACTTCATCCTTTAGGTGTTGG
>JAAERL010000376.1 GCA_024230435.1 Desulfobacteraceae bacterium
CTACTCGCCAAGTACGAACGAATAAGAAAGATATCAGAGCACATCACCCATCTCGCGCTACGATAGCGCCCCCGCCAACTTAGATGTCTTTTGCCCGCACGATATTTTCCACTCGAACGAAGAACCAAGAAAAGGCCGCGTGGTAGACATGCGTAAAACTACATGTTTTTGGCCTGCAAGCAAATATAATTTTGAGAGCGATAACTAGCGTACCAAGTGGAACCTATACAAATCAATCGAGTTGCTCAGAGTGGTGGACAATTTAATGAATTTA
Source organism: Desulfobacteraceae bacterium (assembly GCA_024230435.1). Classification (GTDB taxonomy): domain Bacteria; phylum Desulfobacterota; class Desulfobacteria; order Desulfobacterales; family Desulfosarcinaceae; genus UBA2230. The sequence goes on from JAAERL010000376.1 coordinate 275, forward strand.
TTCTAATGATGTCATTGATACCGCAGTCTAATCTACTAACTATGAAATATTTCTTTTGCCGTAGCTGGCACATGTGCTTTGTGGTCTTTCATTGTTTCTTGTTCCTTGCACTTAACTTTCAGTGGCGCCTCCTCTTAGCTATCCAAAGCTAGAATTTCACCCTGAGCTTATCATGTGGGATAATAATGTCAGTCTATCTTGAGACATTTTTACTTTATTGTTAAGCATTTTATTAATTGGGTAAGATGAGAATGCCATCTGGCATTAAAAAATAATCAG
>JAAERL010000377.1 GCA_024230435.1 Desulfobacteraceae bacterium
CACAGAATGGTCACAGACCGCTAACTATCTGAGTCCCGCGTAGGGACTGTCAGATGGTTGGCTGATGAGTCTCATGTAGGGATCGATCAGCTGAGGTATGTCACCGAAGAAAAGCTTCTGAGTCCCGCGTAGGGATAATGCAGATGCTTGAGGGTAAACCTAGCAGGGGCCCCTCCAATCCTATCCTTGGATAGCCTATCCCGAGTCTAGAGCAGTGTAGGACACTGGCAAAAGGACTCTAAAAAAAGACCGAAATGCAAAGGGAAAGAAGTGTGAAGGAAAGAGATGACTGATGGGCTTCATTCGCGATGTTGTGGAGGCCATTTTGCGAGTGGATGAAGATGTGAAGGATTCGTTTTTTTCCATGGTGTATAGTTTAATTTTTTGGGCGTGTAGAAAAATTTTTATGGTATAAAGTTTAATATTGTTTGAAAGTAACGATATAGTTGTATTTATTTTTCGAAGATAATTGTACGGAAGTCGGCTGTGGTGGAGGCGATGAGGTTGCTCGTGTCGCTTCCGAATTGATCGACGTAATTCCGAATGTATAGGAGGAAAGAATATCATGTTTGTGATTGAATTTGATATGTTTGGGAAAATATGAGTGAATTTTCTTGTGGGTTTTGTCTTCTGTCATTTTAGTGTCCAGTTGAGGTGTTCTAGTATGGTTGCTGCGTGCAGCCTACGAGGGGAGGGAGGAATTTTGTCATTTATCATTTGTCATTTTTGGAGAAATTTATAATTTCTGCGGTTGTGGTGAGTTTGAATATTTTCCTCGTTTCTGATTGGATGAGGTAATTGTTCTGTGTCTATGTTCTGGGGTTGATACGGGAATGCGTGTTCAATGACGAATGATGTGGCACGAAATGTGACAAATTTTGTTTTGACGGAAAGAGTTTTGTGGAAAAAATTTTTTCTTTGGAGATCGTTGTGATTTTAAATGAGGGAGGCAAGACGAATGTTACATGAGGTTGTTGATTAGATAACGAATGAATCTAGTTGATTTAAATAATTCTTTTCTGCCTCAGTGGATAGTAATTTGAATACATTATTTTGGTTTTTTGTTGAGATGACACTCTTTGATTGAACGGAGTTGAATTCCATTACTGAATAGGAATGATATTTGTAGAAAACTCTTTACTGAGATTTTATGATTTTTGTAAAAACTCTTTACTGAGATTGAATGATTTTTGTGGAAAACTCTTTACCAAGATTGTCGACGCGTAGGCGAAGATTGGTATATGACACTCTGAACTGAGCGGTTTTGGATTCTGTTACTGAATGAGATTGATTTTTTGAAAGGAAAATCGTCGACGCGTAGGCGAAGATTGGTATATGACACTCTGGGCTGAGCGGTTTTTAATTCTGTTACTGAATAGCTTTTGAAGGGAAGCTGACGACGCGTGAACGAAGGTTGGTATATGACACTCTGAACTGAGCGGTTTTGAATTCTATTACTGAATAGCTTTTGAAGGGAAGCCGACGACGCGTAAGCGAAGGTTGGTATATGACACTCTGGACTGAGCGGTTTTTAATTCTGTTACTGAATTCTGACTCTTGACGGGAAGCCAACGACGCATAAGCGAAGGTTTTTTAATTCTGGGACTGAATAGCTTTTGAAGGGAAGCCGACGACGCGTAAGCGAAGGTTGGTATATG
>JAAERL010000378.1 GCA_024230435.1 Desulfobacteraceae bacterium
CTAAACGTATCGTACGATTAAGGGGGGTCACGGATTCAGCGATGAATTAATATTTAAAGGGGCAGATGAAAATGAATGGCCAAAGAGAGATTGAGAAGGTATGAGGACAGGAGAGCCCCAAAGCTACAAAGGCAAAACTGACCACGCATTTTTGTGAGGTCATTGGGCCAGCCGACCTGTCTGTAAAGTCAGCATTGGCTTACTTTCATTCAAAACCAACAGTCACTCTCAGGCATAAAATTTTGATTTTAATTCAAGGCCAACAATAAACCTCTGTCACCAACTACTGTAGCCAGCTGATCCAGGATACATTAGCAAGTGAATAGAAAAAATTTGTTTCCCACCCACCACCCTATAAATACTACAAATTAACGGCTTGCAAGGGTAAAAAGGGGTAGTAAACAGTTACTCCCTGGTTCAGAATTGAACCCCCTGACAACCAAGATGAAGGGTTTCCTTAATCAAGAAAAGAATCTTTGTTCTCAAGAGTCTGAGATGCAAGCTTGGTGAGATCTACAGAGTTAAAGTTAAGAAAGTTCAATCTGGGCTGGAAGAACGAAGGATTCGGTTCAGCGCCTGGGGCCTGCCTTATCTTTGCATTACAAGATGTAATTGTTTAACTCCAAAGAACTCACAAGGATTTGTAAAAGGTAATTTTTTTGAGTCAAATTGTATTTGGAAATACTTGGAGAATTTGGTTTTATTTTCATTATTTATTTAGGAATATCACTAAGCAAGAAGCTTGGAAATTCCGGTATATAATTGATGGGTTGAGTCGGTACTCCCCCCCGTGATGCTCACTTGGGTCTTTGCTATAATAAAGATTGACTAAAGTGCGTGGCATTTAGATTCGTGTTAGGATAGAAAGTTAGATAAGATAAAGAATTAGCCATTTAAATATTCTCTCACCAATGTATCTAGTACCCTAAACGTATCGTACGATTAAGGGGGGTCACGGATTCAGCGATGAATTAATATTTAAAGGGGCAGATGAAAATGAATGGCCAAAGAGAGATTGAGAAGGTATGAGGACAGGAGAGCCCCAAAGCTACAAAGGCAAAACTGA
>JAAERL010000379.1 GCA_024230435.1 Desulfobacteraceae bacterium
GGCCGCCTCGAACGCAAACCTTAAAATCGCCGAAGACCAGAATTGTGAAACCACCGGAAACCGTAATCCCGAAACCGCGGAGAGCCAGGATCTTCCGGCCGCCTCGAACGCAAACCTTAAAATCGCCGCAGACCAGAATTGTGAAACCACCGGAAACCGTAATCCCGAAACCGCGGAGAGCCAGGATCTTCCGGCCGCCTCGAACGCAAACCTTAAAATCGCCGAAGACCAGAATTTTGAAACCACCGGAAACCGTAATCCCGAAACCGCGGAGAGCCAGGATCTTCCGGCCGCCTCGAACGCAAACCTTGAAATCGCCAGAGACCAGAATTTTGAAACCTTTATTAAAAACTATTGCAAAAGTGCTGAGGCTTTGTATGAAAATCTTCCACTGGCGGGATTCCGTACTAAAGTGCGGGTGCCAATCCGTATTGAAGATGTTTATGTGCCCCTTAGGGCCATGGTGGATTTGCGCGCCACAGGACAAGCGTGCTTTGCCGATGCCCAAGATGCGGAGAAAAAGCTGGACCATACGGGAGAGTGTGAGCAGATTCAATTGCCTGAAGCCTTCTCCAGGGCTGCCGCCCTGGACCGACGCGGTATTGTCATTTTGGGAGACCCCGGCTCGGGCAAAACAACGCATTTAAAAAGAATCCTGTTGTGGTGTTTGCGAAATAAGCAGGAAAAGATAGGTCTGCCAAAAGATATGATTCCGGTTTTTCTGTCGCTCAGGGATCTAAGCGACCTTCATCAAGGCCTGGACACCTTTATTCAGTATGAGTTGGATAAGCCCCACCTGGGAACACCTAAGGGATTTAGTAAAAAGCTGCTTGAACGCGGTAATCTGCTTTTTCTTCTCGATGGCCTGGACGAAGTGGCCGATTCGATTCAGGGTGAGCAAATTGCTCGTTGGATCGATGAGGCTCTGACGGTGTATCATACGTGCCGGTTTGTGGTCACCTGCCGCTTTTCCGGTTATACCGATGAGGCTCGTTTGTGCGAGCAATTTTTAGAAATGCACATACGTCCGTTCACCTTTGATCAGGTTAAAACATTTGTGGGCGATTGGTACCGCATTATCGAAAGGGGCCGGTCTAAAGATATTCACCAGGCCGAAGTAATTGCACAAGAACATTCTAAGGATCTGATAGCTAATCTTCTCAAACCGGAATTTCGCTCTCGCCGCGTTTTCGAGCTTACCCGCAACCCATTGCTTCTCACCAATTTGTGCCTGGTGCACAGGGATAAAGGAAATCTTCCACGCAATAGAGCACGCTTATACGAAGAGTGCACCGACGTGCTGCTGGAACTTTGGCGCACGGCTATTAATTGCGATGCCAAAATAGATGCCCGCTCCGGACGTAAGATCCTTCAGCCGGTAGCGATGTGGCTGCACCAGCAAGAAGGGCGCACGCGCGCTAACGCGCACGATCTATGCCCGGTAATCGAACCAGAGCTTGAGCCCGCAGGCTGGACCCATAGCGAGGCCAGGGAAGTTTTACGTGCCGTTCGCGACAAAACTGGTTTGCTTACCGGTTGGGGTAATGAGAATTATGGGTTTATGCATTTGGGATTTCAAGAGTATTTAACTGCAAAACAGATCCAAAGCAAAAGCGTTCACGATCCGGGTGTGTTGGCTGATCTGGTCAACCGGTTCGGCCAAAACTGGTGGCAGGAGGTTACCCTGCTGCTGCTTTCGCTGGAAAATCCTTGTGTGTTCGTACCGTTTATGCGCTTGTTAGTTCGTCATCACGCTTTTACCAAATATCCGCAACTTGTGGAGATGTGCATAGAAGATGCTGTTGAAAAACCAGTGCTTCCCTTTATAGAACTGCTTAAGTCCGATCCCGGAGAAGACAGCGAGCACTGGGAGCGGCAATTCGCCGCGCTTAAACTGATCGAACGCCTGAGCAACGACGCTTTAACCGAATTGATTTTGGATTTGGCCCAACATCCCTATGACAAAATTCGTGATCGAATTTGTAATCGTAGCGTCCATGAGGATCAGCCGGTCATTTACGCATCCCGGGGGGGCTATGAGCTGGTGCGTATTCCGGCGGGCGAATTTTTCATGGGTTCAGCGGAGTCTGAAAAAGAGTGTGACGATAATGAAGGTCCTCAACGCTATGTGCAGGTGTCTGAATTTTACATGGGGCGCTATCCGGTTACAAATGAAGAATATGCCCGTTTTTTAGCGGAAAACATTGAGGCGCCCGAGCCTGAGTATTGGGCGGATCGCGAACTCAATCAGCCTAAACAGCCCGTGGTGGGGGTGAGCTGGCCAGAGGTTAAGCAGTATGCCCGTTGGGCGGGCTTGCAGCTTCCCAGCGAGGTTCAGTGGGAGTATGCCTGCCGGGCTGGCGCTCAAACCCGTTTTTACAATGGTGACACCGAAGAGCATTTAGACCGGGCAGCATGGTATGAAAAAAACTCGAGCAATAGGCTGCATCATGTTGGACAAAAGGAACCTAATAAATTCGGGCTTTACGACATGCACGGCAATATATGGGAGTGGGTCGAAGATGACTACCACAGCAATTACAAAGGCGCACCGGATGATGCAAGCGCCTGGATCGATAATCCCAGGGGCTCGAACCGGGTTTTTCGCGGCGGGGGATGGTTTAGCCCGGCCGGGGACTGCAGGTCCGCCTGCCGTTTCGGAGACACACCCGCCGATCGGGACGGTATTCTGGGATTCCGGCTTGTCCTGATACCTGATTAGCTGAAAAAAACCGGGCTTGGTTATAACAATGGTATTTGTGGTTTAAAAAAAATCACTGTTGACCACTGCACGATATTAAACTAATCAAAATAACTGGAAGATGATTTTAGGGGCTTGGAAGATGCAAATCATCCCCGCCTTGCTTGTCTTGAATCTGTATTGGTTTTTAATTGAAAAACAAGTTCAATTAATGCAAAAAGTCAGGAGGATAGGCATGAAAAAGGTAATAGGCTTTATTATTTTATTGATCATATCCAGTGTTACTATCCAACCGGCGTATGCGCAATCACAGTGTGGCCGTTTTTTACTTGAAGGCTGTATTGGTAATTGCGGCGAATCATTTTTAGTGACATATCAAGTTTTTAAAGATGGCGCATACTGTTTTTCAACAGTAAACAATTCACTTTGTCCTAACACTGGCGCCAAAGTGGCTATTTATCTGAATGAGGATTTAATATTCAATGATGATATGACTGATGGCGCCTTTAGCGAAATTAATGCCAAAAAGGATGATACGATCACCATTGAAGCAATGTTATTCCCAACGGGTCTTGAAATTGCCTGTATATGGCTTGGCGAGTTACATTTCCAATTAGGACAGTCAACAAACTGAAAAATAAAATCAAGCCGGGACAGTGGTGAAAATTGGCAGAAAGCCTTTTTTTCCACACTCCTATCGCTTTGGCTTGAGGCTTTGCGGATCGCTGATTTTTACCCAACCATCAGACAAAGGATCGTGAGGGTAATTGGCTGGTATGCTGGAAAAATTTTTGGCATAGATGTTACCGGACTGATTAGCGATGAAAAACAAGGTGTTTGTTTTATCCATCCGTGACGGGATGCCTGCGATTGCCCATTGTTTTGTATAGTCGATGGGCTGATCGGCAACGGTTCCTTTTTGCTTGGAATGGTTAGGCTCGTGCACGTCCAGGAAATAATAGCCATCAACGGCCCTGGAAGGGCCCATTGCAAACCCGAGGCGTTTAGGAATTAACTCGCACCTGAACGCTTCTCCGCGTGGCGTGACCGATTGCCACAAATGGACCAGGAATCGGGCGTACTCTTTTTTGCCGTCTTGGTCGTAATCTTTCAGAATATAGTGTTTTTGCGCCTTGTAAATTTGCTTGAGATGCTTGCGGGCTTTGATCTGCTCTGTAAGAACCTGTTGAGCCGAAGGCTGCGGTTCCCGAAATATGTGATGCCACTCAAAGGCTGCCGCGATGAAAAAGGCCGTGCCCGCAAGGGTGGCAATCAGACCTGAAACGGTATAATTGCGTTGACTCATTCAGCATTGCTCCTGACCGTCAGGGTGTTGGATAGTTCCATTTTTTTTTATGCCGCTTACAACAGTGGCGGCATTTGCCAATGAATCATCACTATAGCCGGCGACCCAGGGACAATCCGGATCAGGATTATCGAAATTGCCCGTGCAATGCAGGGCTACACCGTGGCAGCCGCCCTTGCAGATAGCCAGGTAGCTGCATGATCTGCACGGTTCCTTAGCTCTTTGCGGCCAGGTGTGGATGGTATAAAAATGCGATTTTCGCATGTGCGGCTCAGCCAGGTCGAACACGGACAAGCCTGGGCTTTCAAGAAAAGAGCAGCCGCTGACCAGGCCGTTGCTGCCGATACCCAGCAGTACATTACCGGCCTCGCAGCCGTAGGTGGCCAGTTTTTCCAACGCCTGCGGATCAGGCTGGTGGTAGCAAAGCATGGGGACAAACGAGCAGTCGATCTTAGCCGTGATGCTGAATTTTTGCGACAGCTCGATGAGCATCGGGACCAGGTTACGGTTTTGCTGTCGGGTGGTTTTCTCCTGATCGTACAGGGCCTTGCCACGGCCGGCCGGTTTGAACCTGAGAAATTCGATTTCATTGATGCCTTGCTTGTCTGCGGCGTATTGGAAAATCTGGGCAATGCCATCAAAGTTACGTTTACCCACCACGCAATTGATACCGGTGGGTACTCCCGCGTTGAGCAGGCAGCCGATGGCGCGGTCCGCTTCTTTGAACATTGCTTGATCTCTGTATGGCTGATACTGCGGGTCAACACTGTCAACAGAAAGATTTACCTGGCCGAAGACAAGCATTTTCCTGGCAACCTCGTCTGTGATACCCGCGCCCGAAATCGTCAGGTTGGGAATGATGCCAATGGCGCGCGCATATGTTGCAATTTCGAACAGATCCTCGCGCAGCAGGGCCTCACCGCCGCCTAAGGCGACATGGAAGACCTTCAGCCCGGATAAAACATCCAGAGCGTTTTTCACCGATGCCGTATCCAACTCGTCCGATGGCCTTTGGCCGGAAGCCATGTAGCAATGCGGACACTGGCGCCCGCAGCGATTGGTCACGGCAAAGTGTACTTCGGAGGGTGCGGAAAGAAAACCGATGCTTTGATCACAGGTTTGCCACAAGCACGATTCGCCAAGACCCAGCTCACGCATGTAGGTACGGTCAACAAATGCCAGGAAAGCTGGCTCTGCGCTGGAAATGATGCCGCCGAAATTTTCGTAGCGATAGCGCAAGATGTTGTTTTTATGTAAATTTTTCATTATTGATACTGCTCCAGCCATTTTTTTAAGTATGGATCTGGAATATTATCCATCTCAAGGCCCGGATACTCCAGGGGCGCGGTCAATAAACACGGCTCGGGGTCTTCGTATAAAAGATAAAAACGGCCATCCACATATTTGAAAAAGTTGTCGCGCGAGGATCGGAATACACATGTTGCGTCACTTAAATGGTAGTAATAAAAAAGAGAAAGCATGGCCGCGATGAGAAAAAGACTGTAAACGCAGCTTAAAAAGGACAGCGTTAAAGCTCTGGTCTTGACCGGCATGCGGCTTATGCCGGCGCAAAAGAGCATAATGCCGATCATGCAGATCAGGGTGTAGAGAAAAAAATTGCGCATGAGTTCAATTCCGGTATTTGCGGCCGCGCCCTTGACAAACAAAGGCTGCGGGAACTCTTTGATTTCAATACTGGATGCTTCGATGGGAACGGTATCCGGCGTCAAGACAAGGGTTGCCAGGCAGAACAACAAAAGCCAGCTAAGGATTGCGCCGCTGGAAATGGCGATCTGTTTCCAGCTAAAATTGCGCCACGGTTTGGCTTGGTAGAAAACAACCATGGTGATTAACAGCAGCAGACCGGTGCAGATTTTAATACCGACCTGGAACAAGATCAGGTCACGCTGGGCTGTGACCTTTTTAAGATTGACGTCCACGGGAAGATAGAAGTTAATGGCGGGTTTTAGCTTTTTGGCTCGATTAAAGGCGCCAATCGCTTTATGGTATTTTTCAAGACCCGCATATTCCAGGCCAAGGTAGTACAAAACTTCGTGTAAACCGGAGTAATCCGGGGTGGTTTCGATCAGTCCTTGTAGCAGTTTGATCCTGGAATATTGCGCTTGGGTCGAACCTGTCCGGCCCGAGTGCCTTTTTAACGCGTCGATAAGTTTGTTCTGCTGGGAAAATCTGACCGCATCGTTTGCAATTTGTTCAATCTTAGCCTCGGCCCTTTGGTGAATGCCGGACGTTGCCGGTGAGTCCGATCGTACCTGGTGCAGCAACCGCAATGCTCTTTTGAAGTCGCCAACTGCATCGTGGTACAAAGTGGCCAGCGCATAAAGAGCGTCGAGCCGTTGACGGGAATCGGCTCCTGTCTGAAAAGCAGCTTTGTTTAGGAGTTTAATTGCATCGCCGTAAGCCTGGTTTTTGAAGGCCTGTTCCGCTTGCACGATAGGATTCGGCAAAGGGGCATCTGCTGCTTTGGCAAAAACTTGGCTTGGTTGCCACACGTTGGCGGATACCACAAGCACTGCGACTGTGCAAAGGGCTCTAAGGGGCTTGTAAATTGCGAATATACCACTGTTGCTTGTCTTGATCATATGGCCTTTTGAATCCGGTTTTCGTATTGCGCCAATGGGCAAAGACGTTGAGTATGCACCCATTGACGCGCCTTGAAAACGAAGCCAAATCCGGCGCAATAACACTACTTTTACAGCTTCCAGAACCCTGAACAGGTTTTTTACGGCACGAGGGCCAGGCCCCCCGGCTTTGCCATGCCGGTGCTCCTGGCGCAAGGATGTACGAGGCTTAATCGTCCCGGCCTGTAACCTGTGTATGGTTTGTTTGTTCATGTTGACGGTCGCCTTGCGTAGAGGTTTTTCTCATAAGTTTAGTGACAATCACAGCGGAAGCCACGCCATATAAAGTGGCAATTCCCATCAGGGCCACGGGAAAGGCGAAAATAATTGAGCCCATTGAACTCGAATTGGGATTATAACCTTTTTTTATTCTTAAAATTTTTCCGTGAAAAATCATTTTATTATCTCAAAATTTTAGCTAATAAAGGTTTTAAATGCAGTTGTATTGCACTTAGAGCTTGTTTGGGAAATAGAAAATTTAGCGAAAAAGTGCGTTATTTACAGCTTCCAAGCCCCTAAAGGGTATGGATCACGATCACGATCGCGCCAAAGATCAACATCAGGCAGATCACGGCCAGTACTGCCGGTCCTATGGTTTTCTTGGCAGCAGCACGCCCGGCCATTCTGAATCCCAGGCAGAACAACCCAAGCAAGGCGGCCCAGCCGCCGGCGAACACACCGTGATAGACCATAAGATAGGTAACAGCCGCTATACGGTGTTCGGGCACAGAGGTCATGGCGGCTGCACTCTGATACGTGTGTCCGGCGTAAATCAGCTCGATCGGACCAGCCAATGCCCCGCAAGCGAAAGCCGCGATAACAGCGGCCCTGCGCCGGCGCGAGGTTTTAATTCTAGTCGGAGCAATGCCGGTTTTGCCCTGGCGGTGTTTGATTCCTTCGAGAAAGATAAAGACGGCCGAAACGGCCAAAAGGGCTGCCGCAAAAAAATTGGCATAGCTCCTGGCCGTGCTTAGCTGGTGCGGCTCGGCAAAAGATGTTCCCAGTCCGAGTGTGACGGCCAGGGCTGCCAGGGCGGCTGTTACCGCAAAAATGGCAATGGTACTCACCTGCCTGGCCGTTGTCACCCCTGCCAGACGCAGCTGCATGGCCAACAGGATGGCAATTGATATCACAAGTGGATTAAATACATCATAAAACCCGGCGGCAGCGGTTTTACTGTGGGACAGTTCAGCAAAGCGTTTTTCCTGTGGTTGGGCGATTTGCGTTTTCGCTACGGCCATTTTAATAGCGTCGCGGCGGTATTGGCGTGGATCCGCTAAAAAGTTTTGGATCTCAGGTTCCAGGTAAAGGTCAATTTCGTTTTCACCGCCAAATGCGCGGCTTCCCATAAAAATGGCCGGCAAGGCGGCATTCTGGTTGCCAAATGCCGCCCCAAACTGTTGAAAAAGATCGTAGGTTCCTTCCAGGTCCAGGTTGACGTAGGTCACCTTGAACGCCACTGTATATTGGTCCGCCAGGGACGGAAGGATTTTATCGAGAATACGCCGGCAAAAGCCGCAATTTGTTGCGAACAGCACCAGGTCAAGCTTAGGAGCGTCCCGGCCGTTGATCCAAAAGTTTTGCACGGCGGATTGGCTTGCAGGTTCAAGACCGGCGGCCGGTGCTGATGCAGCACGGCTGCGGGGCGTGAGGGTGATTTCGTCCAGAATAGCCCCCTGCTTGGATACCGCTTTGAGGGACATGGTTTCGGCAGTGACATCCACCCGCACAAAATGATGGTCCCTGGCGTCTGCGAGCGAAGGATAGGCCGTATTGGCCCTGATCCAGATCAGTTCTGCGCCGCCGCCTCCTGATATGATGTAGGTGACGCCTTTGTGTAAGGAGCGTTCGTACAGGTGCCAGCTAGCAAATACCACATCGATGTTGTACTTTTCAAACAGCGGCCGCCATTGACGAATAAGCAAGCTGGATGCCCGCCCGCGCGATATGTACGCCGGATCGTGCATGAACACAACCCTGAAGGCGGCCTTTTGGGCTTCCGGCTTTGAGACCTGTTCAACAAACCAAGTGATTTGTTCGCTGGTTGTGTTGAGCTGCTCGCGGGGCTGGCGCCCGGCGGCGTCCCAGGCATTCAGGGCGAAAAAGTGCGCATTGCCCCATACGAAGGTATAATATCCTTTGGCAAAGCCCGGAAAGTACGATGCGAACAAACCCTCGCCGGTGGCATGGTCGTTGTCGCCTATGACCGGGTAAACGGCTGTTTTTCGAAACAACTCGGCTTCAATGCCGAAAAATTCGCGCCATAAATCAGGTTGTGAGCCATCATCGACCATATCCCCGAGTATTATTGCAAAGTCCGGGGAATGCTGCAGGATTTGGTCAATCACCTCCCGGTGGTAATGATCGGTCTGGTTATCACCCGGCCGGGTGTCGCCGTAAACGGCAAAGGAAAAGGAGTTACCGGGCGCGCAGGAGGTTTTGATGAGATGGCCGGTTGAATTCTCAGGGGTTTGCGGGCCGTCGGCCGTAATCACTTGATAGCGATAGGCTGTGCAGGCCGAAAGCCCGGAAACCGGGATAAAATGCGCGATGCGCGGTTGGGAAGCCATAAAGTCCCGAAAGGTTCCGTTATCGAAAAACACCCTGATGCCGGCGATTGCCTTGCTTTTAAGGTGAAAGCCGGCCACCGCGCTTTGCTGGGTAACTTGCATCAAGTAGGGCGCTATCGCCAACGCCGATGCATCAGAGGCCGCATCGACGCTGGCAGCGTTGGCAACCAGTGCGGCCGCGATCCGGATACAAACCACGGCCAGAATGATGTAACAGGATCGTCTCATACTCAATTATCCTGTGCCGCGCCGCCCATGGCTATGGCGGTCTGGATGGAGGCGCGTAACTGGGCCGGTGAATGGCCGTAAAAAAGTATCTGCGCAATGCCTTGCCGGTTAATCAGTATCGTGGCCGGTACGTACCTCATGCCGTATTGGCGGAATACCTTCTGTTTGTTATCTATCAACACTTTAAAACGTGGATGAAATGTTTTAGCCAGACGTTCCAAAGCTTCTCTGTTTTCAGGGTCGATACATATCAGGGCCACCGTGACCTTGTCGTGTTTCACCAAATCGGATTGGTTCATTTCTGAAATCTCATAATGGCAATTTTTACACCAGGTTGCCCAAAACATAAGCAGCACAGGCCTGTCTTTGTGCTGGTTCAGGTAAAACCGCTCGTTGGAAAGGCTGTTAAGAGTAAAATCCTTGGCATGAACGCCCGGTACGACCTTGTCCTTGCGTGTGCAGTCCAAGACCATTATTACTGCCAGCATAGAGGCCGTGAAAAAAATAAATTTTACTAAACCGTGTTTTTTGGAATGTGTGACCTTAGTGTTTTTAAGAATCATGGTCCCGCCTGATGGTTTTGTCAATCCAATGAAAAATCGTCATTACCACGATGGCCAGTATGCCCGAGCCGGCGGCAAACGCAAGAAACAGCGGCAAATCACTGCCCACCGAACTTGAATTGGGGTTGTAGCCCTGTTTGACTTTTAATATTCGTCCTTTTTTTTGCATAGCGCGTTTTCCTGTTGCCCGGCTGTTAGGCGCTATACGCCCTATTTCAGGCTGATGCCGCGCAGTCCCTTTTTCAGGTTTTCTTCCAGGATGGAAGCCTTCATCATGGAATAGCTGCCGTCGAGCATGCGCGTGATGGTGTTATGGGCATCGGCGCTGTTGCGTTTAACGCGCCCTGCGATGATTCTGTAGAAGATCATTGCCTCCATCTGCTTTACAGCGCATTTATCAGGATTGGTTTGCAAAAATTTTTCAATCTCCATAATCTCATACAACACACTCAGTGCATAGGTGCGTAGAATTATATTTTCAAGATCAGTTTTATACGTGTAAAGATCTTCAGACGGTCCCTGCGAAAGATGCTCAAGGGCGAGCTCAGCCGTTTTTTCGAGTTTTCCGGCGCTGGCGAAAAAGTCTTTATCCCGGCGCACAAATGTTGGCCTGATTTCTTCAAAAAAAGCGCTTATTTTCGGTCCCGCCGCTGCCTCGCCCCGCATCAAGGCATCACAGAGGCCGAAGATGTTCAACACAGTGATATGCTGCAACCCTTTGGCGAGAATTTGCTGATTTACCCTTGCTTTAAGACCCTTACGGCACTGTTCAAGGGCCTGGGCGATGGCGCGGGAATAGTCGGTGCCCTTGGCCCGGTCGGTCTTTTCGACCACTTTTGCAGCATCTTTGGCAAACAGCGTTTCTATCTTTTCCCAATCAACGGTTTTGTGTTTGCGCAGGTGCTCTATTTTTACACCGGCCGCAGCGTAAGCTTTGATTTCTTCGATACCCAGCGTTGCCTTGCAATCTGCCGCGCAAGGCAGAAAAAATGGCAATCCTGCTAATAATAAGCCCAAGATACGTTTTATCATGTGTGCTCCTTTATTATAAGTTTACTACGGTCAAAAAATGAATATTGATAAAGTAAATACCCAGATAGACCATCGCGCCCATTACCCCAATGCCACTGGCGCAGCCTGCAAGTATACCCGGCAACCAGGGCCAAGGCGGTTTCAGGGCGCGTAGCAGGTTGCACACATAAAGCGATGTCATGACGCCCGCAGTTGCGGAACAGGAAAACAGCAGCACGATTTGCACCAGTTCACGAGTGGATGCAAATTGTTCGTGAATCAGCCAAGCCCCGAAAAAGTAAAGAACTGTCAGCGTTATGATCGCTATGATGATGCGCAAACGCATGGGCCGTTGTATAATGCCTTTTTTCCCGCCCCAGGCCGTGACGAAAAAAAATAAGCCTAACAGCAAAAGCAGCACTGCGCTGATTTTCATCAAGCTGATGCGGGTGAGGTTTCGCCGGCAGCGTTGGATTTGCGCCGAACCGGCCTCTTTAATCTGTGGCCAATGCTCAATGGCCTGCTTATAGGCATCCAAAGCTTTTTTGAATTGGCCGTCGCGGTAAAGTGCTTCGCCGATGTCAAACATCGCTTTTTGGGCCCTGGGATGGTCCGGCCATTTTTGTCTAAGGTACGTGAAGGCATCGATGGCTTTATTTACATCGCTATCGGCATACTGGTTGGCCAGCCAGGCCTGCATTTGCGGTGCTATGCGGCTTTGGGAATAGGTTTGCACCATTATTTCGGTTTTTTTGAATAACTGGCGCATCTGTCCGGGATTGTTTTTGTAGCGCGGATAGTCGCGTTTTTTAATTTGCTCGAAGGCTGCCAGGGGTTGATAGTCAAAATCCGAATAGGCTAACAGGTAGTCGATGCGCTGTTTTGCAAACTGCGCCAGGGTGCTAGCTGGGTACTCTTTAACCAGGCGGGTATACCAGTTCAGCGCCTTTTTGGGACGAAACAGTTTTTCGTCCAGAATACCGGCAATGGCGAAATAGGCATCATCGATTTGAAAATGACCTTTATTGTTCTCAATAAACGCAACATAGGCCGCGATGCTTTTTTCGTAGGCCCCCTGGTCAGCCAGGCGCCGGCACTGTTCGCAGGTCCGCTTAGCAGCCAGAGGCGCTTGTTTTAGGCTGATTTCCCGGCCGTCACCAGTAAATACAGCCGTCATCGTCTCTACATCCACGTCTATACGAACCACTTCGGATTGCTCCTTTCCGGGTACGATAGCCAAGTAGGTGATATCGTCAGCATTCGTTTCAAAAGCGATGTTGGCAGCTACCGCCGCAAACGCTATTTTAGCCGACGGGTTGGCCTTGTTAAATCTGATTAATCGTTCGTGGAGCCATGATTTCACAATTATCGGCTTTACCGGCCGTCCGGGCGCAAGTTCGTTAAACACGCCGCCGGTAAAAATAACTCCGGCCAAGTGGGCCGATGGTCTGGCAGGCAGGCTATAATCCGGAGCCTGTGCCTGCAGTGGGGCGCGGTTGATAAAATAAAGCCTTAAACCACCCCAGTCGATGTAACCCGGAAAATTGGACTTAAGTGGTGCGTCCAATGTCTTTTCCAACAAAATTGAATCCGGGCCCGTGAAATTGAAAACCGGCAGATAAGGGCGCACACTTTTCAGGTAATCGGCTTCATCGGGCTGACGCCATTGAAGGCAGACGACAAACTCCGGAGCTTGCGCCATGATCAGTCCCGGAATTTTTTTTGATACCGCATTGGCGATGATGGTAAAGGAAAAAGCAGTGCCCGGCGTTGGCTTTGTTTTGAACCGAAAGCGTTTTCCGGTCTTATCAATGCTGTAGGTATAACTTGAAGAAGGTTTCAAACCCATGAGACGGACGTGATGAAAACGCGATGCTCTGGTGGTTTGGCGGGCTGATAGCTGCATTTCTTCTGATCCTGAAAGAACGTAATCAACGCGTCCCTTATACGGGGCTTGACTTCGCCATACAATAGATGCGTGATGGAGTCCAATATTCAGAACTTCAAAATGGTCCGCTTTTCCGCGATGCTTATCATCGCTGCATCCGGTGTAAAGCCATGCCAGCAAAATGATCAACACTTTCATTTTTATCAGACGTTGCATCATTGAAAATGTTTGAAATATTTGATCTTTGTGGCCATTGGCACAGTCCGGCCGCAAAGAGATGTTTGTCCCTGTTGCCGTTAGACACTGCTTTTGCGCCGGATAAAGTCCGGCCAAAGCTTGACCATTCATCACAACCAAAACAGCGTTAAAAGTTGCAAATATACGTTTATCAGGCCGGATTTGGATTTGTTTTCAAGGCGCTTTGATGGGGCGTGTCCTTGTTATCCGTGCCCATGACAACACGAAAGTAAACCAAATGAACTACCGGCCACCATGTTTCACATGGAGGCGGTTTCGTGCTTCACTGAAGGCGGCAATCCGCCATCTCCACACTTCGGACGGTTCTAAGCCCGGCCTTGATTAAGGCAAGTAATAAAATATTAAGGGCTGCGTTATA
>JAAERL010000380.1 GCA_024230435.1 Desulfobacteraceae bacterium
GGGCACCAAGGTATTTTCCTCTTGGCCACTAATAGCGTTGCTTCTCAATCAAATGGTTCAATTTTATCTCAATATCCCACCTATCAAGCGATTCACAGATCCTGTTACCATGAATCGGCCGAGTTATAACAGGGCACTATGTGTCTCTTTTTGGATTATTGGATATATTTCATTATGGGTAATTTTTCCTCATTTCAGGATCCAACCCGATGTAGTTTAGGCAGAGTAATATCATACCTTTTGCTTCAGCAATTATGCTCTGAGCGGTACCAATTTATGGAAAAGTGAAAAACCATAAGTGATTTGCTTTTATAATTGTCTGGGTTGGTACATTTTGGACAGATATATATATATATCTTGTTTTTTCACTTGGAATAATGGTCAGATTTGACTTTAATCCAAGGATAAGTGTGTAGGGTTGCTTTGCTAGCTGATTGATCATTGGGCGATTATTTCGAAACTAAGGAGCGTGGAGATTGACAGTCTCCTGTGCAACTCTCAGTCTGTTTGGAATGGTCTGCAAACTAAGCGTGTCGAGTTACTAAAAACTCAGGTGCGCGCAGAATCATTCATCTGGTCCGAACTATATTTAGAATTTATAACCTTGTGTTTCGTACGTCGGCCAGACAAGAGATTACAGGTTCTTTGCGTAATGCTTCCGCAATTAC
>JAAERL010000381.1 GCA_024230435.1 Desulfobacteraceae bacterium
AAGTCTATTTCCGATGCGGCATGGGGCAGATTCTTGTTGTTTCTTAAGTATAAGGCCGAGGCTTTGGGTAAACATGTTTTTGGTGTTCCTGCGCACTATACATCTCAAGAATGTTCGAAGTGTCATAAAATCGTAAAAAAGGCTCTTTCTATAAGAACTCATCGCTGCCCTTTTTGCACCTTTGTTGCAAATCGTGATCATAACGCAGCGAGAAATGTTTTGCGTATCGGGCGTCGATACGATAGCGGCTAAAGGCCGCTTAGAAGCCCCCTGCTTCGTGTAACGAAGGTGGGGGAGCAGTCACTAACTCATCAGTATAATGGATTTTGAACATCCTCTGTGTCAAAGCAGGTGAGACACCTTGCCCTTGAAAAATTAGTGTAGGGCGGGCAGGAGATAATCACTATGAAAACTAAATCTTTTGCTAAACTAACCACTGTCGATCTTGGCTTTGGGGGTGGGCGATTTTCAAATAAAGATTAAAAACATGAAATGACACAATTTTTTGTTGACTGCGCTTTCAGACTGCTATACGCAAAGTATATACTTTGTATAATTTTTTATTCCATAAATTGTCTTGAGACATATCTGTTAAATTAATTAGCGCCCATCCATCAATGGTTAATTTGTCCGATTTTTTAAGTTGTGCCGAAAAAAATTATCCTCGGAATATCGAGTCTTTAAAATATCAATCAGATGCTTACAGTGAAATTTTTCGCATGCCTTGATTTCGGATAAATTTCCTGTTTCGCCGATGGGCGCTAATAAATAAGTACTATGCAAGTACTGCCTATGAGCTGTTTTCATGTGCAGTGCTGTATGAGTGTGTTAACCCCGGGGCGGCTACGTTTTAAGGTCATAGAATTTTTTTAACTCATTGGAAGGAGAATGTTTTATGGCGACTTTAATGCGAATGCTTTTAATTGTGTTTTTTTCTGCCGGTTGTATATTTTCTCATGTTTACGCAAAAGAAGATGCATCTTTTGAAGAAAATAAGCCGGTTATATTATCAGATTTGCTAAAATCAAAACGGGCAATGGCCCTTAAGATGGCGCGTCAGTTTTATAAAGAAGATTTTTATGACTATTTTAAAAAGGAGCTATCCTATCGTGGCGCCGATAGCTGTGATCTTGTTTCTCTTTTAAAAGGTTTTAAAGCCAGATTTCGAAGCGAGCAAATTGATGGGCTCTACAGTTACTTCTCCCATATGGACAGTCAAATGCGCGAAGCGAAAGGGATAAAAAAACATGTTGCCGGTTTATTGGAGATAAGGCTCGCGTTCTCGAACATTGGTCTTCCGGAAGACAGCAGTGACCTTCTATTTGCTTATGTTCCTGACGGTGATGAGAAGAGTTGGGAATATATCGAAGCCTTTGATATTTACGGAAATGAATATCAACTCGATGTTAATGCCCCGCCCGGCCAACAGGTCATTGTTGTCGGGCTTGATTCTGAAAAGGATATGAAAGCCGGAATAACATTGATGAATGAAGAATTGAAAAAGGCGGGAATTCAATCTCAGATAAGTTACAGAGGCAAATCACTGGAAGTAAGTAAGTTAGATCATATCAGGGTCGAAGACGATTGCGAGCCCTGGATTAGCGGGGCCAGCGAAATATATGCGCTAGTCAACGGAATCTCACCCGGAAATAGTGTCAATATTACCGCCATTGATATGCCATATTTGAATTATAAAGATACAGACTATTACCCAAACCAAGTGATGATTATCTGGGATAATTACCGGTTTAATGCAGCGAATATCAATTTTTTCGAGCATGATGACAATACAAATTATAAAGAACTTGTCAGCTTACTGATTAAAAGTATAGGCGCCGTTGTTCCTGAATATGCATATATTTTTGAAATTGCTTCTCAAATCATATTGCTCATGCCTGATGGATTTTTCACCAATGATGATGACTATGTGGACGTGTTCTACACATTGGAAAAAGCAATTGCATATAAGAACTATAGCGGCGTATCCAATAATATCCGTTTTACGCTTTCCCCCTATATAATTGAGGGTGAATAAATTGAAAACGCCGTTTTAATTACATCCGTTTTCCTGGGATGGGGTGTTGCCAAAAGCCCCTGATTATCGCTTTCGGGGTTAATACAAAAATTTTTTCGCCAATCGCTTTAATTGATAAGTATGCTTTAGCGGTATGCCGGATAGGTGGATTGTAATCCGGTATACCAATTTGTTATTACGTCGAATATGCCGAATTCGCAATAACCGGCTCAGACGCGAAGGCAAACTGTTTATTGTGAACGAAGTTGATCAGATCCTCAGGGTAATGGCATTTTGGCCAAAAAGACTTAGGCGATTGGCGGAAAAGAATATACCAGATTGAGCTTCGATTTTTTTTCGTATTCAAGGCGTGCCAAAGTTTGCATACTTTACGTATTCGGGCTTTGGCATAACGCACAAGACGGGAAAAAAGACATACAAGATGGTAT
>JAAERL010000382.1 GCA_024230435.1 Desulfobacteraceae bacterium
ACGGTCTGTGAAAGAAACCAATGTTATTATCGTTAGTCGTAATATCAGATCTATATAATTCTACAGAATACTTACATATGAATTCACTGAAGACTGAAGATTGAAATTGAGTGATATATTACTTTCTATATGTAGTCAATATCTTGCACTTCCAGCACATACATGTTTACATATCTCTCTCCTAGAGTGACTCTAGAAAAATAGCAGTTATGGTATTGTACCATACCAAAAAAATAATCTCAATCTCAAATCTATCTCTGTGCGTTTGCTTTGAAAACAGGAAGATGCCACTTCCGAGTCTAGTCTGTTCTGAAACTATATAAAAGAATCGGCCGGCGCCGCTAACAAAAAGCAGCACTGTCAACCCTCTCTAGAGGCTCAGGTTCCCGTGACTGAAGGAAGGAACGAAGGAAATAAGAAACGGAGGAAAGATACTTATGGTATTTATCCTGTCAGAGATACTCCTATTAGCGTCTTTTTGAGCAGTTTGAGCGTCTTTTTGGGCGTATTTTGGCCTTCCCGCCACAAATTTTTAACCGTTAAAAAAACTTTTTGCGTGCAGAACAGAGACTTCGGACTGTCACAAAACGCCAGGCTCAAAGAAGTAGCAAAAGGAATAAAATGGAGGACGCAGCAGCATCGACCGGCAGCGGCAGGAAGCGGCCGAGGAATGACAATTCTATCAATACCAACAATAGGAGCGCTGCTGGTGGTGGTCGCGGCGGTGGCGGCGGTGGCGGCGGGAGAAGAAGTCATCATCAAAATGGCAGAGGCGGCGGCAGACATCGAACCGAAAATCACTCACGTAGGACAGTGAGGCCAAATAACAATAATAATCATGGTGCTGCGTCAATGAATAATAATAGAAACAACAATAACGCTCAGAGAAAGCACCGGCAGCATGGCCAAAACTCCGGCAGCCAAAAGCGCAGCAACACTCGCTCAGCTCGGCTCCCAGAAAACGACAGAACCAACAACACTTCCAAC
>JAAERL010000383.1 GCA_024230435.1 Desulfobacteraceae bacterium
AAGCTAAAGAAATCTAAGAAACACTGGAAAAACTACCGGCAGATAGGATGTTTTTAGATTGGTTTTTGAAGATTTTCCAAGTAGAAGTAGGGTGTTTGGCGCGCTTGCGCAAAATTTAGCATTGTGCAGGTCTCATCACAAGAATGATCGGATAAACCGTACAGACGCCGAATTCGGCGGAAAAAGCCGAATTCGGCTCCTGCTTTACATTTTTCAAAATTCATTTCCCATTAAAGCTTTCAAGATTTACATTCTTCACAATTGCCCTTTGCATGTTCAGGAATATGTGTGCATTTTTTCGATTGTTTTGAGCATGTTTGTGTGAGAATTTTTCGCCCTCCAAAAATGCACTCTGGCGGGATTTTTTTCCAAGATGTCATACTTTTATTCTCATCAACATGGCGGAGAAAAGAGGTATTGGTGCAATTTGCACTGTGCAGAAACGCTTTCTTCACTCCAAGAAGATTGTAAGTAAAAGCAGGTATCATGTGAACCGTGATTTAGTTGAAAACTTGATGATAGTGGGTCAAGGCATACAGAAAACTTCAAGAGGACATGAACATGTACGAGTGCTATATCTCAAATACATTGGGGATAATGATGAGCATGTCCCCCAATGGGATAATGTGCAGTTCTACACTGCCTTTAGATATTCTCGTGTAACTCAAGCAGGAGATCCATCCAAGGTTTTCCACAAGGACACTAATGAGCCAAGTCAAGATCCTGCTCCCACCACTGGTCCTGATACGGTCATTTTGCCTCCTGATCCTGATGCTATTAAAATCAAGGTTTGATGATATCTTAAAGTATTTATCATTCACTACATTAAAGCCTCCTGCCTTCAAAGATAAGTTCTGGCAAGTACGCCAAATGATGAAAGAATGGAATGAAAACATGAC
>JAAERL010000384.1 GCA_024230435.1 Desulfobacteraceae bacterium
AAGAACTCATCGCTGCCCTTTTTGCACCTTTGTTGCAAATCGTGATCATAACGCAGCGAGAAATGTTTTGCGTATCGGGCTGGATACGTTAACGCCGCAAGGCGTTTAGATGCCCGGCAATTTATTGCCGGGAGCAGTCACTCATAGGTGATCTCAATTTGTTGTAGATAGTGAGCTAATTTTTTTAGCTGTCTGCCGGTTTCAGCTTCATTTTGTTCGCGTCCGGCTGTTTCAATTGTCTGAGCAAATATTGAAACAGCATCCAGGCCGTAGCCGCCTCCGGCGCCCTTTATACGATGGCTGGCAGCTTGGATAAATTGAAAGTCATTGTTTTGTAACGCCTCCTGCATGGCAACTATGTCTTTTTTCACATCCTTGATGAATACCGGAATGAATTCCGCAAAAGCCTTGTCCAATCGTAAATTAAACTCACTTTGGGCATGCTCATCACTTAAATTGTCTTCTTTGCCGATAGGCGGTTCTGAGACTTTTGTGACTACCGCGGCCGATTTTTTTATGATGTGGTGGTTAATGACTTCGATAAGTTTTGCTTTCTTTATCGGTTTGCTCAGATGTTCGTTGCACCCAGCGGAAATACATTTGGCAATATCCTCACTTAAGGCGTAGGCAGTAAGGGAAATTACCGGCGCCGGAGTCAGTCCGTTGGCCTTTTCAAACTCTCTGATTTCTCTTGTTGCCGTGTAGCCGTCCTTGACCGGCATCTGCATATCCATCAATACGAGGTCGTAGGTTTGAGAAGTAAACTTGTGTACCGCTTCGGCGCCATTTTCCGCGATATCAATGATGAACGGAGTCTTTTTCAAGTATTGCTGAACTATGATCCTGTTATGATGGAAATCCTCTGCCAGCAGAATTTTTTTCGGTTCGTTGAATTGAATGGATGGATCTGTTGCTGTGTTGTATTGAGTTATTGCTGCTTGAGGTACCTGCGCTGAAAGGTTATGTATTGCTTTGAGCAATTCTGATTTTCTGAGAGGCTTTACAAGATATGAATTGATACCTTCGCGCAGATAACCTTGCGAGTTGACGCAACGCTCATCAGAAGAAAGCATCATAATGATCGTGCCTTCTATTGTTGGATCATCCTTGATACTTCTTGCAACCTGAAAGCCGTCCATCTCCGGCATGCGGCAGTCCAACAGGACTATATCATACGGTAAGCCGGCCGTATTCGCCGCCCTGAGTTTATTAAGTCCTTCCGAGCCACTTGCCGCCTCGGTAGCCTTTGCCCCTCCGCCTTGCAGTATTTTCTTCAGAATCAACCGATTCGTGGCATTATCATCAATAATAAGGAAACTTTTGCCAGCTAAAGATTCGCGGTCCGCAATATTCGGTTCATTAGACTTGGCAGATAAACCGAACCGTGCCGTGCAATAAAAGGTGCTGCCTTGTCCCTCAATGCTTTCGACCCAGATGGAACCTCCCATATTCCGCGCCAGTTGTCTGGAGATGGTCAACCCCAAACCGGTACCGCCGAACCTGCGGGTTGTCGAGTTGTCGGCTTGAGAAAAACTCTCAAAAATAGTCTCTTGTTTGTCCTTTGGGATACCAATCCCCGTATCCGTGACCGCAAACAGCAGTTCGGCTTCTTTTGTTTGCTCTCTGTCTGTTTGCTCTCTGTCACCTATCTTAAGATCGTTTATGCTGCATCTGATAACTACTTCTCCCTGGTGGGTAAACTTGATGGCATTGCCGATTAGATTAACCAGAATCTGACGCAGCCGGTAAGGATCTCCGATAAGATAACCGGGTACGCCGGCACCGACATCATAGAGTAACTCAAGATGTTTTTCATGGGCTGTAAGGGCCATCATTGCACAGATATCTTCAATGAGTTTCCCTAAATCAAAATCGATATTTTCAAGTAAAATCTTGCCGGATTCCACCTTGGAAATATCTATGATATTATTGATAATATCTATCAGTGCTTCACTGTTTGACTCAAATATGCGCACGAAATATCTCTGTTCCATGGTTAAGGAGGTTTCCATCAGCAGATCGGCCATGCCGATGATGGCATTCAGGGGAGTGCGGATTTCGTGGCTCATGTTGGCAAGAAAAACAGATTTGCTTCGACTGGCTTGTTCGGCCAACTCTTTCGCCTTTTTAAGTTCGGCGGTCCGTGCCAGCACTCGCTGATTGATTTTATAATTTTGTAAGAACAGAATACCAATCACGGCAAAAGTTAGCAATATGAGAACGACGCCACCAAGCTGTACTACTTTCGCTAACTCAGTTGCCGGACCGCCCATATACGGGCCCTGTACATCCCAGATGAACTCCAAATGAGATTGGCCGCTGTCGGCCGAGATGGTAAAAGTATGTACCGTGCCGGGTGGTGCTGATTCAGAACCGATTATAAATCTTCTCTCTTGCCCGTCAGTCTTTCTTTCATATTTTTCGGCCAGGCGCAGGTGAATGCCTTCAGGAATGTGAATGGCATACAGTCCATCTATAAGGTCCTTTATGTCGACTATCGTCACAATAGCGCCTTCCACACCGGCGTTGGACGCCGCAATAGCCAGCAATGACAGTTTCCGTCCTGTCTCACTTTTGAAAACCGGCCCCATGATTACCTTGTCCTCTACCTTTATAGCGCCGGAAATTGCAGCATGCACTGCCATAATGGATGAAAGGCCCGAACCTGGTGCAAGGAGCCCTGTGCTGTCGGTGGTAAGTGTAACAATAAAATTCTCGGCGGAATTGGACTGGCCCGTTTTTGCAAGCTTGGCAAAAGCCAAGGACGTTAGAGGGATGAAGTCTTGAGCTTCCTGGATAATATCAAGTGAATCCAGAAGTTCATTTTCAGTGACAACCTCAGACCCTTTAAAAAGGGCGGCGAACCCGCGAAGCTGGATATGAAACGATGACAGCCAGGATAACCCTGTATCCGTAATTCGGTCGACATCCTGGCCCGCATGCTTTAACCATACATCTATTGCCTGTTCTCTTAATTTTTGCCCCCCATGGATAACGGCCGCTATCCCTGCCAGAAGAAGAAAGAAAAATAATCCTGCTCTTAGTTTTTTACCTAATTTCAACATCATTATCGCTCGGTTAAACGCTTAGTTTACCGTATAGGTTGCCCTGAAACCTTTTGGGGCTAAAACTGTGCTTCGATCAAAAGTATCGACATTGGTCTTGTCAATAACATAGAGCCTTGGCCCTACATGCTTCAAATATTTTTCCTTCTCAAGAATACGAACAATCTGATCGATAGCGATCCGGCCCTGGATAACAGCCGAATCCGTCGGAGCGGCTAAAATTTTGCCGCGTTTGATCCCCCGATAAACACCGGGAGTCAAGTAATACGCCATAATTTTAATCCGCTTTTCCAACCCTAGTTTTCGCAAGACTTTTACAGCGGCTTCAGCCGTCACCGCGGTTCCGACTATATAATCTATATCAGAATAAGTATTAAGTACTTCATTTAACAATAACGACTGTACTTTCTTGCCTGTGTCGCCATATCTGGTTGCCACGACTTCGATGACGCTGTCCGCCACGGCCTTTTTAAAGCCCCTGTCCCCAGCCTTGACCCAACCGGCATCCTTAGGTCCGGGGAACCAGGCAACCTTTATTTTTTTACCTTTCTTCGGATGCATTCTTGCAATGTACTCACCCGCCTTAAAACCCATTTCACCAAATGACACAAGGGATTTAGCCGAGACGATATTCGTTGACATGCCATTAACCAAATCAATGACGGGAATCCCCCTGGCGCGTATTTTGTTCACCAGGGCGTTTATACCATCATAAGAAATTGCGCCGATAATGACACCATCGGTACCGGCCGCCACACTTTCCTTGATCTGGGCAAGTTGAATATCTAAACTATCATATCCGCCGGCTTGATAAAGATCCATCCTGACGCCTATACGCTTTGCTTCGAAAGCAACACCATAATTTACAGCCAGCCAGTAGGAGTCTTTCATATGGGGAAAAAAAACGCTGATACGCCACTTTTTGGATGATTTTTTCAAAGGAACATAATCAAATTTAACCCGCGAACTTTCCATTTTAAAAGGTTCTGTCCAAACATCTACGGGAAACGGATACCATTTTAATTCAGCATATGCCGGCAATGAATTAATCAGCATAATCGTAACAATCCATATGCAGATAAAAATCAATTTTCTTTCTTTTGTATCAGAATCCATGGTACAAGATCTTTTTGGGTCTATTATTCATCGTAACCACTCACGCTCATACGAAACTGAAAAGTAAAATCTTCACACTGAAAACGTATGAAGATGACGAAAATGTGTGCGGCTAACCTGAATATTCATAATTTGCTATGATATTTGCTCTAATCACGTGCAGCCGGTGTAAAACAAAAGCGGATCGGCGCCTGTGAACGCTTACAATTTTTATTTTAAAAATTCAGTTGAGGATAAAGCTTTTTGACACATTGCGGACATATGCTGTGACTAAAATCCGCTTCCGAATGCTCGCTGATAAAAGTTTCAATCTGTTGCCAATAACCATCGTCATTTCGTATTTTTTTGCATGACGCACAGATTGGGATTAGTCCTCTCAAGGTCTGGATTTCTGACAGAGCTTCTTCTAATTGCTTTTCGCGTTGTTTACGACTGTCCATTTCGGACTTCAATTTGAGAAAAGAACGGACACGGGCAATAAGTTCAACTTTATTTAACGGTTTTGTAATATAATCAACAGCGCCTGCTTCAAAGGCGGCACTTAAGCTCTCTTTGCTTACGTCTGCCGTAATCATCAGCACCGGCACATCCTGGAATTCCTGCCTCGACTTTATATTTCGGGTTGCTTCAATACCATTGATATCGGCCATTTTGATATCCATCAGAATAAGATTGATACGCAAATTGAGCTGCCCCCCGTCTGTAAGTCCCAATATTTCGTATGTCATTTCCACCGAATCTGCAAAATGGAGGTTTTTTAACCCTGCGGAACGCAGAAAACCGTTTAGTTGATAGTGAACGTCATGACAATCATCAACAACCAAAATATGCATTTTTTCAATTTGCATACCCCCCCCCCTGATTATTAATATGCATCCTCAATCGTTTGAAATATTCATCTATCATCCCGATTTGTTTGCCGTTTTGTGTTTACATTTTTCCCCGAACCGTCATTTCAATGGCTTTATCGAATTCCGGAACCTTATCTGGACCATACCCGCCTGCGGCTCTACCAATACGATGGATTGAATTGAGAAAAACCTCATATTCAAACCACACAGAATATTGATAATCGGCTCTTTTTCAACAATGCCGGGATCTTCCTTTTGGGAGCCATATCCTTTGTGAATTTTGGGTTTGGAAACAAGAAAGGTTTTGTTGCGCCCGGAGTATTTCCCATGGGACGCCATTTTGATAAAATTTGAGATCAGTGATTGAGAAATTTTCCCAATGATGCCTAAGATATGCATAATCATTGATCCCTCACCTATGCCGGAAGATTATACAAATATTTATATCACAAAATTGCCCTGGCAGGCGATAGTTTTCAGCAATAACGGTTGAGCAGGCCAAGGGAACTTCCACCTTGGCCTACTCAACCACAAAAAGGACATTTGCCTGGCAGGACAAGTTTAAACGGTTACTGCTGGGTTTTGAAAAAATTCAATCTCGGCATTTTACCTTCAAACTATTGGCCTATACCATGATAAACATGCACCAGTTCTGCCAACCATAACATATCACAAGCAATATCCCCCAATCTGAAAAAATTCTTGTTGATGGATATGTGTTTTTAATTTTTTACGATTGTGGTCAAAGTTTCACTTCAGACCGTCTAAATTTTAAATTGAGTGCTCAGAAAATACTACTTTCTAATAAATTGCTGATTCGCAATCAACAATTAGCGTTTTTTTGAATCGGAAAACTTGCAACCAGTCAATAAAAAATTATCCAGATATTGCGTTATTGTATCGGTTCTTATATTTAACAAAGAAAGGCGTTAATGGCTTTTACTTTCCATCTTTATTGCGGCTGTGCGCCTTCAACTAACTGTATAATATAATTTAAATAATTCGAACTGGAAGTCATATTCTTAATTCAATCTATTTTTCCAAAACGCCCTTTTTTGCTTTTAGGTTAAATTCGTAAAAGAATTGGAAAATAATCATTATTTGTCTGGAAATGGAATATCATGGCTCGGATAATAGAAAAACCTACAGGTAGTGTTTATCGGCGAAATTGAAAAATTCGCTATAGCGCAAGGCCTGCGATAATTTTTACCGCAGGCATGTCATTGATATTCATAGAATAAAATCTTAAGCATAACTTAAGATATCGAGCAAATTGGCAATTTATTGATGGACATTAGGTGGTTGCTCATGAAAGCCTATAAGTATACCAATTATCGTCAACAAGCAAATCCAATCTTATCAAGTTTGCCCAGGAAATTGAGACGTTATTTAAGATATGGCCTACTTTCAGTGGTTTCTGTGACAAATAAATCAATGAAGGACAAATTTCTTAGGTGTTTATATTGCCATAACGTCTTTGACAATCAAAGGAGTAAATTTGAAAAAATACTGTTAAAATTAAAAAAAATTGGAGCATTTGTCGATACAGATACTTGCATTAAGATGATTCAAGGCAAAAAGCAAATCGATGGCAGATATTTCCACCTATCCTTTGATGACGGATTCCAAAATAATTATACGAATGCTTTTCCAATATTAAAGAAACATTCAATCCCCGCAATAATTTTCATACCTTCATCTTTAATTGGGGCTGATTATAATAAGAATAAAATCTATTGTCTCGATACTACGGGATATAACTCTGTAATCAAGCTTTTAACCTGGAAAGAAATAAGAGATATGGCTTCAGCCGGTTATACTATTGGCTCACACACCAAGACCCATAAGTGTTTTTCTACGACATCAAAAGATAAAACACGCCTGAAAGATGAAATATATGGATCAAAAATAGAAATAGAAAACCATTTAGATCAAGAATGCAAGTATATATCCTGGCCATATGGCCGACTATCTGATGCCGACAAAGAATCTTTGGCTATGGTAAAGGATGCTGGCTACCTATCATGTTTTGGGGCTTTTAGAGGGGCTGCGGCTCCTAACTATACAGATTTATTCAGCATACCGAGACATCAATTTGAAGTGCAATGGCCACTATCGCATATTGAATATTTTGCAAGAGGAAACATGGAGGTTTCTGGTGAAAATAGTCGTCCTAACATCGAGTAGTAATGGCATCGCATCTCATGTTTTACCTGAATTATGTGCAAACAAAAATCTAAATGTTGCCGGAGTAATTTATTCTCGCGGTGTAAGTTTAAATAAAAGGAAAAAGATTAAAAAAATTATAACTAAAACAATGCGCATAGGAATATTGGGAACTATAAACGGTATCAAACTTAGAAAATGGTACTATTATAATGAAGCTGACGACATTTACTCTGTCAGCCGGGCTTGCAATGTCCCCATTTCAGAAACGAATGCTATAAACTCTGATATGACAAGGGATTTATTCAGGTCGATAAAAGCAGACTTAGGGCTTTCATTGGGCAATGGGTATATTCTTGAAAGTTTGTTTTCCATACCAAAGTTTGGAATGATAAATATTCACGGCGAACTTCTTCCCAAATTTCAGGGCGCTCAAAGTATTATCTGGCCTATTTATGAAAAAAGTGAAAATACCGGATTTACAATCCATCAAGTTAATAAAAAAATTGATGGAGGTAATATTTTATACCAGGAAAAATTCCCTATCGCGTATTACGATACACTTAGAAAAACAGTAGAAAAAAATCTTCTGACCGCCAGATCACGCATACCAAAAGCTTTTTCTGTAATGGTCAACAAAAAACGGACACAAAATTAAGCCACTTTTAAATATTGCTCTTTTTCATAATCCATCGGAGATACGTATCCCAAATATGAATGAAGCCGAATGCTATTATAGAAAGTAATGTAGTCGAGTATTTCATTTTTTGCTGCATCACGCGTTATAAACCTACAAGCCGTCAACCGTTCTGACTTCAAGGAGCGAAAAAAACGATCGGTTGGCGCATTGTCCCAACAGTTACCTTTGCGGCTCATGCTTGGAATCATACCATAAGTTTGCAGTCGTTCCTGGTACTTGTAACAAGCATACTGGCTTCCACGATCTGAGTGATGAAGCAATCCTTCGGATGGTTTCCTTTGCCAGTAGGCCATGGCCAAAGCATCAAGCGCCAGGTCTACTTTCATGCGTTTATCCATAGCCCAGCCAACAATTTGCCTGGAATCAAGATCCATTACAACTGCCAGGTATAACCAGCCCTCAAAGGTCCATACGTAGCTAGTGTCCATCCAGAAATTGAGGATTTTGCAGAAAGATAATTAGCAAAGATTGCTATTAGTCAGAAATCAAACGTACCAAATCGACATCTCTCTTCATGAGAACAAAAACCAGGAGCAAAACCTGAATTTTGGGCAC
>JAAERL010000385.1 GCA_024230435.1 Desulfobacteraceae bacterium
CAGGCATTGGAAGCCGAAATTGAGATTTTCATAAGTCAATATAGGGATTTGACCGATGAAATGGGACGGCAAAGAATTGTCCGAAACGGTCATCTTCCTGAGCGTGAAATTCAAACCGGCATCGGAGCTGTGCCGGTAAAAGCACCGCGCGTGAGGGATCGGCATGCTAAGGCGTCTAAAAGAATAAAGTTCAGATCGAATATTTTACCTGCGTACCTTCGTAAAACCAAGAGCATGGAGCAGTTGATTCCCTGGCTGTATCTTAAGGGCGTTTCCACCGGAGATTTTTCCGATGCCCTTGCAGCTCTGGTTGGCAAGGATGCTCCTGGTCTATCAGCCACAACCATCAGTCGTTTGAAAACGGTCTGGGAGCAAGATTTACAGGGCTGGCAAAAACGCGATCTGTCGGACAAACACTATGTATACTTCTGGGTAGATGGCATATACTGCAACGTACGCATGGATGACAAACAGTGTTTATTGGTCGTTATAGGCGCAACCAAAGACGGTAAAAAGGAGCTGGTGGCTATCGATGGCGGCTTTCGTGAAAGCGAACTGTTGTGGTCCCAGTTGCTGACCGATCTTAAATCCAGAGGGCTCAAAATTGGCCCAAAACTGTGTGTTGGCGGCGGCAGCCTGGGTTTTTGGAATGCCCTATCCAAGATATACCCTGACAGCCGTTGGCAGCGCTGTTGGGTCCACAAAGTGGCCAATGTGCTTAATAAATTACCAAAGAGCCTTCAAGCAAAAGCCAAACAAAAACTGCATAATATCTGGCACGCCGATAATAAGGATGAAGCCATGAGGCTTTTTAACGACTTCATACAGGTTTATGGAGCGAAATATCCCAAGGTTGCTCAGTGTTTGGAAAAAGACCGTGACGCCTTGCTAACCTTTTATGAATTTCCAGCAGAACACTGGCGGCATATTCGCACCACCAACCCGATAGAATCAACTTTTGCCACTGTGCGGTTAAGGACAGCCAAAGTCAGAGGCTGTTTCTCTGCTAATACGGTAATAACGATGGCATTTAAATTATGTCAAAGCGCTGAGAAAAGATGGATACGCTTGCATTGCCCTGAGCGCTTGACTGAAGTAATAGAAGGAGTCAAATTTGTGAATGGAATCGAAGAAAAACGGATCGCCGCCTAATTTTTCCATACACAACTATTGACTATAACTCCCTTTAGGCGCAAAATAGACCGCTTTTAGCGGTTCACAATCCAGGCCTCCGGTTTAACCGGAGGTCATGACTTACAGGAGGTTTGAATGAGATTTTTTCTTAACCGGAATATAGCGATACTGCTCGGAGGACAATTTGTCTCTCAGATGGGCGATAAATTTTACATTTTGGCCCTTGCCTATTGGGTTCTTGAAACCACCCAGTCCTCCGCCCAAATGGGTATCATGCTGTTTTATTCTTTTTTCCCTGCCATATTGCTCGGCATTTTCGCTGGAGCCTATATTGACAGGTACGATAGAAAAAAAATTATCGTCCTGACGGATTTAATTCGCGGTGCCGTTGTTTTCGGTGTGCTTATCTTTTATCTTCAAGGCGCATTGACCCTGCCCATCATCATTGCGGCGCAGGTGCTTCTCTCCATATGCGCGGCCTTTTACGATCCCTCCATTCCCGCCGTTATTCCACAGATCGTGAATAAAGACCAATTGGTCAAAGCCAATTCACTTACCCAGTTCGTTCAAGGTTTCTCAACAATCGCCGGACCGGTGCTGGGCGGAATAGCCATTGCCACGGTCGGTTACAAGTTTATCTTTGTCTTCAACGCCCTGTCATACATTATTTCAGGGATATTCGAGTGCTTTATCGCCATCCCGAAAAGAGAAATCGAAAAATCCACGGAATCTTCTTCCATTTTCAAGGACCTCGGCGAAGGCTTTCGGTTCATTGCCGGTAAAAAACCATTGTTGGTCATCTTATCCATCGTGGGCATCATTCATTTTTTTGTTGGAAGCATCGAAGTGGTCGTTCCGGTAATAGCCTCTCGTTTGACCGGCGCAGGCCCCACCAATCTCGGATTCCTTCAAACCTCCATCGGTGTCGGCACCGTCTTGGTGGCCATAATTGTGGCGGCCACCGGTTATCTAAATAACAAGGAAGAAAAATTTCTGTTCGGCGCCGTGTCCTTCATCGGAGTAAACTTTGTGCTGGTCGGCACGATAAAATTTTTTAACATCAGCACCGTTTATGCTTACATGGCCTTCTTTTGCCTGATCGGCGGCTCCATTGTCGTGGCCGCCACATGTTTTCGAACCATCCTTCAAAAATTCATATCCAACGATAACGATATGGCGGGGCGCTTGTTCGGCGTGGTCGGCGTCATCGGCAATTTTTCAATCCCGCTTGCCATGCTGGTTTACGGATTTGTCATGGAATATGTCAATCTTGCCCTGGTAATTGGTATAAGCGGCGCGTTGCTTACCATCACGACCGCGATTTTTATAAAACTCTATTTCGGGGCGTGGCAACGATTCCTTCCATATGGGGCAATAGAATCGCTAACCCGCTTAAATATTTATATTAACCGGTGAAAAAAAAGCATTGGCTTTTGAAGCGCTGCAAAACAGGAATAAAAGCGTTAAGGAAATTGCAAAGGCCTTAGGGGTCGGTGAAGCAACTGTATATCGTTATCAAAGAGAGCTTAAGGAGAAAGGGAAGCTTGTCTGGGCGACCTAAAATGAGTCCTGAATATTTCACGAAAGAGATTGGACCAAAAATGTCCTATATGGGGGCTGAAGTCCAATGGAACGAAAGTGTACGTTAAAGAAAATGAAGGTTCGCATTGTGTCTAAAAAATCGGTTTATAGACACGGATGTCTATAAAATACCTTTAAACGATTTAATAGACAGGATTTGACACCCAATTTTGATGTACACTAACTATTAATATATTAGATAGTTACGGCTTATCGTACGATTTCGTTCCGTTGAACTTCAGACCCCTAAAACCGACAATACTGTCACGGATGAAAGAGCATTTCGGACGAATTTGTGAAAATGCGGATTGTGGACTTGCAGAGTTTAACGGCGAATCCGACCACGTACATATTTTAGTTGATGCTTGTCCCAAGCTTGCTCCCAGCAAACTTGTAAATACGCTTAAAACGATCAGTTCCAGACAACTCAGAAAAGAGTTTGCCGGGCATTTGAAAAATTTTTATTCGAAGCCTGTTCTCTGGTCGCGGCCCTACTGTATTGTGTCTGCCGGGGGCGCCCCTTTATCGGTAATTAAACGCTATATCGAAAATCAAAATGGCGGCATCTATCCTGACACAGGGGCCACCCTACGCTTAGAGGATGGAGAATGCGCCGCCTGTTTTTTGTTCAACCTCTTGTTTGATTTGCCAAATAATTAAATGTTTCAGGCAAACCGTTCCATTGTTTGCTCAAGATTATGTCCGGGGATAGCATTTTCCACCGGCCATGATCAACTTCGCTCACAATGAACGGTTTGCTTTTGCGATTATGAATCTTTGGATTTTTTAGCTTTTCTTAGCAGCCATTGTCTTTTTATGCTTTCTTCGGACAACCGGATTTTGTTGGCTCGAATAAAGTTGTCAAGCTCCTGGAATTCTTTCCAAAATTTATTTTGTTCTTTATAAACTGGTGTGCCGTTTAGTAAAAAATCCGTTAGATCATAGAGGTGCCGATAGTTTTCAATTTTACTGATTTTTGTTCGTGATAATGCAAGATATTTAAGTTTAGTATTGTTATCCAGATTTTCTATTCTTGGAATATTTGAGCCAGCTAAGCTTAAATGGTATAGTTTTTTCAAATTATCAAGATTTTCTATCTTTTCTACAGATGTTGCAGATAGTTTAAGCTCTTCAAGATTTTTTAAATTATTCAGTCCTTCTAATTTGGTGATGCCGCTGTTTTCGTGAAGATCGAGTTTTTTCAGGTTTACAAGATTGTCTAAGCCCTCTAAACGTTGGATGTCGCAGCTATGTGCCCTGAGTTTTTCAAGCTTTTTTAAATTGTCCAAGCCTTCAAGTTTTTTAATATAAAAATTAAAAGGAATGTATAGTTCCTTTAAATTAACTAAATTATCCAAGCCTTCGAGTTTTTTAATTCTGGAAGTGTGAATACTTAAATCTTCCAGTTTTTTTAAATTATCCAGGCCTTCGAGTTTCTCAATTAGCACGACACCGAAATGTAATACCTTGAGATTTGTTAATGTGCTTAGCCCTTCGATTTTAGAAATAGTTTTGCCGCTGCGGCCGGAGAATTTTAAGTGGGTTAATTTTGTAAATGGCTCCAGGTTTTCGATTTTTTCAATAGGATTTGACGAAAGGTTGAGAATTTGAAGGTTAGGAATGTTTTCCATGTTTTCTATTTTGGGAACGTAATTGCTTTGAAAATCCAGCACCCGCAGTTTGGGCATATCTTTAAGTGCTGTTATTTTTTGGACATAGTTACTTTTAATCGTCAATTCTTCCAGGTGTGGCATGTCTTTGAGGTTTATTTCTTCAATTTTGCAATAATAAAATACTGCAATGCGGAGATATTTTAACTTTTGCAACAATGATAGACTTCTAAATGGTGCATCCATAAATCCGAAGCCAATTATTCGGCCATTTTTATTTGTCGATATCCCATCCATTAAAAGTGCATCAGGTCTTATTTTTTTTCCTACTGCATGGTATTTTCTGTATTTTTCTGTAATTTCTAAGTTAAGGTATCCATCTAATGGACCGATGAGCGGCAAATTATCAAACACTTTTGCTTTATTAATATCCTTTCCCGCCTCTTGGTAGATCTTTTTGATAACTTCAAAATCTTGAGGGTGGATTTTTTTTTGATCTTCAGCGGATGCCAGGGCAGCAGAGCTAACCAGCCAGCTCAAGGCTAAACAAAAAAGACTTAATACAAAAATTTTAGTGGTTGATGTATATTTTGATAATTTCATTTTTTACCTTTCACAGTTTAATTTTCAGGATCGCGGTTGCGTGTACATGCTGTTTCTCTCTTTAAAAAAGTCCGGGCTGTTCCATGCGCCATATATCAACGATGATGATATTCCCGGATTGGCTTTGGACAATTGAGATAGATTGTCGCCCGTGTAAGCTTTTTGGATGGGCAGCAATTCGGGATTGTCCCTGTCGGGAATAAAATCGCCCTTTTCCAGATCTTTTGCTACCTCGGCGTAGCGTTTTTTGTTGTCAAAAAGGCTGTTGCGATTGTTGGGATCGGCCACAGTTTTATAAAAGTTGATAATGGCCGCCGTCTGCATGGGCAACCGGCGTTGTTGTTGTGCGATATCCAACATCATCCCGATCTGTTTTGCAGTTTCAGGATCGGATGATTTAGCCTTTCTTCTCATGTGTTCTTCATATGTTTTAAGATCAATTTTTAATTGAATCAGGCCGTTTTCAACACCGCCCGGCATCATGGAGGGATTAAATTCGCCAAAAATTGCAACGGATTTTTCGATGGTGCTAAAGTCTACCTGGTCAAGATACATGGGCACAATCGCACGCCAGCTTAATTGGCCGAAAATATTTTCAGCGATCAATTCTTCGGCGTTCTCGAAATGTTCTTTATCATTGCCGGCGTGTTCCGTATAAAAATAAAGCCGTTTGGCTGAATGGCTGTATTGATTGATTTTTACTTTTTTTTGCTCTAACGGTATGAAGTACGATTGATTCAAACTCCGGGCTTGAAAAGAAAAATATGTCAGCGCTGTTTCGTCTTTCAAACTGCCCCACAAGCCGCTGATATAGTGATTGAGATGAGATGTTGAGTAATGTCTGATTATATTGGCTAAGGTAACTGAAACAAAGATCAGCAGGTTGATAAAATTTCCACCCCCCAGCAAAATCGCTGCTCCCCGTCTGGCCAAAAATTTTGCTGCCGCTCCGGTTGCTGTTTGGGTGGCAAAGCGGGCGGAAATAAGTTCCCCGCTGGCGATCATCAATACTGACAGCGCCTGACTAAAATGCAAGAAGCTGTCCAGGTATTTTTGTTTGCCAAAGGATTGAAAGGCTTGAAACAAGGAGGATGCGCCTGCAATAAAGGACAGTTTGTAACCAATAACTTCGGCAAACTGTGTTGCGTTTTTCAAAAAAGGATCTTTTAAGCTGCTTACTGAGGAAAAGTGTTTTAAATAAAAATTACGCCCCAGGATGGATATTTTGGCCGCCGAGTACATGGTGGAAAAGGATGTTTCCAGTACATCGGTGGCATAGCTGATTGCTTCGCCGGGCGTGCATGGATCGGCTTTGGCCAGATTTCCCCATGCCTCGATCAAAAGCATCAGGTTAAATGTCTGCATAAAGGCTTTATAACCAAAATGGTTGCGGGCCGTGAAAATGACATCCGAAGGGCTGGCGGCCTGGCCGGAATCGTTCCTGGTTTGGATGTGATAAATACTTTTCAATGTATTTATAAATGACTCATCTATTTCAGGTTTCCTAGATTTTCGATCTTTTAGGGCCTTGCTGATGCGGTCAATCATTTGTTTATCGAGGATTTTTTTCCAATCGATTTTTTCAGAGCTGTTCATACGTCCGGCATCGCGAAGCATCCAGAAGATTATATTTTTCCATTGTTGAATATCATCCTCTTTGGTAAGGATTCCGGAAATTCGCATAATGCCGAAAACCAGGCGGATGTGGGCGGAGTTGGCATCTGTGCTGTATTTGGCCAAAAGCTGCGACAGATCGGCAAAGTAGCCATCCAGGAGCCATTCCACAGTCGAGCGCGGACCGGGGCTGCGATGAAAAATGGAGGCGGCTGCAAGGTACTGTCCAGGCAGATTTTTTAGGATGTTGGCGGCTGATTCTGCGCTTTTTTGGGCGTTTGAAAGGGCATCATCCTGAAATTCCACTCCAATAAATCGGCTAGAATACCTATCGTTAAGTGGTTTCAATACATTTACCGGTGTATGGTCTTCTGCTATTGGGCCACTACTTGACGTCTTGTCAGCCGTGGACTTTTCATGTCTTTTTTCTTCGATAAAAAGTCCATGCTCTCTGAAGGCAAAAAAATCTTTCGCTATTTCTCCAGACGGCTCAAGATCCATCTCCCTGGTGGAGTTGATCAGTTCTAAGAAAAAAGGGCCGACTTGCTGGTTCCAGATGTCATCGGCGCATAGGGTGTCTTTTAAGGCGTGGTAGGATTTGGCTATGGTTTCGAAGATGTGTGTCCAGTAGGGTTCGGCCTGCATGTAGGGGCCGGGGTTGATTGCGCCGTTGGTTTCGCCGGAGGCTTGCTGTTCGTCTTTTTCTCCGAAGGCGGCTTTGATGTAGCGGTTGTATTCATCTGCGAAGGCCGGGTTTTTCAGGGTTTGCCACAGGTCTTCGGCGGCTTGGGTGCAATTGTCTATGATGTTTTTTAATTGAAGATCTTCTTGCTTTTCGGGTTCGTAGACTCTGGATTCAAGGCTGTCTTTGATTGAGTACAGGCTGCGGCTCAGTTCGTGCAACTCTTTGTTGGGGCTGGAAAGATGAGTCTGCCCGTTGTTTATGCCGAAGTCGAGGTTGTAGTCGATCATCCGGGTGGCTTGCAGCAGGCGCAGCCGGTTTTTTTCATGGGGGGCGATCATTTTGTCCAGGGCCTGCCGGGCGTTTAGCAGGGTGTGCAGTTTTTCGTTGATGCGCCGGTCCCATTCGGGAAGGGTGCAGTGCAGGGCGATGGTTACGACGCCCTGGTCATCATGCCGGGGGATAAAACCGCGCCAGGCGGCTTTGCCTGGGGTGGTCGGCTCTGCTGTGCCGCCGGTGGTTTGCCCTTCGGGCAAGGGGGCGTCGATGCCGGGAATTTCGGTCAGCGGCCTGGTGGCGAAAGAGCCCCGGTCCACGGGGTAGGCCATAAAGCCGTATTGTTTGTTTTCTAAGAAATATTGCATGCTTACCGGGTTGAGCTTTCTTAGAGCCGTTTTATTTTCAAGGGGTTCAAGCTCATCGATTGCCTGCTGGTCTTTGGGGCTGAATCCGTGAAATACGAAGTTTTCCAGGATGCGGTCAAAGGGGGTGATAAATTGCCCCTGGGAGGTGCTCCTGGATGGGTTTATGATTTTTTGCCCGTTTATCCAGTCCGGTAAGTCTTCCAAAAAATTCATAGAGCACGGATTTTTGGACTGATCGTGTATCGGGCAGGTTGCGGGGTCCGGGTTTTCAACCCATTCAAAGGGTTTGACAGGGTGTTTTTCAGCTTCTTTTTCAAAATGCGCGGCAATGGTTTCTATGGCTTCTTTTTCAACCTCTTGTTTGACTACCAGGCGTTTGTCGTTCAGATCGAGCATGGCCTGAATCCTGGTCTGGTCATAAGGGATGCTTTGCAAAATAAAGCCGTTACTGTCTGTGCGGCCCATGCCGATGGCCGTCATGGTATTGCTGCATCTGTTCCAGATGCTGGTGCGGATTTCGAGCTGGTCTTTTTTTAAGGGGCCGTCTACGTAATGCCAGTATAGCACTGTGCCGTTGCGGATTGGCTCATCCGGGTTATCGGCGTAGACAAAGCGCAGGCGCGGAGAGTTTGGCGGTATAACAAAGACGTTGTAATAGGGATAGTCCGGGTACTCTGCGGGGTCTGGGCATCGCGAGACTGCGCAACGCTGACGATGGGCAATCCGGATTTGTTTAAAATCTGCCTGTTGCTTGATTTTGTCCCATTTTCCGGGATCTATGGCATCGGTTGATGAGCTAAATTCATTAAGTTCACTGGCTATATCTTGTAATTCGCTTTCAAGCTGTTGTTTGATTTCATCGAATTCATCATCGATTAATTTTGTGCTCAGGTCCCATTTGTCGCATATGCGTTGTTCCTGGAGCTTGGGCCCGCCTTCATCGACTGTGTCTTTTACCCATTGCAACTGCTCATCGCACCAGGCAATAACGTTCATGTGGGTTTTTACCTGTTCCTGCCATAGTTCTTCGTCTGACAGGGTCCAGGG
The DNA here is from genome assembly GCA_024230435.1 of Desulfobacteraceae bacterium. Taxonomy (GTDB): domain Bacteria; phylum Desulfobacterota; class Desulfobacteria; order Desulfobacterales; family Desulfosarcinaceae; genus UBA2230. The sequence goes on from JAAERL010000385.1 coordinate 8,916, forward strand.
TTTGTCCGAATCTAAAAGGCCTTGTTGTTTTTGCTCTATCAGTTTGAGCAGTTTCATAATTCGCAGGTATTTTTCTTTGGCCAGCGGTTCCCTGTCGGCCATGCCGTTTTTGGGGGAGACGATCATTTCAACTCCTTTTTATAGATAGACACTTACTGGTTTTTCTGATGAAGTTCTTCCAGTTTGGCGGTTATGATTTCATCTGTGTCCTGGCCGGATAAATGCCGGTCGCCATAAAGGCCTGTGGCGGACTGTGTTGTATCGCTATCTTCATCAGCAGACATTTCAGATGTGTATTGCAGATGATGCATTCTGTTTTGCCTGCCAGATGGGTTTTCAACAGGGGTGTTGGCGCCAACATCAAGGCTGATCACAAGGTCCTCTACGCCATTGCAGAGCCCTCCGGGAATCGTAAGACTGCACGTTTTGGCATCGGCCGGGATCTGTGTTTCAAGCAGGCCGTCTGCGTTGGTTTTGCCTGTAATGGGCTCGTCTTCTTTTTCGTTAAGGACCAGGTGGTAATCTGCTCCGGCAACGGGTTGCTGGTCGTAATCGAGAATAATTTTTCGGAACCAGACCTTTTGGCGTTTAAGGGTAAAGGTGTAGGTCTGGTTTGTGGTTGCCTGGACAAACTTGATATCGTTTTCGGGAATGGACAAGGTGTCGCCCTTTTCGCCGTTGTCCGGGTGCATCAGACTCATGGGATCGGTGCGCTCACTTTTTAGCTTTTCATTAAAGGGGCTGTCCCATATTTTTTGCCAATCGTAATAGCCGTAGCGCCGGGCGATGGTGAGCAGGTCGTTGCCGGGCGATACGCGGCAGGTGTGCTCGGCGACTTGGCGGCTTTCGATGCGTGTTTGGGGCAAAGAGCAGCTCCAGGCCTCTTGGTCCAGGTTGGACCAGGTGAGTTCACAGCTACCGGAAACCAGTCCGGTTATTTTGCAACTGCCGTCTTTTCCGGTGCGGGCTGTTTTTAGGGTTTTGTCCGGGCCAATAACGCTGAACAGCTCTTCTGGCACGGGATTGTTGTCCTGATCTACCAGTTTGGCTTCGATCCAGGCGGTTTCCAAGGCTTTTTTTTCGGCGGCTTTTTTTAAATTGAGGCCTGCTGCAACGCCAATCAATCTGTAGGCGAGCGCTTTTTGATATAAGCCGGCTTCTTGATAAGGGGCATCCTCTTCATACGGGACCGCCTCGTAGGCTGTTGGGTCATCGGCTGAAACGGTTTTGGGGGGCAGTTTTTTTTGCACTTCGCCGGGCAGGTCCTTGTCTGCCTGCTCGGGCTCTGTTGGCAATTCGGCCGAGACGCCGGGGCCCGATTGGGGCTTGCCGCCTTTGTTTATTTTTATGTTGGGGCCGGATAATTTGATATTACCGTCTTTGATGGTGATAAAGCTGGGGCCGGTTTTAACGGTCATGGCGCTTTTTGATTCGATGATCAGTTCTGAATTGGCAACCGTGTGGATTTGGCTGGCTGCTTGGATCGAGTAGCCGGCTCCAACTTTGTGCTGCCGGTCACTGGCAGTGGTTAAGTCTTCGCTGCCGTCTACGTTTTTGATCCTGTCTGATTTTATTGTCAGATGGTGAGCATCGTTGATCTGTTCGTACAGATCGTTTTCCACGATGCGGTGATCGTTGTTGCCGACAAAGGCGCGCCGGTCGTTTTTGATTCGTTCGTCCATGTCGCGCTCGGCATGGATAAAGAGTTGTTCATCTAGTTTTTTGTCCTGGAGACGGATTTCGTTAAAGCCTTGTCCTCCGGGACTCGATAGGCTTTTTACGGTGGTTATGGTTTTTTGTGCGGGAAGCTCGTACGGCGGCATGTTTTGGCCGTTGTATACCCTGGTCTGGACGTAAGGCCGATCCGGGCCGCTGTTATGAAAGGCTGCAATAACTTCCTGGCCGATGCGCGGCAAGTGCATCGTTCCCCAGCCTTGTCCTGCCCGGGCCTGGCTGACTCTGATCCAGCATGAGCTTTGTTCGTTGTATTTTCCGTAGCGGTCCCAGTCAAATTGCACTTTTACGCGGCCGTGCCGGTCCGTGTAAATTTCTTCGCCCACGGGACCGGTGACAATGGCGGTTTGCATTCCGATTTGCGGGGCAGGTTCCGGTTTTGGGGGCCGGATGGTAACGTTTGCCGGGACGGCGGTAAACCGGTTTAAATAGCTTGCGCCTTCGGAGGTGCTGCTTTTTTGCGCAAGTACCTGGGGCTGGCTGCCTTCGTGTTTGATGCCGGTGAGCAGGTAAGCGCCATCGAAATCGTTTTCGAGCCAATCGTGGATGTTGAACATAAAACCGGGTATAAAGCGCGGGACTACACTTTTTCCGTTGACCTGCTCAGCGTCCATGACCGTTTGCTCAAGGCGCACCCTGGTCAGGCGGCGGCCTTGTTCTTCGATGGTGTAGTTGCCCGGATAATCGTAGAGGGCAAGCGGTGCGTCTTCTTCGCTTTTGTGGCTGGTGTCTAAGATCATGGCCGGATTTTCAAAATTAAAAGCGCCCTGGGCGAACTGTTCTGATGCGATTTGCGTTTTACGCTCAAGGCCGATGATCGTTTCCTGTTCGGCCACCTGGCCGCTGCCGGGATTAAAAAGGACTTGAGAGCTGCCGCCAATGGGCATGTAGTTAACCTGGCTGTCTCCGAAGACCATCAGGTGTTTTTCCCGGCTGTGTTCAAAAAAGTAAAAAATACCTTCCTGGGCCAGCAGGCGTTGAATAAAGTGCAAATCAGTTTCGCAATACTGTACGCAGTATTCGCGCTGCGGGTATTTGTTGATCAGCCTGAAGGTATAAAGATCCGGCGGCACACCGGCGTCTTTGAGCACTTTGGCTATAATTTGGGTAACGTCCATGTCTAAAAAATTACGGCAATCGCTGCGATGTTCAAGCAGCGATATTTGCGGTTTCAGAACTGCGCTGTAAAGATAAAAGCGCCCGGTTTCCGATATTTTTTCAATGTCATGGATGATACCGTGAAAATAGCGGTCCTGTTCCCGGCTTTTAAGGGTCAAAAGACCAGGCTTGCCAGGGATGTCTTCTATTGGTGTGTCTTTTTCTGTGGCGAATTGTATTTTAACTTTAAATGGTTGGCAGATGGCTTCTTCGGCGCTGAAGCCGGTGACTAAAAACTGTGTGTCTGCTGCGGAAAATAAAAACCGCGATGTGTTGGCAGATAAAGTGAGCACGTAAACCTCCGCACTTTTCGAGAGCATTAAAGATTCAATATCATTGCAGCAATGGAACCTGTTGCCCCTAGATTCAATCCTACGTTAAAAGGATAGCTTCACAGCTTGTTTTCGAATTACATATAATCAGCAATTTATAAAGTACGCCTGTGATAACAATAAGTTGGCTTTCCGTCAAGTTGGAAAAACATGCCGGATAACATCCTTTCCGGCAGCCTGACCGGAAAGGCTTTGCAGACAATGAACGGTTTTTTTTCTCGCGTTTCGGCCGTCTTTAAATTAGTGTTACAAGTTGATTAAAATGAACACGTGCGATAATGCGTTTAGGGTTTAAAAAGTTATATGCCCGCCATTGTGTTATGTGCATCAAGGAGACGATTGAATGGAATTTAGCGTAAAAGATATCTTACAAATGGAAGTAACCCCTGCGCTTGGATGTACCGAGCCGGTGGCCATCGCCCTGGCTGCCGCCGCCGCAAGATCTTTGACTGATTCAGGGAGTATCGAGACGATTCAAGTGTGGGTAGACCCCAATGTTTATAAAAATGGTGTTGCCGTTGCCATTCCGGGCACGGACGGATTGTGCGGCCTGGATACCGCGGCGGCTCTTGGGGCCGTAGGGGGTGATCCGGCGCTGCGTTTGGAAGTTCTTGAGCCGGTGGATAAACAAATCGTGAGCCAAGCCCGCGCTCTTTTAAAAGACGGCAAGGTTAAGGTGCATCTTTTAACGGATCAAAGAGGTTTGTATGTTAAAGCCCTGGTAAAAAGCGGCGGGCATGAGGCCCAGTCCGTAATAGAGCATTTGCACGATAATTTGACCGGACTTTTTCTGGACGGCGAAAAGATAGATGAGCATCCTTTGCTGGAAAATGCCAACGGCCGGGGGTCAAAATCCGGAAAAGACCTGGCGGCGCTGGAAAGCTGGCTCAAGGAGTTGCGCCTTTCTCAATTGCTCGGCCTTATTGATGATCTGGATAAACCGGATCTTGATTTTATACAAGAGGGCATTGTCTATAACCAGCGTCTGGCTCAATACGGTTTAAAACACGGCTGCGGCCTGGGGGTGGGAAAAACCTTGCAGAGGCTTGTCCGTCAGCGGTTGCTGAAAAAAGATATGATGAGCGCTGCGAGGATTCTGACTTCTGCGGCTGCGGATGCACGTATGGCAGGTGTAAAAATGGCCGCCATGAGTTCCGCGGGAAGCGGCAATCACGGCCTTACAGCCATTTTGCCCATTGTGGCGGTGAAGGATTTTGTGACTGCCGAACTCAAGACCCTGCATGAGGCCATTGCTTTGAGTCACATCATCACAGGGTATATAAAAGCTTTTACCGGCAGATTGTCGGCCGTATGCGGTTGCAGTGTGGCCGCCGGGGCGGGCGCCGCCGCGGGTGTGGCGTACATGCTCGGCGGGGACAGCGGCCATATAGCCGGGGCAATAAAAAACCTGATCGTTGATTTAGCCGGTGTTATCTGTGACGGCGCTAAAGCAAGCTGTGCGTTAAAGTTGGCGACTGCGGGAGGCACGGCTATTCAGGCCGCGTTGTTTGCCCTTCAAAATGTCATTGTAAGTCCCACGGACGGGATTGCTTGTGCAACTCCGGAGGGAACCATGCGCAATATCGGCACGTTGACTACCGAAGGCATGATTGCCACGGATCAGACGATTTTAAATATCATGCTGGAGAAGCGGTTTTCGGCGTAATCCAAACAGGTTTTCAGCGTATTTTTTTAGTGTGATTTTTATAAAGGGCGGCCATTGCTGATGATGCAAAAGCCGCCCGTTTTGGTTTTTTAATATGCGGGCAGGCGATTATTTCGAGGTCCCAAATTCAGGCCGTCCGTCAGCAAAAGTGATAATCTGAAAGACCGGCTTGTTGCCCGTATGCGCCGGTACGGTGGATGTTTAAGGTGCGGCCGGGCTCTGCGGGGTTATTTTGGCTATCGGCTGCGCCGGTTTTTTGGTTTTTATTTTGGTTGCCTGTGATGCCGGCTTGTGCGGTTTTATCTTGGCTGCCTTTGCTTGCTGCGGATCCGGTTTTTTGTCCTTCCGCGTTCTTTTCGAGATTGTCAGACGGCTCAGGCCGATGGCTCCTTCTCCTTCGCCGGCATAAAGCAGATACAAACTGCCGTCTGCGTCTTCGAACACGCAAGGATCACGCAGTTGATGGGCGTGACTGGCCGAACCGTTTTGGGAAGGCTTTAAGGGATGATTGACGCCTTCCCAATCAAGTTCGGGGCGCATCAGAAACTGTTCGCCGCTGGCCTTCCATTGCGTTGGATCAAGTCTTTGGGTTTCGCTGAGCCCGGAAAAATCAAGGGTAACCACCAGGATACTTTCCGGCATATCTTTACGGGCGGTGTAAAAGATGTAGAACGTATCTTTGTCAACGCCCGGTTTGTAGTAATAGGAAAAATGCCGCGGGCGGCCGATCCAGTTTGTGGTGGCCTCGCCGGGTGGAATCGTTTCCGGGGCGCGTGCAATGCCGTTTAATGGATTGGCGCTATCATCAATGCTTTTCCAGTAGGATGTGTTAACGTCAGCTACGGGGTCCCAGGCTCCGGTGGGGGTATTCCACAATCCGCCTAAATCATCACCGTTTGCTATCGCGGCAGGTTCTCCGGCATTGGTAAACGTGGGCGCCTGGTGAAAATAGCCTTCATTGGCAAAGCAAAACATTTGATTAACCTGCTGGCCCTGGGCTTGACCGGGAATCGTAAAAGGAACCATGTATTGATTGGCGACTTGCATATTTCGTATGCCGTGCCCGGGCTCTCCTCCATCGTTGGGCATATTGAAGTTTAAACCGTATTTCGAGGTGGCTACATACGCACCGGCGCCGGGAACGCCTATTTCTTCTTTATGTGTTCCGTGAAAATACATTACGATACGCTGGTTCACGTCATCAACATATACATTGGGCGAGGCGATATGGTTTTCTACACCAAAATTATCGTCAATCCAGATGATCCCCTCGCTATCGCCCAGGTCTAAATCGAGCACACCATTGCCGGGTGTGGTTGCACCAGTGTTGTTGCCGTTTTCGCCCCAGGCGCTGTCCGGGCCATTTTTTTTCCAATTAAAGATTTCCCATGCGCCGGTTAGAGAGCCGGCCCAGGCCATGCGGATGAAACTGCCGCCGTGAGAGGCAAAATAAAGGTAGTATTTGGCGTCCGGATGGATACGCTCGCTGGCGGGAATCCAGTCCGGTATGCGGATAAGCGAAGGCCCGTTTATGTTGGCTGTGCCGTTTTGGCCAAGAATGCCCTGACTGCGCAATAAGGGTGAGTCGATGACCGGATCGATACCGCCGCTGTCCAGTGTATGGCCGGCCGGGCGTGCATCAATACGGGTCAGGCTGACGCCCCTGGCTCCGGCCTGGACAGTTCCTGCGTAGATGGTTGCAAGGATGATAATTAAAAGCGAAATTATAAAAACAATGGACTTATTTAGTTGCGCAAGGGTATAAATTTCATACCTTGATTGAAGACCCAACAAACGGTTTAAAAATCTTATCATGATTTACCTCCGTAAATTTTACTTAACTTGTTTTTACCTGCTTTTTTCAAAAACGGTTCTAATCAAAAAGAGCCGCCAGGGTTGGCGGTTTTACTGTTTGTGACAGTTGATAATCTACGGCTGCTGGGTCAATGGCCATGCTCTAAGCTGTGTTCTATATCAGTTTTATCATTTCATGGCCCAATGCGCCGCCGATGCCGGTGTTAGCGATTGCAAAGGGCAGGTCAGGCGTGTTGAAATCTTGGAGTATGCCGTTTTGAACATGATTTGCGCTTTCCGAGTTTACTTGTACAGGTATGATTACTACAAGCAAGGTTACCAATAAAATAATTATGGCTCTTGTCTTCATGGCGCTCCCCCCTCATTTTTCGTTGAAAAATTATTTCCGCTTCCACTTGCACAATGCTTTCTGTGTGCAATAAAAAGCCGCCACAAATCCCAAATACCGCCCAAACAGGCTGGCACAGTTTTTAACTGTCATCATCGATTACTTCTTATGTGTCATGTTGATTGAGCAGCAGCAGAACTTCTCAAATGGCAATACACAATGCGCCTGTTATTTGCTGAGTTTCCAAAAACATAAAGCCGGTATCCAGCGCAATAACGCGAGATTCGCAACTTCCAAAAGCCTTGCCTGAAGTTGCACCTCTGAAGTTCACTATTTGTGTGATTCGAACAATGAGGCCATTTTTTACTCTACGGCTGCTATGCATTTCTCCTTAAAATCGCTTGAACTCAGTTTGTGCCGAATAAAAAAAATTGGCTATCAACCCTGAAAAATTGGCTATCGGGCCTGAAAAATAGGTTATCTAATATTTTGCAAATACTATGCCTTATTATTTGAATTCTATTTTTAGATTTAATTTTGGACAGATACGGCCCTTGAGAAATTTTTAGAACCGTAAAAATGTTCATTTTAATGCACAATGAGCATCGGCGTCAGGGCGGCCAACAAATTTGCTATCATGATATAGGTTATGATTGCGGCTGGTTATAAAATTATCGCCATCGTTATATTTTGTTACATTTTTGCAGTGCATACCGGCAAATATGGTTTTTAGATTAATGAACTACCGGCCACCATGTTTCACATGGAGGCGGTTTCGTGCTTCACAGAGGCGGCAATCCGCCATCTCCACACTTCGGACGGTTCCCGCCCGGCCTTGATTAAGGCAAGTAATAAAATATTAAGGGCTGCGTTA
>JAAERL010000386.1 GCA_024230435.1 Desulfobacteraceae bacterium
AATACATAGTATGTACTCTAGTTATGTACCTGCTTTGAAAGATCACATTTTTTTATGGGGCATGGTGGCACGCACGAACTATTTTGTGTATACGCTCACTTATTCTTGTACATAATTAGCATCGCAAAATTAATCACACTGTGGATTGGTTCTGTCAATAGACAAAAACAGACCTAATTAGCGGGAGATGACAGACTGAAAAGGGACTTAAGGTATGATACTGCCTTTTTGGTTGTTTTGACCCCTCAACTTCAAACGTCTATAACTTGTTGATGTCATTAATCTAGACCAAGTTTGATGGCAAAATCATGATCTACATTGAATTCTGCATCCGAAAAAGCATCTTAAATTTTTTTGGGGTGCCCCATTTTTAGGAGGCGGGCCCCCCAAAATCCCGACTTTTAGCGGGTCTGACTCCGAACGCCTAGAAAGAGGGCCACAGTGCTCGGCCCGTCGGAGGAATTTTCAAAAACCTTTACATACTATTGTAGTTCTGCAATGGGGCTACAATCCGACAGAGAGAAATTACATCTCCTCCCAATACCCGCGGTGCCCCATTC
>JAAERL010000387.1 GCA_024230435.1 Desulfobacteraceae bacterium
AATGACTAATTTCAAAAAAAATTCAATATAGCCCAAAACGACAAAAAACGGTTACAAAAATATGGGACTCAAAAATGCCAAAAGGGGCAATAGTACCAAAATATTGAAAAAATAAACGGAAAATGTGTACGGGAATGGGCTGTTGTAAAAAAAAATTTAAATCAAGAAGCGACGGTGTCTTGAAACACTCACAAAACCAAAAGAGACACACAAAACAAAAAAAGACATACAAACAGATGCTACAGTACAAAAAACATAAACGAAAAAAAAAAAAACAGATGCTATAACGGTAACAATGACTACAAAGGCATAAAGCACAAACTATTAACCAACAACACATAAAAATAGTTAGAAGCGTTGAGATATGCGTTGAACACAAATATTAAGAGAGCGTTACAGTCATGGGCATATCAAAACAAATAAGAATCAATGCGGTAGAACAGACAAGATACATGCGTTGACCCGAAAGTAAAATAAGGTAAGCCGAAATATCATCACAATTGTACTGCAAGCGTAACCAAAAATTGGCATCATGAGCGGAAGTGTGTATGAAACCGAAACAACAAACAATGACGCAACGCAAACTCGGCAAAGTACAAATCGTGCGCACCTATGTACTAGAGACGCGGGTATGAATCAAACTGATATAGGAAAAAGAAGAAAAAAATATCTTGCTCAGATTCAAGCTGAAATTGATAGCATAAGAAGAAGCGGACAGTTGGATGAGGCAAAAATGAGAACAATCGTACAATTGACTGAAAATAAATGTAAGCTGGAGCTTGATTTCCGTTTCAATGAACAAAAAAAACTAACCGACCAACTCAAATCAATGGATACACAGCTAAAGTCATACCACAGCGATATTCATTGCGCTAAGAGAAAATTCCAGCAAAATAACTACAAGCTACATAGCAAGAAGAAGAAACATGAACAGAAAGGAATAGAGGGGGAGATCAAAAACCTTTTAGAGACTAAGATATGGCCGCGAGGGTTGATTGCAGGTGAAGAACAGATGTTGCGAATCGGTCCGAATAGCCCGGCTAGTATGATAATGGACGAAATGAATATTGGAAAATGTAACTTGGTTCGAGCAAGATGGTGGGAGTCCGTAAATAATATAGTCAAGACAACATGGAAGAAACGGAGGAATAACGTGTCACAGAAGATCAAAGACATATGTGTACAAGGTAAGTGAGAAGGTTTTACAGTAATAATTGTGTTTACGAGGAATGACTAACATGAGAATACCCTTTTATCAAAGAACTGATGAAACAGGAAGGAGACAAGAGAGAGGGATTTAAGTTGCTCTGGAAGCAAGATAAATTAGATGAACTTTCCGAATATATAAGGGCCAATAGCAATGTGTACCACACATTCGTAGAGATGTTCATGCCGTGTGTGATGGGTGACATTAGGTGGAAGGAAGGACTAAAGGCGGCCTTGAAAAATGAGGCCCACTTCCCCATGACCTATAAAACAATCCATGAAGAAGCTTTCGTGATCCTTGAAATTGAGAATAAGTGGAGGAGG
>JAAERL010000388.1 GCA_024230435.1 Desulfobacteraceae bacterium
GGAGGGACAAAACGGTAACGGGGACAAAAAAAGGGCGAGGAAAATGGCCAAGGAAAGGGCCGGGAGGAGGGGGTGAGCTTAAGTGCACTTAAAAATAGAATAACCTTAATAACTTTATTTTACTTAAAGCAGAAATGTGTAAAAAAATAGTTCAACTGGTAGAAAATAAAACCGGTATAAAATTTATCATTTGGCAAATAGCTATTTATTACCCCCTGGTAGTTAAATCATATGTAACTTGGTGTATATTTTTCTATCTCGGTGTATATAATTTTACAGGTTGGCCTATATGCAAGACGGATTTGTGATGGCTACTGGTGGGGTAGAAACTCTATTACCTACTTATGTAGTATCTATTATAGTTCGGTAGAAAAGCAGTTTCAGTTGTATCACGCGTGTTGACAGGATGGTCAAGGGGAAAAGGTTAGCTACACTGACCAGGAATTGATGGTGAACTGCATTCAAGAGGAAACAGTGTTTTGCTTCCATCTTGGTCACAATGCCAACACAAAGAAGACCAGTCTCATGAGTAAGCTTGGTTCCCTCTTGGATACTGAGGTCGCGCAGCAGCTGATTGATGGAACACACAACATTCCAAATGATGTTTACGATGCAACAGCTCTGGTGTTGGAAGAAATCACACAGATTGGCATCAGAATGAGATCAAAC
>JAAERL010000389.1 GCA_024230435.1 Desulfobacteraceae bacterium
AATGGGATAACTGGGACACGTGTGCATCAAAGTGTGTCTATCCGGAGGAGACCTCTGACACCTGTATCACAGAGGCAACTTTGACTTGTTGCTACAAAAAGTGTGACCTTGAAGAACTTGGTGTTGCAAGCGCAAGTGCCTATGCAGGATTATACTCTTTATCGGAAAATTACCGCTATAGCGGTAATTTTTGACCTCTACTTAGAAACGTACCATAAAACCATAGATAATCATATTTGGCCAACAAACCCCTTCAACCATGAGAAAGCTGAAGAGCAGAGCTTTCAGATGGTATATGGGTTTGCATATCTGCGAGAAAGTCCTGGACCTACAGCTCGAGCCAAAGTACACCCATTTTCAATGTTTCGATCATCGATTTGTCAATTTTTTTTAATCCTGGTATCTAAAAAAACATACCAGACGCTACGTAGGAATAGGGTCGGTATCTTTACCTAGGCAAAGCATGCAAATCGTGCATCATCACAATGATGGCGACGACCGCATTCAATGGATCATCACCATGACCCCTCCTCCTACTGCGGCCGCGCCTCCTACACAACCAAATGACCATCAGGGGATCCCCCGCCCGCCCTCTGGC
>JAAERL010000390.1 GCA_024230435.1 Desulfobacteraceae bacterium
CATGGGATAAATTTTTCCAGCACATAGCCGCTTTTAGAGTTTCCTCTAATCGCGTTGCACTTGGATGCATTAGATAGTGATGATACCATTGTACTACCTGGTCTCTCATAGAATCAGGTATGACAAGACATTCATTTTTATAGACTATAATGTCTGTCTCATCAATCACTTTCAATGACATATCCTGAATTTGATCAGGATCGTTTTTGAAAAGGCCCTTCAATTTCGTATCTTTTTTCTGTGCCTGCGCTATCTCAGCTACAGTAGGTGGATAGATGTCATTTTCATCCCAATCGGTGTTTGCAAACACATCCTGTGTAGTCCGGATGTTGTTACAGGTATTTAATGCAAAAAACCCATTCAGCAAGTTGCGTGAACAGAAATTTCTTGCACTCGGTGCAAGTGCATTTGAGGCGACACTCTCGCCCCCATGCACTGGCATGTATCGGCTCAAAATTTTGGCCATACAACAATATTTTTTGTGCACCGACAGATCCTTCACATTTTGCGAGGAATCGTACTCGAGTCTACTTAGAGTATTGGCCACAATATTGTCCATACCTCGAATATACCTGATTTCATTTCAGGTCCATATTCTTCTAATAACAG
>JAAERL010000391.1 GCA_024230435.1 Desulfobacteraceae bacterium
CCAAACTCAAAAAAAGCGATGGAACTTTCACTGACATACCAGAAGAACAAGTGAAGATCCAGAGCAAATTTTTTGGAAAGGAAATCTTCGGTAGAAACGCTCCCTACGACGAAGCTGCCGTCGAAGATCTAAGACAAATAGAAACTGACTTTTCTATTGCCGACCCGATTTCGCTAGCAGAACTAAAAGCTACTCTCAAAAAAGCAAAGAACAGAAAATCCCCAGGTACGAACGGAATACCAATCGAAATGTACAAACATCTTGACGATGAAAATCTCCTGCATGTCCTGGACATTTTAAACAAATATTCCTCGAACCCGGACTACGATATTCCCGACAGGCACGATGTAACTCTGAAACTGCTCCCAAAAAAAGGAGATCTATCACTCCCAAAAAATTATCGTCCAATCTCCCTCCTTGATGTACTCTCAAAAATCCTTAGCTCAATCCTGGTTGACCGGATGAACAAACATCTTGAAAAGCATGGTTTAAAAGAACAAGCCGGTTTCATGAAAGCCCGTGGATGCGCAGATGCAACCTCGACTCTGAAGATCACCTTGCAAAACTTACAAGCCGCCAACCAAGACACGTACGTTCTATTCGTAGATATCGTCAAAGCATTTGACTCAGTTAACAGAGAAATGCTTTGGAAAATTCTAAAAAAATACGGAATACCAGATAAAACGATTACAGTGATTAAAAAGATGTATACTGATATCAATATTAAGTTAGGCATTGAAAAAGCTGAAGCTATATTTATATCTACATCAGGAGTAAAACAAGGAGACAATCTCGCACCCGCCCTATTCCTATTTGCAATCCAAGCGACGATCGAAACCATGCACCGCAAATGGTCCGCAATGAAACTATCGAAGCCGCAACTGCAATACTTTCCGAACCTCGCCGACGGCTATCTCAATAAAAGATCCCAAAAGAAAGGCACACCCCTTGACCACAAAGATACTTTTTATGCCGATGACGCTGCCTTCATCTTCCTCACCAAGAACGATCTCATCACCGGAACCACCTTCGTTCGTGAATCCTTCGCCCAATTTGGCCTCGAAGTCCATCTCGGAACAAGAGAAACAAATGCAAAATCAAAAACAGAAGCAATGTACTTTCCAAGTCAGTCAAATTTAAAAAAAGACATACCTCAAGAGCTCATTGACGGAGATTTTGACTTACCAGGCGGGAGATTCGTATCATTCACACCCCAATTCAAATACCTAGGTACTTACCTTTGTCAGGATCTGACAGAAGACTATGATATCGATGCCAGGATAGCCTCCGCAACGAAGAACTTTAACGCCCTCGGCCGCAGCATCTTCCACAACCGAAAAATATCCCTTGACATCCGATGCCAACTCTATCTGGCCATCACGGTCAACATCCTCCTGTGGGGATGTGACTCGTGGGCCCTGAAACAGACCCAGCTCGCAAAGCTAAACTCCTTTCACAACCGATCACTGCGCAAACTCTGTGGATATACAATGTATCAAGTAAAAGATTATTGTATTAGAACAGAAGCATGGTTGAAAAAAACAAACCTGAAACCAATTGAAACTTACATCACTCTCCGACAACTCAGATTCCTCACAAGAATAGCAGAGATGCCGGAAAATAGGCTCACCCGCCAAGTTGTGAACTCTCAAGCGGTGCCTCAAGGCAAATGCACAAGAGGTCAACAAACCACTAAGCGTGCATATAGAGACGCCTTGACACGCGCAGGCCTGTGTGATAAAAAAGGAGATATCAAGACCTCGGAATGGATTGAATGTTTGAAAGCAAAGGAAACCCCCGATGTCATCGAACAGAATTTGGATCTGAAACCAGGATCATTTAGAAAGAGAAAAAACAAAGAAAGGGAAGGAAACTGAAAAATAATATAGCTTAATTTACCCTCGTGCTCATACCACAGGGCTGTTGTAATAATCATCATCATCATCATCATTAGACTAAGTTTACTTGAATCATCATTATATATGTATCATATCCGTGTGGTATTGAGATATTATATATCACACGCTAC
>JAAERL010000392.1 GCA_024230435.1 Desulfobacteraceae bacterium
ACGCAATTGGTGCGCGATTTGCCTTTGCCGCCGTGTCTCGGGCCCTGAATGTCCGATTGGACCCATTCAAAGTGCCCAACATTGCTCGGGGATAGGTCTTGGAGGAATCCTGATAGTTGGTTTGCGTATGGGGTCCCTTTTTTGACCGAATTATGCGCAATTTCCGGTGGGATTGAACGACGGGAAGTAGGTAGGTAAACCGGTTCGATTTGAAATTCTGCTGAATGCGTTAGGTTGCTTGCCTCTACCCGAGCCGGATCCGGGTTCGGATCACGGCTGTCCGAGCGATCGTCCACCACCATACTCGGGCTTCGATTATTGTAAAAGGTCACCACCTGAATCTAAGGAGGCGGTTAATCCTTCCCCTCCTTGGGAGGCGATTGGGAGGCGATTTGCCTTTTCATTGATTTTTTTAAGAAATTGACATTTTCGCGTTTTAGACAAGAAAAACCTTACCGTTTTATTTTTTTATGAACCAAAAATAGTGATTTTTTTCGCTTTGAGGTTTGGAGCAATCACATGCCGTACGTAGGTAGAGGTTTTGTATCGTAGGTAATGGCAACAATAAATCACTGCTAGCATATATCGCATAGAACAGGTAAACTCG
>JAAERL010000393.1 GCA_024230435.1 Desulfobacteraceae bacterium
GTCCAATTGGACCCCCTTTAAGAGCCTTCCTGGGCCTTTCCCATGCTGAAAACATACTGGTTCCTCCGCGACGGGGAATCGAACCCTGGTATCCCGCGTGACAGGCGGGGATACTAGCCACTATACTATCGCGGAAAGAAGGGACCCAAATGAACGCAGCCAGATTTGAACTGACGACTTTTGGATTTGGAATCCAATGCTCTACCAACTGAGCTATGCATCCCAGAAGAGGAAGAGGCTGGAGGCACGAATCGCAGTCTCTATAATAGCCACAATTATGCCTAATTTAGATAGAATGTGTGCTAAAATAGCCAACAAAATAACTAAAATAGCCTAAACTGTGACCTAATGCGACAAAAACCATAATACTAATGCAACAAAAACCATAATTCTTCTGCAATCGAACGCTCTACCTCTGAGCTATAAGTGCCGACAGTTGTCATAGCACCCAACGTGAATCGAACACGTGACCATTCGAAGTGTGCATGGAGATGCGGGGAGTCGAACCCCGGACTTTCCGCATGCAGAGCGGACGCGCTGCCACTGTGCCACATCCCCAAAGAGCAAAAATTGCCCAAAAATTTCGATCCGACTCAGAGTACAAGCTCTAGATGTGTTGCGATTGCTTCCTGTATTCCCCAAGCATGTGCGCGTACAATTGTCTTTTTATATTCAGCACCATGGTACGTAGGCACACAGAAAAAGCCCCATTTTAGGCTGTGACTATTTTGGCACATTTGCCCCCAGAAAACTGTGGTTTGGCAGTTTGGGGGCTGTGCGCACCTATATTTACTGGCCCCTCCTGCACCTGTAGCCACCTGTCGTGAATACTTTATTGACATTATTGGCCATTTATCTTGTTTTTGTACTAAGTGTTGTCATCCAATTGTGTAATAGCAGCTGAAAGCATTAACAGCACTCGGGGTATGGGCACATATATGCAACCATTTTGAAAGGCCTATCTTTGCAGGTCTGTTTAGATACCATATACTGATTCCCACGTGGCAATCAATACAGCATTGGAAATCTCTGCATTTGAACTTTTCGTTCCATCCATCGGGTTTGAACAATGTGCCGCATTGAAAAAAGTTATGGTCAATCTCTCAAGGAGAGTCTCCCAAAGTTTTGCACCTCATGTCAAATCTCTGGTCTGGGGACCAAACCCGGGAATTTTTACGTATGTACGTGGCATGAGAACCAACTGCGTCAGGTTGCTATGCCTACGTACGCAGCGTGGTAAGTTGCTATAGAATTTCACGTGGGTTGGCGCGTGTTTTTTTCTGAAATCACATTACCCTGAGTGCCGTTAACAGGACTGCAGGTATGGTCCGATATATCGGACCATTTTGAAAAGCCTATCTTTGCAGGCACCAAAATATACCTTGTACTAAATCCTACATGACAAAAGATACAGATTTGGAAAGCTCTGTGTTTGAACTTTCTGTTCCATATATCAAGTTTGAGCAGCTATGACCATTCTCCCAAAGAGAGACCATGAGGCATTTGCATCTGAGCACCAAATATCACGTACGCTGCGTAGTAACCAGCTACGCTAGCCAGCTATACCCCCAGTGGTGGTAAAGGGGGGAATCCCTCCATCCCACCCTCAAAAATGAAAGCATTGAAAGTTCTATCATTGTATTTTTTTAGGAATACAAATTTGAACTTTAAAGTGGTGTTAAGAAAAAGTCCAGCTCGTGAGAGCTTTAATTTATTTTAATTATCCTTAAATAATTTTAGAATGGTCTCGATAAAAAGGTTATTAATAATGAAGCTTTTGGGGGGAAATTAACCTTTAATAAACCTTAAAAATGTGGTATCATTAACAAATTAACCTTAAATAACCCTTTAATGACCCAAAAAGGTGATTTTTGTAAGCTAACCTTAAATAACCTTAAAATATTCCCCCCAAAAAATCTCATTTCCAAAAGTTTTGGGCGGAATTCATTCTCACACAGGACCTAAAAATGGTGTTATTACTGGGAAATTACCTTTAAAAATGCCAAAAAGGTTTATGAATACAAATAAAAGGCAAATTGTTAGAAAAAACAACCTTAGATGATTTAAAACAGTCTGAGGCAATTAAAAAAAAAAAAACCGTAGAAACATCAAAATAGTGTTATTATTTAGAAATTAACCTTAAATAACCTTAACATTGTCCGAATAACAACCTTAAAGTCATAAA
>JAAERL010000394.1 GCA_024230435.1 Desulfobacteraceae bacterium
CATCCTGGTGCCAATGTCCCCACACAAGCCGCTTGTGCAATTGACATTTTAACTTGCCAACGGCAACAAAAGCAATGCACAAGGTACGAGTCTAGAACCATTTATGGGACTTTCTTTTTGGCCGATTTACATTTTATAGAGACATACTTGGCAGGCGCTAGAGTAGAGTAAAATGGTAGAATCTGTCAGATCTGAGGCTGGGACCTTCAACTAGGTCATTCGAACTAACTATTCCCCGGTGGGTTTGCTTTTAGACCCAGTGGTCGCTCAGTTACATTGCCTCGCCAATGGTCCTTCGAAGAGTGATTTTCAAATTATTTTTACAGTACCATCAATGGGACTTTACTAGCTTTTTGTTAGCGGAGAAATTTACATTTTAGAATTTTCGTTGATTTGACCAACTCATCAATCTACAATTAGAAAAGATTCCTTCTGTTGCATCCTTTCTTTCCGGACAAACGGAATGGGATCGCGTCGGCGGAAAGAGTTTGACCGGCTCGATGACAATTTGGCGCCGTGAGCGTTTTGGTTTCGCTCTTCTCATTCTCGTCATTCCTTGTATCCATCCAGCTACGCAGAGCTCGCGCGGAGCCAGCGGCGGGCATCAACGGATCCGCGTCGCCATCCTCCTATCAACCGCGGGGATTCGAGAAATTTGGGGAAAAGGGAATCCTCGCGGCAAACGAAAAGTTCTCCACGGAATTTGGTAAGTTGCATTTTGGCCAACGATGCGCTGAGCTTGAATTCTGCCGGATCGCTCTCGTCGGACAGCAAGGTGACCCAGTTCCAAC
>JAAERL010000395.1 GCA_024230435.1 Desulfobacteraceae bacterium
GTACCTCTATTCCCCCTCGTGTTGTTACGAGTCCATGCTGAACTCCGCGGGCGACCTAATTTTACTCATCTGTATCCAATTAGATCAATATTTCAACCAATTGTTTTAATACGGAGATCAAAAGTTGTATAGGCGTGTTGTATGTTTATCGAATGAGAAGGCGCTGGCGAACATGGAACGGAAAATATTGATTAGATCGGCCCTCTTGGTGCCAAGAAATCGCCAACGGCAGTTTAACTTTTGATCCCGGAAAAATTTGCGAAAAAAAGCAACCGCAAAATCTAGCGCCGCCCCTAACTAAAAATTAATACAATTTAACTGTTTTCCGGCTGCACCTTCGGGTATCAAATTCCAAAAGTATCGGTGCCACGGGCAAACCGAAAGCAGCATAGCCTGCAGGAGAGAGCTCCGGACATATTATGTGTGCAACTCGAGTGGCATAACTTGCCACAAGGGCTTCGTTACGCATCGGGTACGGAGCCTATAAAATTGATCCAATTAGATACGTTCCGTTTTTCGGGATTTTCTGAGATTTTGACCCACCCGTAGACCAACTTGCATATGTCGTATAAAAATAAAAAGAATATCTTCAGAAAGCTGATGAACTCAGCTTTTCATATCATCCTTCCTTTTGGTGTGATTCCATTTTGCCGCTGAGTAATTCAGCTGAGAGCTCGTATCTAATTGGGTACTTTAGCTGTTCAGATCATCA
>JAAERL010000396.1 GCA_024230435.1 Desulfobacteraceae bacterium
GGAACTGTAAGATTAGCACTTTTTGCTAGCACCATTTTGAATTGCCTCATTCTCAGCTTTCGAACGATCCATCAAACGTCCAAAACAGATTGACAGAAAAAACTAAAAGTTTTTCATATCAAATAAGCAGTATATTAATTAAAAAGATCACTGCAACAGCCAATTGCAGAATACAACAGCACATTCACTTTGTCATTGATTTTTTTCTCTATCGACCCGTTGTGGACGTTTGATGGCTCGATGGAAAGCCGAGAACGAGACAATTCAAAATGGTGCTAGCAAAAAGTGCTAATCTTACAGTGCCAACGCAATACAAGCCATTCAAATTGGCCTTTCGGAAGGGGAGGAGTATTATTTTACGATAGTAATACTGCCGACAAGACTTCCATAGCTAGGTTGGATTCTCTATATTTCAACTAAAAATAATATTTAATGTATTACCTCATTACCAACTACCTATTACGTGCAGATAGGACTTAGAGATTTTATGGTATCATTTTGCCTTTTATTAGTTAAAAGAGAGGGAATTTAATTGCTTCCAACACCGTAGGTTTTTGAGTTCCAAATCAGAGCCAAAAATGGGCACCTCTTAATGGGGGCGCCTGAAACTTCTTCCCTGCTCAATTTTATATGACGTTTTTTTTCCTGTTCATACATAACCAAGAAGCATAGCTATGTATGTAAGGGTAAACATATAAAAATGAGAAGGGAAGAAGTTCCAGGCACCCCCATTTAGATCATGACATTTCATACCAAACAGACAGTAGTAAAGCTTAGATCCTGACACAATTTTTAAAGTACTCATGCTGGATGCTAGGAC
>JAAERL010000397.1 GCA_024230435.1 Desulfobacteraceae bacterium
ATACCATCTTGTATGTCTTTTTTCCCGTCTTGTGCGTTATGCCAAAGCCCGAATACGTAAAGTATGCAAACTTTGGCACGCCTTGAATACGAAAAAAAATCGAAGCTCAATCTGGTATATTCTTTTCCGCCAATCGCCTTAATAAGATTCAAACGGTCTTCCGAAATAGGTTAGGATTGATAGTGCGAGCAGGTATACACTTATGAGGGACTGTATGCAGGAAATTATTCTTGCTCGACCTGATGCCGCAAGCCTGTATTCGTGGGGGATTATTTTGTAAATCCAGCCGCCAGCATTCAGATCACGCCAGCCTATATGAAATGCAGAAAGTATGCTGAAATGAAGTCCAGTCCAATATATCTTTAGAGGTACATGGTCTGAAGTAATAAGCTGTTTACATACTTTGTTGCCCGAAACATCTTGAACTACAACATCCCGGCCCAAGTCGTCCCGTACGCGCTCAGGAATCCAAATCTTCCAGATTCCATCTTTATTTTCTTTGCTAACATCTATGACTAATTCATTTAAATAGAAAATTGAGCATATAAAAATTAATGCCGCAAATATTAAAAGAGGCCTTTGTGGTGACATTCCCCATTTGCAGGTTAAATCAAAAAAAAACCACCCAAGCTTTCCTTTAATTTTTGCTCCCAAGCTACCTTCCAACATTGCATTTTTAAAACCGGAACGCTTTATGGCATATGTGATTTCTCGTTCTTGTTTTCTCAGTCCTGCTTTTTTAAACCCCTTTCTTAGTTCTACAAGAGCATGAGGGGAGTCTATGTATGTGAGTAGACTGAGGTTGTTTGCAAGAGCCATTTCAGGCAAATTTGGAAGGCTTTTTGGCCTAACTTCAAAAACGGCGCGTGCTAAGTCGGCGCCCCTGAGGTCGGCTCCTTGAAGCTTGGCGTTGTTGAGCTTGACCCCTTGAAGCTTGGCGTCCCAGAGCTTGGCCCCTTGAAGGTTGGCGTTGCCGAGATCGGCTCCTTGAAGCTTGGCGCCCCAGAGCATGGCCCCTTGAAGCTTGGCTTTCCAGAGTTCGGCCCCTTGAAGCTTGGCGTCCCAGAGATTGGCCCCTTGAAGGTTGGCTTTGCCGAGCTCGACTCCTTGAAGGTTGGCGTTGTTGAGCCAGGCCCCTTTCAGCCAAATTTCAACATCTTTATTTTTCTCACGCCACTGGGTCCACTCAGTCATATCTTTTTTATCAGAGCAGCGTTTTAGCATTTCGTACTGAGTTTTGTTGAATTTCTTTTTTTTTACTTGTCCCTGTGCAAGAGCAGGATACGAAAAAGCAGTCACGATCAATATGATGAAACACAACAAATTTCGATCTTTCTTGAATTTTATCATTTTTTCCATTTTCCCCAACTTTTACGGCGTCTTGCTTGTGTAAAAGGTGTTTTTCCGCGTCTCGCTTTGTGCAATGATTTGCGCAATTTCGCAGACAAAAAAAAGTAATATCTGAAGATGGCAAAATGTCTCTGTCTTTGCGATTTTGAAATTATTCCTTACATAGCAACAGTGTTTCGTTTTGCGCTAAGAGCGCAGGCTCCAAAAATTCGGAGCCATAATATTTTTGCAACACAATCAGCATAAGTGGTATATTCGTATATTCCGAGACCCTTAAAACGTGTAGCCAATTGAAAAGTGATACTGCCCTTGGCTTTCGCCCTCTCTTTGATTGAGTTTGTGACCGTACATCAATCCCAATGGCCCGATGGGCGTTATATATCTTAGCCCGAGCCCGGCGGCCCATTGCACATCGTCTCCACCGGAAATATTTTCCTCCACCATCTGGATACTGCCGCAGTCGGTAAAAAATGTCACCTCGAAGTTGTACGGCAAACCAATTCGTGTTTCCGCACTTCCGTATAGGGACAAACGGCCTCCAACCGGTTCGCCATCGTCGTTATAGCGAAGCAGACCCTCGCCGAACCCGCGCACATTGGCCGTTCCCCCGAGAAATAAAAGCTGGTCATCCGGAATATCTCCGTCAATTCCGTATGGCTGAATAACACCGCCGCCAACACGGCCGGCAAGGGTTACTGTTTCATTTAGCGCGTGAAAACCCCGCAGATCAATCAGGTATTTTAAAAAATTATCCAGAGAGTTTTTCAGACCATAGGAGATTTCAACGGAAAAATTGGAAAGACTTCCTTTTTTGGGCTGGATAAAAGAATCACGGGTATCATAAATAATAGAAGGCTTGGTGACCAGAATGATTCTGCGCTCTTGCTCTTCAAGTTCCTCATCCGAAGATTGTTCATCTACCCGTGAGAATTGCTGTCTGCTCTTTAGCTGCCATCCTAACTGGCTGGTAAGTTGTTCATCCCAGTCTTTTATGAATGTAAGCGTACCGCCGCTTTCTTTTGTTCCAAAGGTCTGGTTGAAAGGTTCGTCGCGTTCTGAAAAGAGGCCTATACTGGTTTCAATGTGTTTTTGGAAAAGCCTGGACAGTGTCATTTCCGCATCCCAGCGATACCCGGTGGCGCTAACCTTGCCTCCTGTCGAAAGGTCAATATTTCTTCCTAAAAAATTATGATCTCCGATCTGGCTTCTCAGGTAAGGGCCTTCATAGGTTTCATAACCACCGCCAAATTCAAAAAAATAAGGTTTGATTTCATAAGTTTCAACCAACAGGTGAACCTTATCAGAGCGCTCTTTTAATCCTATGGGGCGCACGCGCACCGACTCGAAAACGTCAAAATCGCGTAAATTACGCTCGCTTTCAAGCACTGAGGCCAAGGCAAAATCAGAGCCGGGCTTCACGTCGAATTCCCGCTCGATGGTCTTTCTTTTAGTCCGAAGATTTCCTACGATAAACACATCACCCATGGTTACTTTCGGACCGGCGTTAATGACATATACCAGGTCCACTGCTTTCTGGTTATTAGAAAAACTGGTTTGTGTGCTCACCTTTACATAAGGATATCCCAATGGTGCAATTTGGGCTGAAATTTCATTTTCATTGGTTTCAATCATGAACGGCTGAAGCGGTTGGCCGGGTTTCATTTTCAACAAAGTCATCAGATGTTTTTTTGATAAAGGCGATTTTCCCTTGAAGGTTATGGTTTTGATTTTTGTCTGGGGCCCCTCTTTTATTGATAGTTCAATGGTAACCAGTTTTTTTTCAGGCTCGGATTCCGATTCTTCTATGTTTACGGTTTTAGAGATCAAAACGTCGATAAATCCATATCTTAAATAGAGAGCCTTCATAGACTCAATGTCTTCTTCGAGGATTTGCTCTGAGTAGAGGCCTTTTTTCAGTGTGCTCCGGGCTTTGGTAAGAATTTGGCCCTGCAAGGTTTTAATATCCAAAAAATGATTGTTTTTTATTCGCATATCTTTTACGAAATACTGCTTGCCTTCCTCAATATCTATATAAACTTTCTTTTTACCTTTTTGGGTTGAGGGCGCAGTTTTGCGCTGTTGAATTTTTGCATCGATAAAACCTTGCTCTTGATAGTAGCGCCGGATATTTTGTACACTGCGGCGCACACCTGTACGGCCCCTGTTACCTGTTTCGAAAATGGTCAACTCTTTTTTCAAGATTCTATCCGAAACTTCTTCATTGCCATTGAACACAACCTGATAATGCGGCCCCTCATTAATCCGCACATCAACGGCGGCCTTGCGGGAGTTATCATCATAAATGATATTATAATTGATTTTTATGTCAGCATAGCCTTTTTTACGATAAAAGGCGATTATATCGCGAATATCTTCTCTCATGTCTTTTTCTAAAAAACGGCTGTTATGCAATAAGGCTATGGAGCTGCGCCAGGCTTTCATTTTTCCGTGAAGCACAAAATCAGGAAACTTTTTGTTGCCGTTCAATTTAACATTACTCAGGATGTAATACAGCCCTTTGTCAATGAAAATCTTAAGACGGTAATGCCCGTCCTTCGGGTCCTGTTTGGCATCTATGGATACCTGGGGGTTAATATAGCCTTCCTGGCGATATTTTTGAGCTACTAACTCTTCCTGCCGCGCAAGGCTATCGGATAGATAGATATTGCCGACAGTGATGGTAATCGCGTTGAGGACTTCTTCTTCAAACAGGGGATAGTTACCTGAGATGGAAATATTTTTTATTCGATCATAAGGATAAATGTGGTATAAAATCCTAACATTTTCTCCTTGCCGGAAAACAGATGACTCTACTTCTGCAAAAGCCTGAAGCCTTGCCAAAGATTTGAGATAAGCCGCGCGCGTTAAAGGCTGACCTTTTTTTAAATTCATGACGGCTGGCGCAAATTTGTTCCAATCAAATTTATCACTGACTTTTTTTAATACCTTGAACTTCAGGACTTCAATTACCGGTGCGTCCTGTTCGTTGCGCCAGACATCCTGATTGCCTGATAAAGCCGGACATGCACCTATAAAAATCAGAATGAACACTGCTGCCGGGAAAATGAATCCAAATGCGGTTTTAATTTGAAAAAAATTCAATTTGATCATCGAAATTCTATTCTGAAAAGAAGTTCTCCACCATAGCCGCCTTTGGAATCCTGAAAGCCATTAGCCATCACAGGTTCTAAAAACCGGTATTCCGACACGGCTTTCTGGACCATTTCGCCCTGGCTGGATTCCATAGCGTACTTCAACGTTAGCCGTCTGGTCAATTTCTTGCCAACAGTCAGCTCGATACGGTCTTCGTCATCATCATCGTCTTGAGCCCCGGTTTCAACCTCAAGAATATCCATACCTGTGGTTTCCTTAAAATCATCACCCAAGGCAGAAGAAGCCAGGGTGGCCAGCATTTGCTGGGTATTTTGACCTTCTCCGCCCTCGCCGCTCATCATTTCCCTATTCGTGCGGCCAAGAAGTATCAGTGAAAGCAGGTCATTCTCCGACTCAGCAGGATCAGACTCTAGTTTTAACGCGAGCTTATCCGGCGTTCCTGAAATCGTTAAGGTGATTACCCAGTCCCGGATTTCCGCGACACTCTCGATATCCAATTCCGGCTCTATTTTGTAAGGATTGACAAAGTCAACCACACCACGCTCAATTTCAAAGGATTTTTGCCGGTAAATGATTTCGCCTTCCACAACCTTGGCCCGGCCGGTGAGTACGGGCTTTGCAATGGAGCCGCTGACCTGAAGATCGGGCACAATTGTCAACTGCGCCATATTGTTATCCACCAGAAGAGAGTTGCGGTAACCCAAATGAACATCCAAAAGGACATGCTTCATCCAGTCGGGCTGCTTGACGGGAAGATGAACACTTTGTTTACGTTTTCTCCGTGAAAACATAGGCAAGGGATTTAAACTCATATCCTTAAAGTAGGTGCCTTCCAATAGTGTCAGGGCGCCTTCCAACTTGGCATTGTTCCGGGCGCCGCTGAGGGTAAGCTTGCCACTGAGGACCAAATCCATGTAATCAGGCACTTGCACCGGAATAGAGATGGCTTCTAATACCAGTTTTCCGTTAACCGGTTTCAGATCTGCAAGGCTTATGGCTCCTTCCAAAGAAAATTGTCCGATATCCATTTTGCCCTTAAATTCTTTGACGGAAACGGCTTCGGGGGTCAAAAAGATGTGACCGTTCAGCTCTGATACAGTCTGATAAAATTCGGGCAGTTGAAATCCTATGTCAGCGCTGGTCAATTTCACCCGCCACTTGGGCTTACTCAAATCACCGCTGATATGGGCATCTATCCCAATTTTCCCAGTGGGTTCCGCCAATTTTTCCGTAAACGGCGCCAGGGTATCCAGTGGCAGTTGCCCTTGGGCTGCGGCCTTTATATTTTCAGGCAACCGGCCTTGGGCTTGAAGGTTCAGGTACCCGTCATCCATCAAAGCGATACGTGTTGACGGCAAATTCAGGGAGCCATTTTCCAGCCGGGCTGAAAATTTTTTGATTCCAACGACATTGACTTGCTGATGAAGCAATTGGGTATCATTTAATGCAATATCCGCTTTGATGGACAAAAGATCAAGCCAGTTACCGGAAGCTTTGATATTTCCCGAACATTGGCCGGTTAATGGTACCGTTTTGAAAAAACTCAGATAAGGTGTAAGGTCGGTCTTGTCAAAGCTTGCCGTGGCATCGAAACGATTATTCGATAAAGAACCTTTGGCGTTTAAATCGAAATTCAAATTGGCAGCCACTTCAAAGTCCTTGTCTTTGAGCTTGGCGGTGATTTTAAAATCATCAAGAACCTGGTCTTTGAACATCGGACGTTGAACCGTCACATTACAATTGAAATCAGGAGATTTTAACGACCCCTTACCATTGGCCTGAATGTTCAGAGCACCGCCGGCGGGATAGGCTTTCTGCAGGGATTGGATCTTTTTCAAATCAATACCCTTGCCTTTCACAGCCACCTCAAACCGTTCATCAAGGCTATACCAGCCTGAGGCGCGTATGGGATTCTTTCCATCCAAAACGGCCTTGAGTTCGTCCAAATAAACGGTTTGATCTTGAAAACGGGCCTGGATTGAAGTGCCCTGGATTTTTTGCCCCCAAGCCTGAATATCACCGGCTTGCAGGTTTAAATCGGCTTTGAGCGCCGGTAGCCGGCCCTGGATATGCGCCTTACCATTTACAAGACCTGATATATTTTTATGAAAATCAGCAAGTGAAATGGAATTCAGGCGAATATCGGCGTTTATTTTTGGCTGGGAGGCCATTTTCCCGGTCCTGGCATCATTCATATCAACGCCGCCTTTGATATCCAGTTTGGCCTTGTCTTTGACGACTTTCAGCGTGTTGATATCTAAAAAATTATCTTTCCAGGTAATGGCGCCGTCGGCCTGATATTCCAGATTCCGCCAGGTCAGATGGCTGTTTTTTAAATCCATGCGGGCCTTGATTTTTTTCAGGGTGCCGGTGACGGTCGCTTTGGCGCTGATATCGGTGTCCCATTGGGCATCAAATCCGAAGTCCGATGCCTGCACGTGATCAAATTTAACCTGTGCGGATACATTGGGATCGGAAAGTATCCCGCCACCGGATTTGAAAAGGCTCATACTGCCGCTGCCCTGAACCAGGCTGTCCTGATTTTCAAGGGTTAACAAGGGAACATGCAACACTCCCTTATCATTGAGTTCGGCTTCTACAATAAACCGGCCAAGCGAATAGTTTTCGTATTCCATTGCTTCGGCCAGTACTTGGGCTTTGACCACGGGTTGTAGCCAGGAGCCGGAACAATCCAATTTAGCCTGGAGTTTGCCCGAGGGTACGCCAACGCCCAAAAGCTGGCCAAACAACTCGGGTTCAGGAGCATCAAGATTGCCCTTTATATTAATTTTACGGCTTTTTGCATCGATATCACCGTTAAGATTGAGCTTGTTAGCACCGGCTGTCAGCACAAATCCGGATATCGATGCTTTTTGGCCTAACCAGTTCATCCGGGTTTCCAAATTGGCCTTACCGGATTTTTTAGCGCCCTTTGCGCCGGAAAAATCCGCCGCCATTTGGATATGGCCTTGGCCCTTGACTCCATCGGGACTAATGCCGGAGCCTTTGATCCGTGCATCCAATTGCAAGGTTGCATTGACCGGTATTTTCATACCTGGCCAGTTATGTGGTTGCACTTCGCGGCCATTGAGGGTGAATTCGTAACTGAGTTTTTCCCAGCCTGCTGTTTGCCGGCTGAAATTTTGAGCAAAAATTGAACTCAGATCAGCACTTCCTTTCAAATCGACTCGCCCATAGCCCGTGTTTGCGTGCAGTTGTGATAAGGTGATTTTCCTTTGTTTGAGTTCTATCGTGTTTTTCAAATCGCTGACGGGCACATTAACAAATTGCCCTTCGCTCATAGCCAGTTCCAAGACCGCCTCAGGGTCATCCACAGGTCCCTTTATGTCCAGTTGTCCGGTCAACAAACCCTTTGTTTCTCCGGGGATAGCCATCCACGGCTTTAGTTCGGATAGTGATAAGGCCCATTTTAAAAGGCCCTGAACATTCAACCGGTTTTTGAGGCTAAAAACCTTGCCGCTGAATTGTGCTCCTGAGCCCTTTGTTTTCAAGCTCACATGGATAGGCCGGCTTGCCTTTTCCGTGTAGGCTGCTTCTAAGCTAAGTTCCCGGACAGAGTTGTTAATCTTCGCGGTTTGCGTGGCTAAGCGGTCCAGCATCATTTTTATAGAGCCGTTCATCTCTTTAAGATTAAAACCGGCTGCCACGTTCAAGCCAACGGCCCGTACGTCAATTTGTTTTGAGGGTTGTGTAAAAATAATCGAGGCATTGATGATCTTCATCCGATCCAGGATCACCTGCCAGGTAAAAGGTTTGGATTCGCTTTTGTCCATAGTCTTTACGGAAGAAGGCGATAAAGCTTGAACCAGGGACAACTGGTTTTGGTCATCCATTTTTAGAAGTAAGGAGGGATTGTCCACGCGCAGTTGCGGGATAAAAATTATTTTTCTAACCAGGGCAGCCCAGGAAACGCTGGTTTCAAAAGCCTTAACATGGGCCAAAGTTTCACCATCAGCGCTTTTAACGTAAATTCCCTCAAGTTGGATATGACCGCGTAAAAGCGAAATATGGTGATCCTCGGCTTCGATTCGGCCCTGTATCTGATTGTTAATAAGATTCAAAACCTTAAGGCGTGCTGAATCGCTATTGAGGAAAAAAGCGGCAGCCAGAGCCAGAACAATGATCAATACACAAAGCGGCAGAGCAGCCAAAAAAATCTTTTTTTTGTTAGAAAAAGGCATTTGCAGAAGCCTGTCCGCTAATTCAGTCCAAATAACATTGGAATGAGTCGTTTAAGTTTGCAAGCAAATAGTAAGGCTTACAAGAGGCGTTAAGCAAGGCGGGAGTTTTGAGAGTTCCGGAAAAATCTTCTCGCATACCCGGAAATGGGTTTAATACCGGCGGAAACTTAAAAGTCCGGGCCCGCCGGCATTAAATCTATTTTTGCTAACCTTTTCAGGCCGATTCGATTTTTTCGGTCAATTCGGGCATAAATTCAAGCATATCTTCTACAATGCCCACATCAGCCACCTGGAAAATAGGTGCTTTTGCGTTCTTATTGACGGCAACAATGAAAGGGGACCCTTTTATACCGCCCATATGCTGGAATGAGCCACTGATACCAAGCGCCATGTAGACCTTGGGTTTAACCGTTTGTCCGGAAGTACCCACTTGACGGGACTTCTCCAGCCATTTGGCATCCACGATGGGCCGGGAACAAGCAACTACTGCGCCCATAGCTTCGGCCAACTCTTCAGCAACTTCAACATTATCTTGATCTTCAATACCACGCCCGATGGAAACAAGCACGTCAGCTTTGGTAATATCCACATCCCCTGTTTCAGCTTCCACAATTTCAATAAAACGGCGGTTGACATTTAATTCGCCGATTTCACTGGACTTATCCACAATTTGCCCATTAACTGCTCCTTGACCTTCGGACTGGAAAGAGCCGGGACGAAAAGTTAATACAACTCCATCGCTGATGTCAACACTTACATGCGTATACGCCATACCGGCAAACTCCTGCCGGACGATTTTCAAATTGCCCTCTTCAACAGCATCGATACCAATAATATCAGCCGTGTAAGCGGATTTTAACTTCACCGCCAGGCCAGGCCCCAAATCCATTCCAAAGGTATCGTGAGGAAGCAAAAAAATACCATCTGAAGGCAGTAACTGAACCAAGAGCTTACGAATCGCCTCGGCGTTGGGATAAGCTAAATCGGCATGATCGAATTTCCATATTTGGGAATAAAACTTGGAGGCTTGCTGGCAAACAGCGTCTAAATCCGCCCCTGTTCCGGTTACGATGGCTGTCACGGATGCTCCGGAACCGATTTTTTGCGCCGCCAGAGCAAGTTCAGCGGCAGTATCGTCAACGAGGCCGCCCTTGTGAACAATATATGTAAACAGTTGAGCCATTATTTCAGCCCTCCTTTAGCTTTTAAAAGTTCAACCAGCTTGTCGATTTTTTCTTCCATGCCGCCTTCAAGCATTTCAGCGCCTTCACCCAATTCAGGCACAAAATAATCAAGACGCTTTACTTTGGCTCCGGCGCTTCCCGCGGCAGAGGCGTCCACTGCCAAATCTGCGGCTCCATGTACCGGAATATCAACCGAGGCCACCTTGCGGATACCGCGAATGCCGACATATCGTGGCTCATTGATGCCTGTCTGGATCGAAAGTACGCAAGGCATTTGAATTTCACTCATTTCCTGGTTGCCACCCTCGATTTCCCTTCCGATTTTCATTGTTTTGTCATCAACAACCTCTATAGAATTGACAAGGGATGCATAGGGTCTGTCCAGCATGGCTGCAAGCATGCCGCCTATCTGAGCAGCGCCATCGTCAGCCTGAGCGCCGGTCAGGATCAAATCGTAATTGCCTTTACCGGCTGCGGCTTTAAGAATGGAGGCAATCCCGAATCCGTCCGATCCTTCGAAGGCACCATCTGAGAGCAAGATTCCTTTATCAGCTCCCATGGCCATTTCACGTCTCAAAACTTCCTCGGACTCGTCATCGCCAACGGTAACAACGGTAACCGTTCCGCCAACCTTATCGCGAATCTGAATTGCCTCTTCAACGGCGTAATTATCCCATTCGTTGACCGAATATACCAAATCATCCCGATCAATGTCGGTTCCGTCGCTATTGATTTCAATTTCATTTTCAGCGGTATCCGGAACCCTTTTCACACATACCAAAATTTCCATGACGTACCTCCCTCAACCTCTATATAGGTTTATGGAATGTGAATTCATCAATATGAAACACCGCATAGACACCGGTAATCAGACCCTTAGACGACCCTTATACCGGAGTGGAAACGGTGTTTTTCCATTCTGTCAATTTTTTTGCCATTTGGATCTGATGCAATCTTTCAGGATTTATCCTTAGATTGGCATACTTGCCCAATGGATCCTACTTAATATGAGCCGCAACCAGCTCCGCCAAATCGATGGCTTCCATCTGGCCTTCAAGGCCCGCCACCTTTATCGCATCTTCCATATTCACCAGGCAAAAAGGACATGCCGTGACAATAACATTTGCGCCAGCTTCGGCAGCCATTTTCACGCGCAGCACGCCCATGCGTTGTTCTTCCTCGGGTTCATAAAACAGCATCAAGCCACCGCCGCCGCAGCAAAAGGACCGGTCACGGCTGCGCATCATATCCACCCTTTTTAAATCCGGTATGGCGTCCAGAACGTTTCTGGGATCGTCATAAACCGCATTGTGGCGGCCCAGATAGCATGGATCATGATAGGCATACACTTTTGCGGCATCTTCAACGGGTTTCAGATCCAAGGCGCCGGCACGGAGCTGGTGCATCAGAAACTGACTGATGTGCTCGACCTTCGGTAACCCGGAATAATCATTTTTAAGGGCATTGTATGTATGCGGGTCCGAAGTAACGATGCAGGATGCGCCGGAAGCCAGGATGGCTTCGGTGTTCTGATCGCGCAGGTCCTGAAACAACATTTCCTCGCCAAACCGGCGAACCTCATGGCCGCTGTCTTTTTCAGCCTTTCCTAAAATTCCGAAATCGGCCCCGTAATGATTCAGTAATTTTGCCGTGGACCGGGCAATGGACTGCATGCGATCATCGTACGAGGTAATGCTGTCAACAAAGAAAAGTGTCTTGGCCCCGGCTTTTTTGCCAAGCTCTTTAATTTCGATCTGCTCATCGAGATCCTTGGTCCATTCAATGCGCTTCTTTTCAAGTTTGCCCCAGGGATTACCGCGCTTTTCAAGAGCTCTGAGCGGTTTTTGCAAAGACTGCGGCACCAGCCCCTCGTCTACCATACCGCGCCGCAAATCCACAATTTTATCGATATATTCAATTCCAAGAGGGCACTCTTGTTCACATGCGCCGCAAGTGGTGCAAGACCAAATTTCATCTTCTTCATAGGTTTTACCGATCAACGGTTGCCCGCCATTGCCGCTGGATTTTCCCAGTAACGGATATTTTTTAAAAATCACATCACGGCCTTTGATGGATATAAACCGTGGAGAAAGGGGGCGTCCTGCGGCATTCGCGGGACAGTTGTCCGAGCAGCGGCCACAATCAGCGCATGAATAGAAATCCAGAATATGCTTCCAGGTAAAATCCTCAATTTTTTTAACACCAAAGGATTCCAGATCATCAAGTTTTTCATCACTGATTCCGTGTTTAACCGGTTTGACGCCACCGCGCTCAAGACGCATGAACATAACATTGAAAAGCGATGTGACCACATGGAAATGTTTGCCCAAGGGCAAAAAACACAAAAAGGTGAAAAAAGTCACTTCATGCATAAAATAGGATAGCCCATGGAGCCATTCCAGCGTTGGCATTGACGCATTGGCCATCCAGGCCTTAAAAAACCACGGCAGCGTCACAGGAGGCAAAAAATGAGCATGTAAATTATTTTGGGTTTGAGCCGCCGCCAGGCTCGCTTCGAAAATGCTTTCGGATATAACTAATATACAAATCATGAATAAAACGAATACGGCTTCTCCGGTATGGGATTTGCCATATTTTTCGGGCACCTCATACCTGGCCGGCTTGCAAATACCCCGCCGCACCATGGCAATCAACGCTACCATTAACACCCATGTGGCTGCATAGCTCCTTAAAAATCCATATATTTTTCCTGCCGCCCCGCCAAGGCCCGGCAGGACAAAATTAGGAATAATCCCCACAAAGATCAGCTCCAGAGACCTTAATCCCAGGACCAGAAATCCGGCAAAAAGCAGAATGTGCAACACCCCAGCCAGCATATACCTTGGTTGCCGGTATTGGAGCAGCCAGATTTTTATTAGCTGGTACATCCTGTCACGCATGTTATTAAAGCGGACGTCGGGCGCAGCTTTTTGAAGCGGTCTGAGACGGATGACCATCATGTAGATGAAAATGGAAATTCCGATGATTGGAATAAGTGAATAAATCACTGAGGCCGGAATCAAGGCAAAGAATGTTTTCGCCGGAGGCGTCAATGTAATCTCCATAGTGTGCTTCCTTTTGCTTTATCCTAATAAATAATGAATGAATATTCATTCACTTACTAACCTGTGTCAACGCTGTCAATAGGAAATTAACGCGCGATTATCAAATTAAGCAATTAATCACATTTTTAACCATATTTCAAATAATCAGATGAATTTCTTGACAAACTCATATTTTCTCCTTTAAAGGATTTGAGGAATTTAATTTCCTGAAAAAATATCTATTCCGATTTACACCAAGGGTTGTGAAAGATGAAAATTATCCGATATTTCGCCGGATTTGGATTTGGTTTTCAAAGTCTTGAAAATTGCAAGCCGACTGATATTGAAGCGGATTTTTATCCGTTGTCAAGCAACGGCAATAAAGATATGCTCTGTGTCCGCGCTTATTGACACAACAGGGCAAAAACAAATCCAAAGATATGCAAGACGCGATGATGCGAAGCTTGCACGCCCTTTACCACAGGAATAAACTTAATATTCCGTGGATAAATTCCAAGCACAAGTTAAGATGCCCGGGAAACCGGCCATTTCGCTGGCGGACACGATCAACACAAAGATTGGATAGTTTGCTTGTTCTAAAACCTTATAACTCGATGATCAAGTTTTTCCGTCACTATGTGTAAAAAAGTCATGTAATACCTTGATATTATTAAAACAAAGCGATGGGTAATTTTTCAGATCTTATAAATTCAGGTACTTAGCAAAAAACTTGATCAGCGAGTATAACCCTTTAGAAACTGAGCTATTTTGCATATAATTCACACTCACTAACGCAGGAGGTGACTGTGTCATCCACATCGATTTACAATCCTGAGCTTTGGTCAAACTTTTATCAAAAAGGTGTTCCGGCAAAAGCCGATTATGAGGCGATTTGCCTGCCGGATATTTTAGACCGGTCTGCAAAACAATTCCCGGATAAAACTGCACTTGTTTTCCAAGGCTATAATGTGAGCTACCTTCAGCTCCAGATCATGATAAACAGGTTTGGGGCCTGGCTGCACGAATTCGGTGTCCGGCGAAAAGACGCGGTGGCCATTTTGCTGCCCAATACAATTGCCTGTGTGGCTGCATATTACGCCACCCTCAAAATCGGCGCCATCGCCGTAATGAACAATCCGCTGTATTCTGACCGCGAATTGGAACACCAGTTCAACGACTCGGGTGCAAAAATACTGATTACACTGGATTTGCTTGGAAACCGGATGATTGATCTGCGGCCTAAAACAAAGATAGAGAAAATAATCTATACAAGCATTGGAGACTATTTGCCGTTTCCAAAAAATCTCTTGTTTCCGTTGATAGCCAAAAAGAAAAAACTGGCCGCTTCCATAAAGCCGGCCAAGGATGTTTTTAAATGGAAATCCCTGATGCGCAAAACGCCCCGGCAAGCTTGCCCGTCATCGCAACTAACATTTGACGATGTAGCCATGTATCAATATACAGGCGGGACCACCGGTACAAGCAAAGGAGCCATTCTCACCCATGGAAACTTGAGCAAACAGGTTCAGCAAATAGCAGCCTGGTTTCCCGGATTCGGATCTGATCATATTATGCTGGGAGCATTGCCTTTTTTCCATGTTTTCGGTTTAACAACCTCAATGAACCTGGCCATCTATCTTGGCTGGAATAACATCCTGGTGCCCAAACCTCAGCCCCCTCAGCTATTGAAAGCCATCACCAAGCACAAGGTCACCTTTGCCCCCCTGGTTCCCACCATGTATATCGGCATTCTCCAGCATCCGGATATTGATAAAACCGACCTTTCTTCTATTACCGGCTGCTTTTCGGGAAGTGCTCCGCTGCCCGTTGAAGTCATCAAAAAATTTGAGGCGCATACCGGAGCTGTTATCGTTGAAGGCTACGGCTTGACGGAAACTTCGCCGGTGACGCACATCAATCCTTTTGGCAACAACGTCAAGCGTAAAGCCGGTAGCATCGGGTTTCCAATCAGCGATACCCTTTGCCGCATCGTTGACTTGAACGACGGGCAAACGGATTTGCCCGCAGGTCAAGCAGGCGAATTGCTCGTCAAGGGCCCCCAGGTGATGAAAGGGTACTTGAACCGGCCCGATGAGACTGACGATACTCTGACCGGCGGCTGGCTGCATACGGGCGATATCGCCTGCATGGATAAAGACGGGTATTTTTATATCGTAGACCGTAAAAAAGATATAATAATCTCCAGCGGTTATAATATTTATCCCAGAGATATAGAGGAAATTTATTTCGAACACCCCAAGGTTCTCGAAGCCTGCGCTATCGGTGTCCCCCACCCCAAGCGAGGTGAGGCCGTCAAGGTGTTTATTGTGCTCAAATCCGGTGAAACAGCCACCGAAGAGGAAATGATTTCATTTTGTTCCGATAAGCTGGCCAAATATAAATGGCCCGCCCACATTGAATTTAGAAAGGAACTGCCAAAAACCAATGTGGGAAAAGTGCTTAAAAAGGACCTGCGCAATGGCGAAGTTAAAAAAGAAGTGATTTAAAAACGGATTGTTTCATACACCCAAACCCAAAGGCTTTTGCGGCTTGCAATCGCCTGAAACCGCAAATCCTGATGGATTTGCGGTTTTTGCCTGCTATTTAGTATCCATCGGCGAAATAGAAAAATATGTTCGAGATCAAGGCCTGCGAAAAATTTTACCTCAGGCGCCGGATTCATATGCTCAAGGGTTGATATTGCGAGGATATAATTTTTTAGCACAACTTACGGGCCGTGGAAGAAACAAATGATCCAATCTTGCTTGCCTTGATCTTTATATGGCCTGTTGAATCCGTTTTCGTCCTGTTGCGTCAATGGGCAAACAACTTTGAGTATGCACCCATTGACGCACCGTGAAAACGAGTCCATATCCGGCTTAATATTAAAATATTAGTATCTTGCATGCCCTTGAGATATCGGGCTAATTAGCCATTTATGGATGGGCGACACTATTTAAATTATAGCGTCAATGGATATTACTTGCCGCCAAAACTGTCTTCTTCGATTTGCACAATACTGGGCGAACTGATCATGATCGCGTCCATTTTTCCCATGGTGACGGGTATTATGGATTGAATAAAATATTCAGCGCTCTTTATTTGCCCTTCATAAAATTTTTGATCTTTTTTCTTGGCTTTGCCTTCCAGCTTTTGTCTGGCAATCGCCGCCCGCCATAATAGCATCCAAGCCATTACCACATCGCCGGAAGCCTCCATGAAAGGAACTGCAAAGGAAAACGCGTTCAAAGCCTTGGCAGACATGGCCGAAGCGCCTAATGTCATGGCTACTTCCGCCAACCGGTTCAACGCTTTTTCCAAATCTTTGGCCAAAGGTTTCAGTGTTTCAAACTCTTTTGCCTTGGCGATTGTTGTCTGCACCTCACCCATCAGGTCCATAATGGGCTTGCCTTGGTTGAGCCCCAGCTTACGGCCCAGCAAATCCATGGCCTGAATACCGTTGGTGCCCTCATAAATCATGGTAATGCGGCAATCCCGCACCAACTGCTCCTGGGGATATTCGCGGATATATCCATATCCGCCGTAAACCTGCATTCCGTTATTGCATACATCATGGGACCGATCCGTTACATACCCCTTAGCGATGGGAATCAACAGATCAATCATTCCCTGGTATTTAACGCGTTCTTGTTCATTGTCCGTCTGGGCCGCCTTATCCGTCAACAGTCCGACATAGTAAAGCAGACTGCGCATGCCCTCCACGTAAGCTTTCATGTTGATGAGCATACGGCGTACGTCCGGATGCTGTATAATTGGAACCGAAGGCGCGTCAGGTTGCATTACCTTCAGCAGGTGCCGCCCTTGAATCCTTTCACGTGCGTAATTGATCGCGTTAATATAAGACGCGCTGGCGCACGATAACGCCTGCATTCCCACCAGCAACCGGGCTTCGTTCATCATCAGGAACATCGCCCTCATCCCTTTATTTTCTTCACCAAGCAAATATCCCCTACATTGGCCCTTGCCACCCAAAGTCAGCGAACAGGTAGAATTGCCATGGATTCCCATTTTTTCCTCGATGCCGGTGCAAATCACATCGTTAAAACCACCCAGGGCGCCGTTATCTTTAACCCAAACCTTGGGAACCAGAAACAATGAAATACCCTTTGTTCCCTCGGGAGCGCCTTCGATTCTCGCCAATACCGGATGAATGATATTTTCGGAAAGATTATGCTCGCCGGATGAAATAAAAATCTTGTTGCCGGTGATAGAATAGGTTCCATCCTCATTTTTTACGGCCGTAGTTGTCAAACGCCCCAAATCCGAACCCGCTTCGGGTTCTGTTAACAGCATTGTACCGGTCCAGGTTCCGGTGAACATGTTTTTTAGAAACAAATCCTTGAGTTTTTTTGTCCCAAACGCCTCCACCAGCAACGCAGCTCCATGAGTCAGACCAGGGTACATCATGAATGAATAATTGGCGCCATTGAAAAAATCACTGGTTGCCAAAGCAACCGTGCGCGGCATACCTTGACCGCCATATTCCGGGTCCTCCGGCAGAGCCAGCCATTCGCCCTCGATAAAATGCTTATAAGCCCGGTGAAAGCTCTCCGGTACCTTTACAATTCCATTTTCAAATTTACAGCCCTGACTATCTCCGTCTTGTTGGGTGGGCAGGATTTCCTTTACGGCCAGATTACGTGCTTCAGAAATCACCATATCGATTGTTTTACGGTTAAACTCTTCAAATTTCCCGAACTGTGTAAGTTGTTCGACATCAAGTTGTTCGAACAAAACAAAATCAACATCCCTGCGATCTGCAATGACTTGCGCCATAATTGCCACTCCCTTCTGATCGCCATCACACATCGGTGTGATGCCCTGTTATTAGTGTTGCGGCCGGATCTGCGCCGATCCGATGCCATTAATAAAAAGTTCGACCAAAGAATCTGTCATCGAGACAAGGTCGTATGCCCGGCCAGTATGAATCCAGGCATTGATAACTTCATCCACGGCTCCATTGATAAGCCGTTTGACCATTCCCATATATAGATTTCGCCTGATGGTCCCCTCTTCCTGGCCCTGCTCAACGACCTCCGCAATAATATCGCGATACATCTGAGACATCTCTTTAATAGGTTGTTCAGCCAAGCGTCTTTGCTGGCGTGTTTCCACCTGATAAACCATGGCCATGTAGGGTTCTTTTTGAAACGCCTCTAAATGTGCGCGAATCAAATTTTGTAACTTTGTAATGGCGGTATCAGCTTTATTGACAGCATCTCTAAATTTTTTAAATACTTGCTTTGTTTTATAATCATAGAATTGAACAAGAATATCGTCCTTATTCTTAAAATACAGATAAATCGTACCATCAGCCACACCAGCTTCCTTTGCGATTTGAGCAACCGTAGACTGGTGAAACCCCTGTTCAGCAAAAACCTTAATCGCAGCTTCCAAGATAGTATGGTATTTTTCGGAATTCCTCTTCATCAACATATCATTCCTTCTTTATAGCTCATGTTTAACCAATGAATGAATACTCATTCATCTATCAAATCCTTTCTTATTCTGTCAAGAAAAATAAACCCGAATTTCCTTGAAGCAAAAAAAGTTTGATTTATATCATTAATATTATATTAAATATAAAATTTTGACGATTACCTGTATGATTGAAATTTTAGTTGGAGAAATGAAGTGCTATTCATTTTTGCATTACACACACACACCGCCTTTTTTTAAATTTGCGTTACTATGTCAGAAAAAAACACACATTTTCAGCATTAATCTTTTTATTTGGCGCGAGCTTTTTATTGACACAAAGCTCGTAATTCGCTTAAGTGATATTTTTTATATTAGGTAAGGAAGGCAATTGTCCTAATTTTAGCGGCGGGAGTTTGGCTTTGAATTATTACCCCGGCATTTAAACGGAACAAATAAGAGAAGCGGCCGAACTCTCAAATTTAACAGGGCAAATCGGCTGGACCGAGGAACACAAACTCGTGTCCAACCAAAAATGGCGGATGAGGCGTTAATTTGTTCGAGATCAAGGCGTGCAAAAAATTTTCCCCCCGGCTCAAGGGGTAATCTTGCGGGGACATAATTTTGAGCCGAACTTTAGATAAAGAGCAAACCGTCATTTCTGAATGGGCACAGCCTACTGAAATTATAGAATCAGGTGGTGATTCTTTATTACTAACATTGGAGGGCTAATATATGGCTGAACAAGCTATCAAACTTGGCGGCAAAAAGCAGAGTACCTTCATAGACAAGGTTAAGGAAATGCTTCCCGAAGGCGGCAACCTGAACCTGTGTCTTACCTGTGGCGCCTGTTCATCCGGTTGCCCGGCTACTGGTCTCGAAGGCATGGACCCGCGCAAATTCCTGCGAATGGCCGCCTTAGGTATGGACGAAGAAATCACATCCACGCCGTGGTCTTGGATGTGCAGTATGTGTCAGCGCTGCATTTATGTTTGTCCCATGAAAATCAATATCCCGCAACTGGTTTATTTCGCGCGTCAAAGCTGGCCGCGTGATAAACGGCCCAAAGGTATCCTCGGTTCCTGCGACATCGCTTTGCGTAACGATACCTGCAGTGCAATGGGTGCGACAGAAGAGGATTTTCAATTCGTGGTGGAGGATGTGCTTGAGGAGTATCAGGAAGCACAGCCCGAATTTGCTAAAATGCTAGCGCCAGTCAATAAAAAGAATGTAACTTACTATCTAAATCAAAACTCCCGCGAGCCAGTAACCGAACCCGATGAGATGGTGCCTTTGTGGAAAATTCTGCACCTCGTCGGGGCCGACTGGACCTATGGCACAAAAGGCTGGGCCGCTGAAAACTATTGTATGTTCATGGCCGATGATGATGGCTGGCGTAAAATCGTCGAAACCAAGGCAAAGGCTGTGGAGGACTTGGGCTGCAAAGTCTGGCTCAATACGGAATGAGGGCACGAACTGTTCGCAGTCAGGTTTGGACTGCAAAAATTTAAAATTAAAGCCAACTTTGAAATCCAATCCATCATCCAGCTCTACGCACAGTGGATTCGCGAGGGCAAACTCAAACCCAGCACAGAGTGGAACAAAGAACGTCAGATCAAGTTTACCGTACAGGACCCATGCCAGTTGGTTCGTAAATCATACGGCGACCCAGTGGCTGAAGATCTCCGATATGTTGTAAAGGCGATTATCGGCGAAGAAAATTTTGTCGAAATGTATCCCAATCGGTCTAACAATTTTTGTTGTGGCGGCGGAGGCGGTTTCCTGCAATCAGGTTTTCCGGACCAACGCCGTGAGTACGGCCGGATCAAAGCGGAACAAATTCTTGCTACCGGCGCAAAATATTGCATCACACCATGTCATAACTGCCACGCCCAGGTGCATGATCTTTCCGATGTGCGCAATCATCCCTGGGAAACGGTTCATATTTGGACACTTTTGTGTCTTTCCCTGGGAATTCTGGGCCCCAATGAACGCGCCTACCTTGGTGAAGACTTAAAAGATGTTGATGTTTTTCACCCGGAATCATCCAATTTTTAAAAAAAATTAGAAGATAAAAAAAAGGCCGCTTTTGGGATTAACCTGCAAGCGGCCTTTTTGTAAGGGTCTTTTTCAATTTTGCAAAATATTTTGTTCAACTTTTGCCCATATATCTTTCACATCCCACGGCTTGAAATCTGATTTGCTGAACTCATCCTTGCACAGATTATATATGGTCTTGTTATATGGAATCTCAATGTTGTGCTTTTCGGCAAGATCAATAAAATACCCGTTTAACGTCTCAAGCTCCGATTCACAGGCGCCTCTTTGCAGTATATCCTGAGCCATACTGCTGATCACCATCTTTTTTACATTTTTTTTAAAAGGTATTTTCGTTATAAACTGCGGTAACCTCGCGCTTGCCTGAATCAGCCGCCATGAAGGCATGTCCCCGAGTTTGCATTCGTCATAACCGGCCGCTTTGACGATTTTCACGCCTTCATATGTTAAATTCGCCAATAATTTCTGAAACAACCTTTGATCGGATATTTTCCTATACGTATGCCCAGCCAACGTTGTTAAGGAATTTGTAAGGTTGATGATCATTTTTGAATGCACCGCGCTGTTTAAATGCATGGTCACTACTGTTTCCACACCTTTGTTGAAGAGATTTCTTATGAAAGCCATTTCAAATTGCAGTTCATTGTTCACCGTGCCAAGTACAAGCGGGCCTTTTTTTTGATATCCCACAACGCCGGACCGATCGAGCCATGCATTGAAACAGATAACGCAATAAATGATTTTTGAAAAATACCTGGGCAGTATTTTCTGATTTTCAATTCCGTTCTGCATACCAATAATGACCGGTTTGTCCCCGGTCTTGTCTTTAATCAATTTTGATACTGCATCAAGACTGTAGTTTTTTACCGCAACAGCGATGATATCGGGAGTCGGAATTTCCGATAAATCCTTAATGACGTTAACTTTAATATTTTCTTTCCGGTTCCTCTGATCCCCTTTATAATGGGTAATTCCGGTTCGTTCCAGCCGCTTTGCAACTTTTCCAACATCCAGAAAATAAGTATTTTTATGATGGGCGGCTGTCCAGGCGCCTATTGATGCCCCCACAGAGCCTGCACCGAAGAATACAATGATTGGATTATCTTTCATGATGATATTTACTCCGGTAATTGTATCGGTGATTTAAAGTCTGCGTTTGGCAATTCGAAACAGCTGTTCATATGTTTTGCATATCGTAACTGAAAGGGATGGGCTTCTATTTCAAGATCTTTGAGCACCTGTGCCGATGGAGTATCTCCCAGAACCAAGTATGTACGATCCGGCACTTGTGTTTTTCCAAAAAGAAGCTTCATGTATTTTTTTACATAAAAGGTGGCCTTAAAATTGGTTTCACTTTGCAATAACTCGCCATTGAGCCTGCTATACAGATTGGATGTCACGTCAAATTCAGTTTTACTTCCCGTCATAGGAACTCTAAGCTTAAAATAGGGCTCGCCGGATGTCTTTTTGGCAACGGTCACGCAGTCGCCATTTTCCTCCCAAATATCGATATCCTGTGTCAGCTTTGGCAATCCCCATAATTTATTTCCCCTGATCTGATTTTCCTTTGAGGTGACCGGCATACTAAAAACATAGTAGCCGAATTTTTTAAACATCTTATCCATAATCATGGGAAGCAACGGTATGTTAACGATTGAGTCAACCATGACAGGTATGGTCATGGCAATTTCATTGTAGGGCTTCACATTCATGACATTTTTATACTCATAACAGGAAAATGCTACCAATGATCTTTGCCTGGTCATTTTTACCGGCTTGACTTTTGGGCCAAAGGTTTTGCTTACAAGACGCTGTGCTTTTTTATATGAGCATAAAAAAATACCGATGGCGCACGTCACATCGCTATAAAAGGTTGGGAACAAATAGTTCTTCGAAATATTTCCATTCAATTGTAAAGGTTCAGGAGCGTGCCGCAGGTTAAACCGATCGAAAAAATCATTTTGGAACCGGTCTCTATTGTCCATCATATGGCTGTCTATGTCATATGTGACTTTCATTTGGCCCCCTGTCTGCATTTGTACGGCATTGCCGTATG
The DNA here is from genome assembly GCA_024230435.1 of Desulfobacteraceae bacterium. Taxonomy (GTDB): domain Bacteria; phylum Desulfobacterota; class Desulfobacteria; order Desulfobacterales; family Desulfosarcinaceae; genus UBA2230. The sequence goes on from JAAERL010000397.1 coordinate 22,448, forward strand.
ATAAATGATATTACAGTATACTTCGATCAGCGAATCAAAATCAACACTATTTACTCGGCAATTAATTTTGCCAACTATGTTGCCTCAGCAATTTTTGAATGCTTAAAGTATTTTTTGACTCCGCCGGTTTTTTTTGAAGCATGCGAAAATGAGATATCGCCTTGCTTTTTAGTTACCCCTTGAACCGAGCTGGTACACCAGAATGAACACCTGCCTTCAGATCACAATTTAAATATTCGCCCGGATCGGGATTTGGCAGGTATAACGGCAAAAAAAATAGCTCATTTTTTTTGTGGTGTTGCGCGACCCTAAGGTACTCACCTGCAGTACGAATAGGTATGCCGATCGAAAAAAAGCTGTTTGACCAGTTGGTGCACATCTGTGCGGACCCAAAGCGCAAAGGGGAATTTGAGCTGATCGGGGGTTTTACCGGCAATCGTTTTTTTACCTTCCTTTTGAAACTTTCTTTGTAACTCTTGCCTGCTTTGCGAAGTTGTACAACATGTCATCGCAATTGCTCTTATGTTTTTGGTTGCAGCATTCTTGGGTCTGTAGTTTCATGCTATGCTTGTTTCTGACACGAATAATTGCCTGGTTAATATATTCAGAAGATGACTGCTCCCCCGCCTTCGTTCACGAAGTCGGGGGAGCAGTCACTGCAAGGCCTGTCGGGCAACGCATTACTCGGTCCGGCATTATAAAGCCGGGCTGGAACCAACAAAAAAAAAGAAATTAGTATCAAAATGAAACAATTAGCAAAATACAGTTTAACGGGTCTGGCAGTGATAGTACTAATTACCGGCATGAGTTTTGCCGGCAATGGAAAAGGCGCTGGAGATGGCGACGATTCGGTTATAGTTTAAGATTTTGGACCGTTTTGGTACTGGAAATCCCTGGGAATTGATCGCCCATCTATAGGTGAGACAATTATCGTAGCGGGCTACATTGTAAACTGCGATGATATTGAGCGCTATATCGTCATGACGGTAGAAGTGGCGGATCGAACCGTTGTTTTGCGCGATCCTGATACAGCAATGCCGCCTTGGCGTTAGAACCTTGTACCGGAAATGGCAGCTCCTTTATAATCAAAAGGTTGTCCCAAAATTCCAAAAAAATAACTATTGAAAATTACCAAAAAGATGTTTATATAAAAAACGATCCTTTACAGATTCTCATATTCAGGGTGCATCGGCCCAAAACATCCAGCTCACTCAATGACTTCTCAATACATGATCTTGTCAGACATAATTTTTTTTAGGTACCTGATGGTATGCAGCTGAGATTGCAGCTAAACAAGCATATCTTTTTAAAAGGATAAATTCGCAAATTTCTAATTGCCCGGCTGCGAACCGTGTGCGGTTATTTACAAGAATAATTTTCTTAGGATAACACTGGAGGCATGCTCTTAGCATGCCCTCCATTACGATTTTGAAATATTTTTTTGTAGAATTATTTTCTGAACTTCAATTACAGGAAATTCTTTCTTAAGGCTTTATAAAATTAAGTAGTGTCAATCCAAAATCTACCGGAAAGGAAGATAAAATTAGATGAAAAAGTTGTTATGGTTAATTGGTTTGATATTTGTTTTCATTTTGTTGATGGAAACAACCATACTATTTGGGAATAACCAGGCAAGAGCACAAGAAAATGAACAGGAGGCCGATTTTAATGATGATGACAGCGCAGAAGGCAGCTCTGATACTCAAAAGCTGTTAAGTGAGTTAAAACAAAAGTTCAACCTCAAGCTTTATTTGGATTTTATGTACGAACAATCTATTGGTGATAGCGAAAACAGTTCAACACAACGTGAAGTTGACGAGCCCACGTTTAGCTCAAATCATAGTTATTTATTGCTCAACGCCTCGCCTTCGGACAAATTGAGAGTTGGTTTCGATATCCAATTCAGGCATTATTATGAAATAGAATATTTTCCCATCCCCAGCTTGTCATTTAAAGTGGGGAAAATATATCTGCCTTTTGGTGATTTCAAATACCATCCGATATATGGAGGCAAGGTATATAGTTTGGACAACGATCTGTTTCCCAACTGGTTTACGGATTATGGCATTGCCTTTGGGCACAAACTGCTGGATACCGATAGTTTCAGTCTCAACTATGATTTTTTCACTTCTAACGGCTTTCAGCGCGGATCCGATGGCGATGTAAACATGAACACCATTGGTTTTAGCAACGACAATAACAGTGACAAGGCATACGGCGGCCGTATAAAAGCAACGTTTTGGGGCAACTACAACGTTACCGCATCGGGCATGACGGATCGTTTCTCCAATGACGGGCAGGCATCACTTACCTTGTGGGCCGCGGATTTTTCCACAAACAGTGGAATTTTCAGATTACCATTTTTTAACAGGATCAACTTAAGGTTGGGATATATTGATAAACATATCGAAAATGAAGCAGTCAGCGATAGTTTTCTTCAGGACTACGATGGCTTTGGCTCGCATCTTGAGCTTTCCATAAAAGCGGCCAATTGGCTCAAGCTGTCCTTTCGCGCGGGCGAAGTCGATCCCAATGACAAAGTTCAGGATATCATGGACCAGAGGAACTACAACGCGCATGCTATTTTCTACCTTGAAAAGTACCTGGAACTATGGACGATCTATCAAATCAATGAAGAAAAATACGTGGATGAGGTTGACAACGATTACCTTGCATTAAAGGTTGTCATGAATTTCTAATATTGGATCATAACAAAATTTATAACCAGCGCACATCGTAATAAGGGGCTATTTCAGGCTGGCCGCTATCTCAGCCTATAATAAGGATGTTTTATGATTCATAAAAAACTCAAGACTCGAATAAGCCTATTCGTGTTATTTTTCATATGCACGGGATTGATCTTTGCCTTCCGGATTAATGCCAGGGAGCCTGAAGTTTATTCTGCTCATCACATTAAAGCCGCGATAGCCCAGCCAGTGGAAATCGAAGCGGATTTTGAAGATGAAGAAGCTGATTTAAGCGATCCAGCCCTGGACAAAAAACTTGCAAACGCAACCCATCAGGGTGAACTTATTCATGTTGCCCATTTTACTCCACCGGTTTTTTTTAGCGAAAGAGCAAAGCGATCTATTGAAAAACGGTTTTGGATTCGTTTTTCTCCTTTTGGGTTTATTCTGTTTATTGCGGCTATTACAACACCTCAATCTCGAAGAAAAAAGCAAAGGGCGATGTCACTGAAAAAAAGTTTTAACCTTGGGAAAACAGCCATTGTCATTATTGGCATTGTTTCGATCCTATCCTTTTTAATAGCCTTGTGGCCCACTGATATTTGCCACGCGCTGCAGTATAGCTCTATTAAAAATGCGGTGACGGATTATTTGGGAAAAGAAAGTAAAATTTATCAAACCCATATCATTATCACGCCTGATAGCAAAGCACTGTTCAAGAAAGAGTTGGGCTGGACTCCACCCAAAAGCCGTTATAAAGTTTACTACACTAAATCGGACGGCGGACAGCCTTACGCTTATGTCTATGTGCTCAGCGACAAGTTGAATGCCTGTGGCGGATTGCATAAATATTGCGTCAAGATCAGCGCTGAAGGCAAAATCGAGGGTATAAGTATAATTGAATTGACCTGCGACCGCTCTTATTGCATCAATTCCAAAGCCTTTTTAGCTCAGTTTAAACGTTTTGATCTTACCAATGCCAGGGTAAAAGCCAAAAACTATGATGCCATTTCAGGTGCTACACAATCAACAGACCTGACACGGGATGTTGTTTTGCGTGCGTTGATGCTGCATCGTATCTTGAACGAACAAAAAGCCGGTGCTTAAATGCGCAGAAAAACGTCAATGCTTTCAAAGACGCGTTTTGTGAGCCAGGTGTTTTTTTCTTTACTGTTTTGCGCCGGTATCCTCATGGCGGGAAACGATTACTGGCCATTGCCTGAAGATTTTTTCTTCCGGCTTGACCCGCTTTTGGCCGTTATATGCATGCCGGCCGCCGGGACGTTGCTTTGCAATTTTTTATTGAGCGCATCGGTTGTGGCGCTCACCGTGTTTGCTGGCCGTTTTTTTTGTGGCTGGATCTGCCCCTTAGGAGCGTGTATAGATTTTTTTGAATGGATAACCCGGGGTTTTAAACGGCCCGAAATCCTGAATTACCGAATAAAACACTTTTGCACCATTAAATACGGAATTTTGGTTTTCGTTCTGGCCGCTGCGGGATTTTCTTTTCAGTTTTTGTACTTTTTTGACCCGATTATTATTATGACCCGGTTTACGGGCATGCTTTTACTTCCTTTTAAAAAAGAAATTTTGCATCAATCACCCTTTGTGGTTAAGCATGCGTTTGAATTTATCGTATTTGTATTTTTTATCCTTATGCTATCCTTTTTGGCCAGACGTTTCTGGTGCAGGGCATTATGTCCCCTGGGAGCTTTATTTGGAATTTTGGGAACATTTTCCAGGTTTGAATTCAACCAAAAAAAGTGCAATAGCTGCCAGGTCTGCCAAAAGATTTGCAAAACCGGGGCTATTGCAGACCCTTTAAAAAATCTTGAACAGACCCAAGAGTGCATCCGCTGTTTTGACTGTCTGAACGTCTGTCCGCAGAACGCCCGCCGCTTCGGCTATTGTTCTGATTTTACCCGATGGCCCAAGTCATCACAAGACACGGTAAATCTTTCCCGCAGAACGTTCATCGGCTGGGGAGCCAGTGGCATGGCGGCTGCGGTAATATTTGCGCCGAAAGCGGTAGCAATGCCCGGTAAAAAATATCTCCTGCGCCCCCCCCATGCTCCGGAAGAAGAGGCCTTTCTTGATTTATGTCTGCGTTGCCAGGCATGCGTCAACGTTTGCCCCACCAATGCCCTTCAGCCTGTTTTTTTTCAATCCGGACTTTATGGATTATGGACTCCGGCTTTGGCCCCCAGTGTGGGAGCATGCAAGATTGATTGCAACGCTTGTGCGAAAGTATGCCCGACAGGCGCGATTGGAAAATTCACTCATCTTACCAAATATCATCTCAAGATCGGTACGGCCGTTTTAAATAAAAACCGATGCCTGCCCTGGGCAGAAAACAAGCCATGCGGAAAATGCTTGCAGCATTGTCCAACGGGCGCCATTGGATTTACCCGTGAAGACGAAATGGAAAAACCAGAAAGAATAGATTTTTTATTATGCGTAGGCTGCGGGATTTGTCAATATGTATGCAATCGGCAAACCCTGGGACCGCCAGCACTGATTATTACCGCCAAAGGCAGGAATCAGCCAAGCGGTGTAGCACCTGTAACCATAAAGACATTTTTGGAAAACAAACAGAAGAAAATTCGATGATAAGGTTTAAAATTATTGTATTGGTGGCCATTCTTGTGACGTGGACCGGGTATGGAATCCACGCAGTTGAACAAACCCATATATTAGCAGAAAGACATTCATCGGAGCTGTATGACCAAAAATGTGCAAGCTGCCATGGAAGTAATGGGCTGAAGGCATTTGCCCCCATTGACGGCTCGGATTGCAATTTGACCTCGGTACAAAATATGGTGGAGTGCTATCCAAAAATTGACATGCATCGCTTGGTCAGCGATTGTGATGATAACTGTAAATGGAGCACCAACGATTATATTTACGACGAGCTGTTATATACGATTGGTCAAAACCAATACCTGGAATTTTGCGCTGGTTGCCACGGAGACAATGGCATGCAAGGTGCTGTAATCGACGGTTCGCATTGCCCGGATCTAAATTCCATTGAAGCAATTGTGAAATGCTATGCCGGCATTGGAGCCCATGGTTCGCTTTTTTCCAAGTGCAATGAAACTTGTCAGTGGCATACCAGCAGATATATCTATGAAACCTTGTTAGAAACGTTATCAACAAATGATACTGTCATAAAAGCAGAAGAAGTTAACAATGACAATTGGACAAGCTGTTTTATTATGAACGTGTAGGAATTTTAGGAATTTGATAGCGTTTCGCTGACAATTATATACTCATACATAATATCCAGCAGTTCATGCTGAAGGTTCTGCTGCTTTTTCTGCCAGTGATTTTTTATGCTTTCAAATGCACACTGGCAGATTTTTTTTTGAATGCCAAGCGCCTTCTCATATAATTCATCGGAGCCTTTGTTTTCCAGAACTTCAAAAAGAAGATCGTAATTCAACTTAATCAGTTTTTTTGAACCTTTTTCCAGTTCATCTTCAGTAGATGGGAAGAAGCGGTTAGAGCTACAATTTTCTTCTTGCTGATTAAAGGTCTGTTTGATGCCCGTATCATCTGATTCTATTTCAGATTTTGAGCAATGGTCTGAGCTCGACTCGGAATTTAAAATTTCCTCCGTTAGTTGAGCTAAATCATCTCCAATTTTAAGGGCTTGTTCATACAAATCAGGCGGATCTTTTTTATCCAAAACTTTTAAAAAAAGATCCCAGTCCAAATCAACTTTTTTTTCTAAACCGTCATCACCCTTAACTTTTTTAAATAAAATAGAAGAACGCAAGTCGTCAATTTTGTTTGAATGACTTAGGAATTGCGTATCGTCTTCATCGTCTGAAAAATTTACGGATTCGAGGCACTCAAGCACGAATTGATTGATATCCTGTTCATCTTTTAACATCTTAGCGTTTTGCACAATATCACTTTTATAGTAAACCGTATTTAAAAAGGGCAATGATTCATTTGTAATCAGATGTTTGTGAATCTGACTTTCCAGGCCTCTTTCTCTTAAAAATCTTATCAACGTTTTTAAATGTGCCGGTTTTACTATAATATCAGTCTGATTTCGTCTAATGGTATTTTTATCGTTATCATTATTACACAACACATATTCATTATCTATTTCTTTAAATATTTTATTATCACCTATCATAGCGATATCTTCCAATTGCTGGTCTATCCGATCCATTTGTAATTTCAGGTAAGATATTTCTTTTTCAATTTTGGATTCATAACTTTCAATCTGAATTTTAAGTTCAAGATGAGTGCTAATAGAAGAGTCCGATTTTAAATTCCTTACATTTAGAGCTTCTTTCTCAAACATTGCCCATTTTTTTCTTATATAGATTTTTTCCAATTCCAGACGATGATAAAGATAGGCGAATATGGCTTTTTCCTCATCGATATCCTTCAATAAAAGTGTCTTTTCAATAAGCGATTGATCGTCTCTTGCAAATCGAAATTCGTTGCACAAATTTTTCAAGCCTAAACATTGGCAAAGGTCGTTTGTATTTATCTGACGGTCATAATTCAGGGCTTCTTTTTTCCACAACTGCGTCCCAATCACTCCCAAAAAACCGGGAAGAAAAACAGACAGGCCTAAAGGCCCTAAAAATAGTGTTAAAGGCGCACCGACTGCTGTCACGGTGGAAGAAGCTGCGGCAGCAGAGTTGATCATTTTTTTATCATTTAATCTTTCTTTTAAAGCTTTTGCCACATCGTCAGGAAGCTCATTATTTATAGACTCCTTAGAAAGTCGAGTTGAGCGGCAAATTTCATTGATGTCCAGACCGGCATTGGCCAACTCCACTAAACTTAACAACGGAGCTGCCCCCCACAGAAATGCTGAACTTACAACAGCTAAAGTGCCTTTTAAAGGTACGCCGGCATGAACCAGATTTTTCCACATGCCTGGTTTACTAAACAAAGAGCATCCTTTGAGAAAGGCGCCTCCTGATGCCGCCCCGCCTGAAAACAAAAGTTTTACGTTTTGAATTTTTTCTTTATCTTTTAATACCTCCAATAATGCTTTCTGATCCAGACCACTATTAGATCCCCATAAACAGGAAAAACCTTTTAGTTCAGGACACAATACATCTTCAGGCAATTGGAAAAAATATTTATTTTCATCTATTCGCTGCAAAATAAGTTTCTTTTCCTTTTTAATCTGTTTAAGTTTACAGGAAGAATACAACATTTTTTCAATAGCGGTTTTTGTTCCCAGAAAGGCCAGTGATCCTCCAATAAATTGAATTGATATCGCCAATGGTTCCAAGCCGTTTATATGCATGGCACTCTCAGTAAAAATTGCCATGTCACCCAGATTAAGCGTTAAAGAATCCGGTGGTGATTGCACTGACTTATTTTCCGGATTGTGTTCAACAAGTTTTTGACCGAAAATATTTTTTTTCATTTCGAAGAATGGAGCGTGAGTAGAAACTGGTCCTGAGTCCATGGCCAAACCACTATTATTTTGTTTTACCCAGGGCTGTATTGCCGGAACAAAATCATGCCTAATAGCTGAAAAAGTAGCATTCATCAATTCAGGAGATATTTTTTTTTGCTGGTCAACTGATATTGAATTGCTTAAAGAACGGCACATCCATTTAGTAGATAACTGATAATCGTTTTTGTCTGGTAAAGTTGTATCATGTGGCAGATGCAGTTTATTCAGATACATCCTTTTCCACAATTTATTATTCTGCAACCCATCATTATCGACCATTTCTTTCCAGTTAAAACATACACGCGGAACCACGCCGATCTCTGAGACTTTAAGATTGCTTATTATATTTTCCTGTATATCTTTTGGTAATTTTGATAAGAGATCTTTATTTTGAGTTTGTGACTCATGTGCAGCGGTATTTTTATAATGCAATGTCGAATGATAAGTTGTATTCATTTTTTCTCCGCATTTAAATTTTCAGAGCAACCATCATTATCGCAAGTAAACATTTTCTTTATTTAACAAAAAAGACCAAGTCAAGTTCTTATTTTATCTTTTCACGATATAGAATAATATTTTTAACTCAAATCTACAAACAGGATTTCAACAAGACGTACTAAAAACTTGCAGCGGAGAATGTTTTAGAGCCTGTTTAGGAATTATTAAATCGGCTGTAAAAAAAGCGCGAGAACGGTACAAAATGACGCAAATTTTCGACAAATAGACCGGCTATTCATCTCAAGTTTGAGACATTTTGGCCTCACCCCGCCCTTTTTCGCTAAATTTTTTAATTCCCAAACAGGCTCTTAGCAAAAAAAGGCAGAGGGCAAAGACAAAAGAAAAGGGCAATATGGGGCATGAATTTTATGTTTACGAAGAGAGGAAAATTTTAATGCTGGCGTAGGCCCTGGTTTTAAGGCCATCGAAAAAATGGTTATTGCGATGAATATCCTTAAAACTGTGGGAACCGGCTAAAACGCAAGGGCAAACCGTTCATTGTAAGCGAACAATCGAACAGTTTGCCTGAAGCGTTCAATAGCCTGAAGCTTGCGCACGGCCCCACTATGATCTGGAGATCTTAATAATCATGTCATGCGGCATCTTTTATTTTTACCGCACACACCTTAAATTCCGGAATACCGGATAACGGGTCAAGCTTGGCATTGGTGAGCCTGTTGGCTGCTGCCTTGGCAAAATGGAACGGAATAAAAACCGTGCCCTCCACCGCCATTGACGAAACCTTAACCTTGACCTGAATTTCTCCCCGGCGAGAGGCGATAGTGACCATCTGATCATGTTTGACACCAAATTTATCCGCGTCAGCCCTTGATATTTCTACAAAGGATTCCGGGGCCCTTTCGTTCAATCCCTCGCTTTTCATGGTCATGGTGCCTGTATGGTATTGGTAAAGCACCCTGCCGGTGGTCAGCAGCAAAGGATAGTCATTATCGGCTTGTTCTGCAGGCGGAATCCATTCTAAGGGGTGAAACAGCCCTTTTCCACGGGTAAACTGCTGGCCATGCAAAATAGGTGTTCCGGGGTGTTTTTCAGTTGGGCAAGGCCAATGCAACCCGGTCTGTTCAATACGGCCATACGTCAGGCCCGCGTAAGATGGTGTCACGCGGCGGATTTCCTCGAAAATGGCCTCACTGTTTCCATATTCCATCGGAAAACCCATGCGGGTACCGATCTGGGAAGCGATCCACCAATCCTCTTTGGCCTGTTCCGGACCGTCCACGGCTTTTCGGATGCGCTGCACGCGGCGTTCCGTGTTGGAAAACGTGCCGTCTTTTTCCGCAAAGCATAGTGAAGGCAGCACGACATCTGCCATTTTGGCTGTTTCTGTGAGAAAAATATCCTGAACCACCAAAAAGTCCAGATTCTTCAGACTTTCCTCCACATGGTTGAGATCGGCATCCGATACCAGCGGGTTTTCCCCGACAATATACATGCCTTTCAATTGACCTGCATGGGCCTTAGGGATCATTTCGGTGACTTTTAACCCCACCTTGGTGGATAACCCTTTTACTTTCCAGGCTTTCTCCATTTTCCTGGCCACGGCCGGATCGGCTACCTGTTGATAGGCCGTGTAAACGTTGGGTAATCCGCCCATATCACAAGCCCCCTGGACGTTGTTTTGACCACGCAGAGGATTCACGCCGCCGCCCGGCACGCCCAGGTAACCGCAAAGCATGGATAGATTGGCAAGGGCCTTAACATTATCAGTTCCGCTGGTGTGCTGGGTAATGCCCATGCAATAAACAATGCTTGCCACTTTGGCATTTCCAAAAAGCCGGGCCGCGGAAACAATTTTTTTAGCACCAATACCGGTAATGCCCTCTACAAATTCTGGCGTATATTTTTCAAGGCTCTTTTTAAAGTCCTCAAAACCTTCGGTACGATTTTCAATAAAGGTTTGATCATGCAGATTTTCTTTGACAATGACATGCATCAGGCCATTGATCCAGGCTGTATCCGTGCCAAGGTTGGGACGCAGCCAATAGTCGGCATGATCGGTCATTTTAATACGGCGCGGATCAACGACAATTAATTTTGCCCCTTTGAACTTGATCGCCCGCTTTATGATAGAAGAAATGACGGGATGATTTTCACTTGTATTTGAGCCGGTGATCAAAATCACATCAGCGGCTTGAATGTCTGCAATGGTATTGGTCATTGCGCCTGAGCCAAACGCTGCGGCCAGACCGGCCACGGTGGAGCTATGTCAGAGACGCGCACAATGATCAATGCTGTTTGTTTTGAGCACCGCCCGCGCGAATTTCTGAATGATATAATTTTCCTCATTGGATATCCGCGCCGAAGTCAATACCCCAATACTATCAGGACCATTACTGTCGCGAATGGATTTAAACCGATCCGCGACAAGATCAAGGGCTTGATCCCAGGAAGCTTCGCGATGTTTGCCGTTTTCTTTAATCAACGGCTTGTCCAGCCGTTGGGGAGAACCAATAAAGTCATGGCCGAACCGGCCCTTTACGCACAAGCTTGCGTAATTGGGGGGGGCGTCTTCAACACCTGTTACTTTTACCACCTGATTGTCCCTGACGTGCAGATAAATCTGGCAGCCCACCCCGCAATAAGTACACGTGGTGCGCACCGGCTCAGTTTGCCAGGGGCGTACGTCGTACCGGATATTTTTTTCCACCAAGGCGCCTACGGGACAGGCCTGGACGCATTCTCCACAAAAAACGCAATCCGAGTCTTTCAAGGGCCGGTCGGTGGCTGCGATAATTTTAGACTCCGGGCCGCGATAACCGAAATTGATTGCATTGTTTACCTGGACATCGTTGCAGGCTTGCACACAGCGCCCGCATTGGATGCACCGTGAAAAATCCCGGACAATAAAAGGATTCACATTCTCGATGGGATAGCGTGAAGGTGTTGCAGGAAAACGTTCGCCGGAAACCTGGTAACGGTAGGCCAGGTCTTGGAGCCGGCAGTCTCCCCACACCGGGCAAAGTTGTCCGCTCGCGTCATCATCTTGAACCTTGAGCTGAAAGGCGGTCCACTCCAGATCATCCGAACCGCGAACGGCGCAATTGTGATTACCCGAGCTGAGCATTAATTGCAGAATTTGCTTACGGGCTTCGACCACTTTAGCCGATTCGGTCTGAACAACCATATCGCGGACGGCGGGAGTCGCGCATGAAGCCAAAAGGGTTCGCGCCCCTTTAACCTCCACAACACAAATCCTGCACGCGCCTGTCGGTGTTGCGCTCTTCAAGTGACATAACGTTGGAATTTCAATCTGATTATCCCGGGCAACATCTAATATGGTATTGCCATTATGAAAGGGATAAGAATTTCCATTAATGGTTATTGTGGCTTGTTCTGATTTAGTCATTAGCTGGCATTTGCTCCTTAACGGTATAGACTCACCCGTAAACGCTTTTGGACAGTTTCCGGCTTGGCCCGAAACCGGCCGAATATCCTGAGTCGCTAATTTGAAAGACCGGCATAGCTGCCGCAATTACGTTTAAAATTACATAGCATTACCATAACTGACAGTAAAAAAAAACGCAAAGCTAAATCATCCGGGAAAGCTATTCGGCAAGGCAGTAGGGGGTAACAAGCGAGGCGCTTGCTTGACAATCGAAGCTCTAACTATGGGCAGGCTGAAAAAATTCAGGAAAAAATTGGACTTGCGAGACGAAAAATATTTCAAAATCAGGGTGTCAAAGGAAAAAGACACGTCTCTTTAAGATTATCCAGCGAGAATTTCCGGTAATTTATTGCCGGGAGCAGTCACTTTCCCATAATACTGGTATGACACCTGATATTCGGAACCGCGATTTGCTTACCAGGGCAAACCCGCCAATCGCCTTAGCAAAGGAAAAACGGCAAAACAAAACTCAGCCCTGCCTTCTATGCAAACAAAGGCAGAGCTGAACGATCGGTGGGGTCAGAACGGTAACGAAATATAGTAAGTACTCAATTGCTCATTTAACCATTCAACGATGGTTGCGTCAGAAGCTCTCAAACCATCCTGGGACGATTCTTGATCATGCCCTTCAGAGGATTTTTCTGCGGGATCTTCTACAGGCTGTTCTTCTTCATCCGGATATACTGTACTATTACCGTCGCCGGCGCCCGTCATTTGAAGAGTTTGATCCTTGATATAAAACATCAGGGCCATAGTCGCAGAAAGAAAAACACGCGGATCGGAGTCATATTTCCCGCCACGGCTTGGCTGGGAAACAAACTGGTTGCCGTCATGAGTCTGGGCCAGGGCGAACCAATAGCGGTGATAATTCATTAGGGTACTAAAACTTTCCGGGTTATAAGCTGCTCCCATGGCCACCCAGCTCATTCCCAGAATGCAATTGCCGTGGGTATCGGGAAAACTTTTGTAGTGATTGTCAACCCCTATAAAACCGGCGTGCAAATCGGCAACTGAATTGGAAATAGGCGAAAGATAATGAGCAACAGCCGATGCGCCCGTGCGGCCGATGTCGCCCCATCTATCTTCACTTGCCACCTTATTGCGATACCAGACATAGCCGGCCTGATTGGTTGCATCGGCCAAGAATTTATAGCCGTTTTCCAGTACGGTTTTATCGACCTCTATACCGCAGCGCTCAATCAGCGAAAGAGCAGTAAGCGCCTGGGCAGTAAGCATGCTAAAAGGGCCATAGCCGCTCATAAAGGCTTTATGTCCCCATCCGCCAAATCGATCCATCAGTCCTGTATTATCGTTAATAAGCTGGTTCTCGTTGGTTAACTGGGCGGCCGTGAGCCAGGTTTTAATCTCTTGCAGTTCTTTTTTCACCCACTCTTCTCCGGTAGCCAGGTAGTATTCGGCAAGCATGATGCCGGTAAAGGTGTATCGCCATGTCCGCAGTCCGCCTTCTTGTATACTGGGCTCAGCAACGGTTTGCTGAGCAAAATTTTCCGCAGCCTTTTTAACCAGCGGCAGGTATTCAGGATTGCCGCTGGCCAGCAAGGCCAATGCGGCTATAAAGGTAGTTTGCTGTCCTTTCCAAGTTCCATCGCTCTCTTGCTTAGAAGCTACAAAAGCGCAGAGCTCTTCGCGCTGACGGTCGGCCTTGGGGCAATTGTAGGGAAATTCGTCAGAGTAGGCTCCATACTCGGTACCTACATCTATTTCAACAGTTTCCGTTGAACCGCCGCGCTGGACAGTAAGGGTCAATATGCCGTTTGAGCCATAGCTTTGTTCAAGAGCGTTTCCAAAATCCATCAAGGGCCCTTCACCGCCGAAGTTTTCTGGTCCCCAGCCGTTTTTGTGCTCAGTTTCAAATGCTTTTCCGTTAGCTCCGGTAATCTGATCGCCCGCCTCAAGTTTGCCCGCAGCGGGCGAATCCGGGAAAACGTACTCAATAAAAAGCGCCTTAAGATTGCTTTCGCTGAGCTTGGCGCGTGCGCCGGTCATTCCAAGGTTAACAAAAAAACCGGGCACTTGAGCGTCCGGACCTACATCAGTAGTCTGGCTCCAGGGCGTACCGTCCTCTTCATCCCAGCTTACAGCCAGGGCTGATGTGTGAACAAACAAAGTCGAACATAAAAACAATCCAATGATACAAAATTTTAGTTTCATGGCAAGTTACACCTTTCCAAATTGTTAGCAGTTACTTGCTTAAAAAGCGTAATCAGCCTGTGACAACGTTATTAAAATAACCAAAGCACTGTCATTGTGCGGCCCATGTCAAAATCGGGACTATTCAGGTAAAAGCGTAGTCCCGCCTTCACGGGATTGAGATAAAAGACAGACTGATTTTTTACAAAAATATCACTTTCTCAGGTTTGCTCATGTTGTGGTTAGGTTCTTAGCAGCTCATCATTGAGGATAAAATCGTGATGTGATGATAATTGGGGTCTGCTTGGCTTACTATAAATCGCTAAATGGCACTAAGATTCATAATTTCAACATGAGGCTTGAAAAATATAGAAGCCCTGTTGTGATAAATTGTTGCAAATATCACACCAGATAAAAATCTTAAAACCGGCATCGGTAACGCGATCATGCCTGTAAATGACAAATGCGGTTTAATTACGATTCGTTAATGGCCGAAGGGACAAAACAATACAGTATCAGACAGTAGGCGCGGCCGCAAAAATTTTAAATATCCATCCGTATATAACCACTTCAATTAAGAGAAAAATACGAAAATAGAACAGTGTAATTCAAAAGTGAAACTGCAGCCGCGGTTCACTTATTAACATACCGGAATTGATATGGTTTAACCAATGCCTTCTTTGAAAAGAAAGGCAAGGTTGAACGATCAAAATCAGAGCAGGGATGAAATAAAGCAAGTATTTACGTGTTTATCGCCCATTCGATTACGGGCGTTTCAGAAGCAGTCGAATTTTTCAGGGAAGAATTTTCTTCGCCCGTACTTGCTGCAACCGGAGATTCTGCTGGCCAATCTTCCTGGCCTTGATAGGGCCCTGATAGGAAGCGGAAGAATTTTGCAAACTC
>JAAERL010000398.1 GCA_024230435.1 Desulfobacteraceae bacterium
ACCATCTTGTATGTCTTTTTTTCCGTCTTGTGCGTTATGCCAAAGGTGCGAATACGTTAAGTATGCAAACTGATCAGCAAAACTTTGGCGCGCCTTGAATACGAAAAAAAATCGAAGCTCAATCTGGTATATTCTTTTCCGTCAATCGCCTAAGGTAATATATTCTTATTCGCCAATCGGCTAATTAGGATCAATTTCTACTTTAATTCGGTCTTTGAACGATAGAGGCAAGCTGATTAACAACTGGTGGCGAAGTTCTGGAAAATAACCTTCAGTTAGCGCGGTTATCTGGACTTTCAGAATATTTTGCTCTTTTGCTGTTTTAAAATCGACATGTTCTTTAGCATTGACCCATCCGAATCCCTGGCCCACAATGCTCACCTTGACAGGGCGATCTTCATAGCTAATGCTGGTTTTAACAAATTTAACATTAGACTGTATCACCAATCGTTGAATATGTGGCGCGGGTGAAATAGAATAAGACTCAATTTCATAATAAGGCCGCCGTGTAAGAAAAACGATGGCTATCAAAAACGCTGCTGTAAAAAAACTTGTGCCTGCCAATGCGATCTTCCAGATTGAGAACTTTTTGATATGCGCCACGCTTTTTTCTATTAAAGGCCCTGCGATATAATGCAGATTCAACGAAACTATCACGATAACGCCTAAAGACCAAAGGGTATCAGTGGCGAAATGAGCCCCTTGCGCAGCTCGTGCGACACCCATCAAAACGCCGTATACAAGACCGAAAGCGCAGCCCCCGTAAGCAATTTTTTTTGAGTTCGAGCGGCAATAGATCAGGGTTACAAAGACAAAGCCCATGGAACAATGCCCGCATGGAAAAGACATTCCTTTGCCGGGAGTACTGCCGGTACATGGGGCGCAATAATTCCATTGTCCCTTGTATTGTATGATTTCACGAGGCCGGGGCCTGCCGCACCAGGGCTTTAAAATCGCGTTTACTAGTACACCGGCCCCAAGGATGGTTGTCAGAACCACCACCAGCATACCCTTTTGATAATTTCGTAATTCGGGTTTGAGAAAACCGCCAAAAAATATCCCCAAGGTCAGCAGGGTAAGCATCAAACCGGGAATTGTGCCATACTGGTACAATGCTTTCCAGGGCTGAGCGTTTTGGTAGATCCAGCCGCCATTGGGGGAATAAAAAAGGTCCGCAACGCGTATGTCTAATTTTAACCATAAAAACAACCAAGTAAGTCCTGTTAAGGCGGTAAAGGCCACCAGTGAAAGACCGATACCCTTTTTAAATCGAATTTGTGGATTACCTGAGGTAGCTGTTGACAAAAAGCGCCTCCTGTTTATGTGGTAAGGTTTATTCAATCCAAATGTTGCATGAGCAACATGGCAAAATCGGCGCCATTGTTTTGTTTATGTAACCTTAGCCGATTATTGCCATAGCCATATCACGAATGGAAATGTTTATGAAGGCGCAACCCGAATGCACAGCCTTTTCGATTGCTGGACTGCCAATCGCATGTAACGTTTATGACTATGGGTACATGTAAAAAAATTAGATCCAACTAAAAAGAAAACCTTTTTAGGGCTTGTTTGGCAATTAATTTTTAATTATGCTGAATTTTCAGGGATAAATAATTGGGTAAAATCAACACGGGGAGGGTTAGCATGCGTGCATTAGTAGTCGAAGACGATTTTGTGTCTCGTAAATTGTTACAAAAACTTTTATCTGCATATGGAGAATGTGATATTGCCGTTGATGGCCAGGAAGCTGTAAAGGCATTTAAACTTGCCATCAAAGAATCAAACCCTTACGATTTGATTTGCATGGACATTATGATGCCCAATCTGGATGGTCAAGGAGCTTTAGTTCAAATTCGCCAGATTGAAAAACAAAGTGGTTACGGTGAAGACAAAGAAGTCAAAGTTATCATGACCACCGCAGTGGATGATAAAAAACAAGTCATAGACGCTTTTTATAAGGGGGGAGCCTCCTCCTATTTTGTTAAACCAATTGAACCGGACAAATTGATTCAAGAGCTTCAGGTACTCGGATTGGTTAAAAAATCAGCTTGAACTTATCAGGGTTTTGTGTTCTTCCTTGTCCAAAATTTTTCTAACCATCCGGGCTAGCTCGGATTTTAAAATGGGCTTCATCAAAAAACCCTTGATGCCGATCTGATCAGCCCTTTCGCGGGATATAATTTCACTGAAACCTGTACAGAGGATAACCGGCATATCGGCTCGAACTTTAAGCACCTCTGAGGCCAGCAGATCTCCTGTCATATTCGGCATCGTCATGTCCGTAATGATAATGTCGAAATAGTTCGGGCGGGCTTTAAAGGCTTTGAGCCCTTCTACACTGCTTACACGAACTTCAACCAAGTATCCCAGTCTTTCCAATGTTTGTTTGCAAAGCCGGGCAATAGGTTCTTCATCATCAATCAATAATATATTCTCTGTTCCGGTGGGGTAGGATTCGGTAATCGTTTCTTCCTTGGGCTCAGGGCCCGAATTAAATGCAGGCAGATAGATTTCAAAAATCGATCCGCTTCCAGGTTTGCTTTTTACTACAATTTCGCCCTTACAGCTTTTTACGATGCCATGTACGACTGAAAGGCCCAAGCCTGTTCCTTTTTCCTTTGATTTAGTAGTAAAATAAGGGTCGAATATTTTTTCAATGGTTATATCATCCATACCGATTCCATTGTCCGAAACGGTAAGGCAAATGTATGAGCCTGAGGGTATTGTAGCAGATGGCTTGTTATTGCTGTTTACGGTGACATTGGTAAGCTTTATTCTTAACTGCCCCCCCTTGGATTCCATTGCATGATAAGCATTGGTTATCAAGTTCATGACAATCTGGTGAATATGGCTTGGATCGGCTAAAACCGTGTGGCATTTTTTATCGATGTCTTTTACAATTTCGATGGTTTTGGGCAAGGAGGCTCTTGCCAGCCTCAGTACCTCTTTGATAATAAGTTGCATCTTAAGAGGCTTGGAGTCTTTTTCGGCTTGACGGCTGAAGGTAAGAATTTGTTTTACAAGCTCTCTTGCTCTCAGAGCTGCACTTAAAATTTCTTCCACCGATTCATGCTGGGAATTTTCTTTGCTGATATCCTCATGGAGCATTTCGGCATAACCGATCAATGGAAAGAGAATGTTGTTGAAATCATGTGCAATTCCCCCGGCCAAAACACCGATGGCTTCCATTTTCTGGGTCTGGCGCAATTGGTGCTGCAAGCTCTCTTTTTCGATTTCAGCTTTTTTGCGATCCGTTATGTCATCATAAACAGCTAATATATCGCCCGAAGGCAGCATGCTGATATAGTGGTCAATCCATAGGCTGATACGATCGCCTTCTTTAAGAGTCAATAAATAGCGTTGGGCCTGACCTGTTTGCCAGACTTGTTTGAATACCTCAAAAATCTTTAATTTATGGACATCCGGGTAAACTTCCTTAACGCTGCGGCCAATATAATCTTTTCTGTTAATGTTGCTGATTTTTGCTCCTGCTGGATTTATATCCTTGATATGAAATGCATTTGCTTGCCCCATGACCTCATAAATGGTTACGCCTGTGCCCATATTGTTGAAAATTTCCCGAAAGAGTTCTTCACTTTGCTCCAATGCGATTTTGGCTTTAACCGTATCAAAAATATTTTCAAATATACCTACAACACCGACCATATTTTGTTCTTTATCGATAATTCGTCTGTAGATCGAACGGATCATAATGATTTTGTGTCCCGGAATAATCCGGTAAGGACCTTCAAATGTGCTATCATCGGAACAAAACGCATCCTCTAATGCCTGCTTTGCCTCACCTTTGGGCATGGCTTCGAGCAGGTTCAATCCTAAAAGCTTCTGTCTCGGCATCCCCACCAATTCCGAGAAAAAATAATTACATTCAACTATGATGCCTTTTTTACTATAATGACAGATACCTAATGGGGCATTCTGAAAGATGAGCGAGTACCTCTCATTGGCACTCTTCAGGGCAATTTCAAATTTCCGGCGTTTTCCGATTTCAGAACTTGCCAGCAGGTTTAAAACAGTCAGGATAATAAGCACGAGCAAACAGATGGCCATTGCGCTGAAATTGAACGTTTTAATGAAAGAAGGGTTAAACTTGTCCGCAATGGCGGTAATATCGCTGAAATGAACGATACTCCAACTTGGAATTTCATCAATTTGAATGTTCAATTGCTTGTATTTTCTGCCGGACGGGGCGGTGGATTCATCCTGACCGTTCTTTGTCAGCCCGCTCCAGTCCCAGGGGCCTTGTCCGAATTGTTTGGATGCGGCAAGGTCTTTTTTTTCTTCCTGGTTAATTTTCCATAGCGTTTTCAGAAGCATCTGCTTTTGGTCGCTCATGAAAATCATACCGGCTTCATTTGTTATGGTGAAAAAGTCCTGGTACCCTTTTTGAGTGGGGTAATGATTTATTAGAAGCTGTTGTTCCAATTTATCAATATCTTCCTTGATCACCACCACACCAATGGGCCCCTCAATGTTATTATGATAAATTGGATGGCTGAAATAGATTCCCCTTTTTTTTGATGTTACACCATAGGCCATGTATACTGCCGGGGTTCCGGCAATGGCTTGCTTGAAATAGGTGCGGAAAGCGTAATTGTGGCCCACAAAGCTGTCCTTTGCCCCGCGGTTGCTTGAAGCAACGGTCAGGCCGTTTTTATTGAGAAGGTAACACACCGCCGATTCTGTGGAGCTATTATATAACTCCAGAATTTTATTGGCGTTTTCGGTGTTGACGGCGTTTGTATCTTTCAGCACGAACGTTAATTGATCGTGTCCCGCCAGTGATTTGGTAATCCGATTATATTTTGAGATTAATTGGGAAAAATTTTTTTTCAAGGAGACTAAATAGGCTTTGGATGCCGTCATATTTTCAGCAAAAGCCGCTTTGCGGACGGTGTAATGATAGGTACTCAGTCCAAAAACCATAATCACGACAGCCAAAAGAGTTAATGCGAAAATAACACTTTTCAACTTCATGGAGCACCCCTTGTATTATGTTAGGGAATTGTCCTGTTACGTTAATGGCGTAATCTGTAAATCAGGGCAAAGCAGATGCGGAAAGCGGAAAAAGGCGGATCAGTTCGAAGTATGTAATTACTTGGCCAATATGTTTAATAATTGTCAAATATTGTACATTATTCTCGGCAAATGTACAATGAGGTTATTTTCAACGGTAACCATTAAAAAGCACCCAGTTTTTCGCTCACGATGAACGAGTTGTTTATAGGCTTGATCCGGCTTATCAGAATTTGGCGGATTCGCTCGAAGGCCGGCAAGCAAGTTATTCTTCTATCATTATTGCACAGTGTTCATGCAGGGTTGGGGTAAAGGCTGCCTCCAAAACCACGATCCATGGTTCGAGCATTTGCTCATAATAATATACTTGAGCTTCAATACTGCCTGTTGTGTATTCCAGATCCCAATCACCCCCCAGAGCTTGGTGCCCGGTGGGATTGGTGCTGGCTGCGATATCAAGCCCGGTAGCGATAGCCAATTTGTCAATAAAAGCACGGCCCGAAGGCAGTGCGGCAACATCACAGGCATAAATGAGCAAATCTGCTCCAGGGGCGAAAGCATCGGTCCAACTGGCGAAATCATGTTTGCGCTGATCTATGATCGTTTGATCAAGGCGGGTGGAACCGAGTTCAAGAAACCCGTGTGACCCGTGAACTATCAAATGCAACGCCTGAATATTTTTATAGTGTGAAAGAATTGAATCGATTTGACAGATACCATCGCTTTGAAGATCCAAAACCATAATATCTATTGAACTTACCCCTTTTACCCCGGTCTTAAGATCCGTTAACAACTGTTGCTTATGAGGAACATCAGCCGATATGATGACTAATTCACCGGAACCGGCATCAGAATGACTCAATCGCTTCGCTGATTGATAAAATGCTCCTACATCCGAAACCATCCAATTATTATCAACCATACAAGCACCCGCTAAAATAATAGCAAAATAGAACGCAACGCTCTTTAAATTTTTTCCGTTTAAACGCATAGTGAGCTCCAGCTTAATTCTGATCCAATAGTTGCTTTACACAAAAACAGTAGCCAATGTCAGTCAAACAGTACCGGCTGACACGTTTAAACTTTTATTGCAATCCGCTTATCCTAAAAGATAAATCAATAAAGATAAATGAATGTGGCTGCCAAGTATATGTCATGATCAAATACTCTCCAAGGTATTGATAAATAATAGTATCATTATAAGTTTAAATGACAATTCGCATCGTTACTCGCAAATTTTATGCAATAGTATTACCAAAACACTCATTTCAAAGAAAAATCATTATCCATAAGCAATCCGTTATGCACCGCGTGTCAATTATCTGAATTTTTAATGGAAATTAAAAAGGTGAACCTGTTTTTCTATTCTTTAGCTTCCAAAGCCTTGAAAGTTGATACATTTGAAACCGTCAGGGTGACAGCCCCCCAATTTTGTTCAACTTTGCCAGAAAGCAGGTAGGGGCGGCCATGGTCGATCATATGGCAAAAACGATCGTAGACTTTGGGGAAAAAGGTGGTTTCAATCAGGCCGGTTTCATCTTCAAAGGTCAGAAACTCCATGGGATCGCCTTTTTTGGTGCGCACTACCTTGCCGGTTATCAGCCAGCCCGCAAACCGGACCTGACGGCCCAAATGGCGCGGCAGATCCCGGGCTTTGATTGCCCCGGCCTTTTCCACGGCGTTTTGAAACAAGGTCATTGGATGACGGTCGCATAAGAACCCTAAGATTTTGAACTCTTGCTGCAAGCGCTGGTGGGGATTGTCCGGCGGCAGAACCGGACCCGGTGTGCTTTGGACGTGCTGCGGAAACATTTGCAGCGCCGATGAGGATGTTTTTCGCAGGGTTTGCCAGCGGGCCAGTTCCCACAGCAGTTGGGCCCTGTTAAGCCGGGGCGCGAGGGTGTCCATAGCGCCGCAATGAATCAGGGCGCGGGCTTCGGTTTCGCCGGGCCGTATCCGGCTTAAAAAATCTTCCGGATCGGTAAACCGTTCAACGCTGCGTTCCTTGACAATCCGTTGCATTGTTTTGAAATTAAGGTCTTTAACACTCATCAGCCCCACACGGGTTTGGTTGTTTTTTCCGTACCAGCGAATCCGGCTGCAATTAACGTCCGGGGGTAGAATCTTTACCCCAAGCCGCCGGGCCTCGGATACATAGGCGAACGTGTTGTAGAATCCTCCCTGGTTACTGATGACCGCCGCCATGAATTCAGCCGGGAAGTGGGTTTTCAGGTAGGCTGCCTGGAAAGAAACCCGGGCATAAGAAGCACTGTGGGGTTTGCAAAATGAGTAGCCTGAAAAACTCATCATCATGGACCAGACAGCCTCGATTTGTTTTTGTCCCACAGTTTTTTGACGTGCTCCCTGGACAAATCGCTCATAATAATCCCTTAAATGATGCTCCCGGTCTTTTTTGGACAAAATTTTGCGCAGGCCGTCGGCCTCGGCGTCGGTAAAACCGGCCATGGCCTTTGCCGCCCGGGAAACATCTTCCTGATAGACCATAATCCCGAAGGTTTCATCCAGTACATCGGCAAGTAAGGGGTGGATCGGATTCCATGAGCCGCCATGTAACCGGCGGATGTATTCCTGGATAAATTCGTTGGCGGCCGGGCGGATAATGCTCGAATGGATTACGAGATGATTGAAGTCCCCCTGCGCGGCTTTTTTTTGCAGCAACCGCATGGCCGGGCTTTCAATGTAAAAGCATCCCATTGTGTTTGCCTGCGACAGGTTTTGCTGGGTGTCAGGATCATCTTCAGGTTCCCAGCGCTCTTCGTCAAAACGGATTCCGTTTTTTGTAACGTTATGGATAGCGTCGCGGATAACGCCCAGGCTACGGTTTCCCAGAAGGTCGATTTTAACCAGTCCAAAGGCTTCCACTGCGTCTTTTTCCCATTGAACGATGGGAACGCCCTTAGGCGCTCGTTGAAGCGGTACATAGTTTTCGATGGGCTCCGGGGTAATCACCACGCCTCCCGGGTGAACCGACAGGTAGCGCGGTTTTCCAATAAGTTGTTGGGCCAGGGCCAGAATATCCGGCCAGGGATGATAAAAATCAAGGGCTTTGGTTTCCGGCCGTTTTTTTAGATCGGCCATAAGGTCGGCGCGGTTTTCCCGGACGCGCCAGAACCAGGGCAGGTGCTTGGTCACCTTGCCGGTTTCAGCATCTGTGAGGCCGAAAACTTTGGCGGTTTCACGCACTGCCATGCGAGGCTGGAACAGAATATGGCTCGAAACCATAGCCGCCCGGCAGCCAAACTTTTCAAGGACGCTATTGAGCACGTCATCGCGTTCATCCCAGGCAAAATCTACGTCAATATCTGGTGGATCTTTACGTCCGGGATTGAGAAAACGGCCGAAATACAAATTGTGTTTGACCGGGCAGACATTGGTGATGCCCAGACAGTAGGCCACCAGTGAGGCAGCGCCCGATCCGCGTCCGCAGGTTCTTGGGCTGCGCCGGACAATATCCCGTACTATCAGAAAGTAGGCATCGAAGTTCATTTTATGGATCGTGGTAAGTTCGTGTTCCAGGCGGTCCACAACCGGTTCGGGAAGTTCGCCGCCGTAACGGCACTGTGCTCCGGCATAGGCTGTTTTGCGCAGAACCTCAACTGCTTGACTACCCTTGCTGTTTTTCCAGGGCGGCATGACAAGACCAAAGTCAGGCCCGGAAAAATTCAGGGACCGGGCAATTTCTATTGTGTTGGCCAAAGCCTCGGGACAAGGGGCAAAACGCTGGGCATAAACTTCGGCGGAGGCCAGGTAAGCACTTGGCGGGGCAATTTGGCTGGCGGGCAATTGCGAAAGGGTTGTGTTCAGATCGATGGCCCTTAAAAGGCGGTGGCAAATGTGGTCTTCAGGATGCAAAAAAAAGCTACCCGGCGTGGCTACAAGGGGCAGACCCAGGCGGCGGGCGGTGCGGCGCAAAAGGTGATCTGCGCCAAGAGGGTTGCGGTGCATGGCCGCACCTAACCGCACTTGCTTTTCATGCCAGTTTTCAAGCAAGGCGGCGCTGGTTGTCAGCACCACCAAACCTTTCGCATAGGCAGGCAATTGCGCGGCCAGGTCAAATTTTTTATCCATGTGACGCCGGGTGATCATTCGGCAAAGGTTGGCGTACCCCTGGTGATCGGCCACCAGGCAAACCGCCCGCTGGCGGCTGGTGGCATCGGTGATTTCTGCGCCCGCAATTGCAGTGATGCCTTCTGTGCGGCAAGCTGTCAAAAAAGAGTGTAGTCCATACAGGTTGTCCGTGTCTGTAAGCGCCAGGCGACGGTAACCAAGCAACCTGGCCGCCCGGCACAGTTCTTTGACTCCGGCTGTACCCCACATGAGCGAATAGTGTGATCTGACGGTTAAAGGGATCATTTTTATGCCGCAACTTTTATACTGTTATTTTGTTAACCGCCTGCCTACCTCAATGGCGTGGCGCCCGAAGCGGTCACGGATCTTATCCATGGCCGAAACAAGTTTTTCCCGGCGCATAAAAGGGCGGCGTTCGTGCTCGAAAATGGGGATCTGGGTCGGTGGATGCACTAGGCGGTCGCAGACCAGCTCCAGATGACGCAGGCGCACCCGCCGGTTCCAGGCCAGGTGCAGAGTTTTTCGGGCAAAGGGAAATAGCGCCAGGTCATTGGCCGTGGGCGGTTGAACACGCACCTGGCGTACCCGGCGGCGGCCGTCGCTGTAGTCCACACAGACACTGACCTGCTGCGCCGCCCGTTGCCGGTTTCGCAGGTCTTTGCAGACCTGCTCCACCAATTCATACAGTACGCCTTCAATGACGGCCAGGGTATTGCTGTCGGTCCCGAAGGTGTGGGACGCTGTAACCCTGGGCGGACGCTTTCCAAAAGGCAGTACCGGAGAGGTGTCCTCACCGCGGAGCACGGCAGATAACGGTCCGGCGCGGTTACCCAGCACCACCTCCAGATGCTCCGGGCCAAGGCCGGTTACATGGTTTACGCGGGTAAGATTTAATTCCAGCAAGCGTGTAAGTTCCGTTTTTTCGAAGCCGGGGATCAGCTCGATGGGCAGGAGTGATAAAAAAGTCTCTTCCTCGCCGGGACTTACGATAAATTCTCCCAGGGGTTTGACCAGCCGGGAGGCGACTTTAGCCACCAGCTTGTTGGCCGCCAGTGTCCAAATAGGGGCCAGGTCCAACTCTTTGCGGGCCTGGCGGCGCAGGCGCAGAGCGATGTCTGCGGGCGGGCCGAACAGGCGGCTGGTACCGGTGACATCCACAAAAAGGTGACCGTCCCGTTGTCCTGGTTCGATCAGGGGCGAGTAGGGCAGAGCCTGGCGCAGCAGTTCGCCCATGGCTTGCTCGTAACGGGCGGGCTGGGGAGGTAAAATAAGGGCATCCCGGCACAGCCGAACCGCCCGCCGCAGGGCCATGCCTTTGCGGATTCCGGCCTGGTAAGCTTCTTCGCTCATGTCGTAGACTGTGGCCCGCACAGCGCCTTCGGGTGCGATAATAAGCGGCCGTTGGGCCAGACGGCGATCCAGACGCCGTTCCACGGCCACTGCAAAATCGGCAATGTTCAGATGGATAATCGAACGTTCCATTTGGTTTTACCTTGTATTTTGAAGTTGTTGTATAAGCAGTTTTGCGTTCCGCGGGGCCTGGGCCCGCACATGGTTGTTGAAAAATACAAGGCCGCTGCGGGCTTGGGACGCCATGCGCGGAATAATTGTCTGGCTCCATTGTTCTAATTCGGCGGGGGTATAATCGTAGTCGAATTGATTTTGCATGTTTCCCGAACGCCAGCCGCGGGCGTTGCGGCCATGAAAACGAATGTAAAAAAGGTCCGGGCTGGTTACCCGGTCCACCGTGGGAAACAGATAGGGCAGATCGGGCACATCCACGGTTACCAGGGTGATGCGCCGGTTTATGAGCTCGCTAAAAACCCGTTCATTAACCCAGGACCGGTGACGGAACTCTATTGCCAGGGGAAGACCGTTCAGCGTGTCGAGCAGTTGCGCCAGGTAAATGCGTTGATTGCGGTTGCGGTCAAAAGACGGCGGCAGTTGGATCAGCACAGCCCGCAGCCGGTTGGCTTGCAGCAAAGGGGCAATGCCTTGCCTGAACCGGTTGACCTGACCGCGCCAGGCGCCAGGATCGATTTCATGGGTCATGGTGCGGGTCAGCTTAGCCGAAAACCCAAAACCGGGGGGCGCGCTGATCATCATCCGTTCGACTGCGGCGGCTTTGGGCATTTGATACCAGGTGTAATTAAGTTCAGTCACGGAAAACTCCCGGGCGTAAAGGGATAGCATTTTTCGTGCTGGCGTGCCCGGCGGATAGAAACCGGCATCTGCCCATTCGGTGTAAGAATAGCCGCTGGCGCCCACCTGCAAGCCATCGGCGCTGTTAGTATTTGATGGAACGTTCATTTTTGCACCGCTTTTTTTCAAGACTTAGGCGATTGGCGAAATAGCTAAATTACATATGATTATTGCGTCTTTGTATGCCGATCACCTTTGCCTGGACCAGCACTTGATCAAAACTGTAATAAAGGGGTTCGTAATCAGAGTTTTCGGGCCGCAGTTCAATACGGTCCTTATGCAGAAAAAAACGTTTTACCGTGGCATCTTCATCAGCGTATATCAAGGCTACTACAATTTCGCCATTTTGGGCGTATTGACGGGGCTCGCAAATGGCTAGGTCGTTGTCCAGGATGCCGGCATTGCGCATGGAGTCGCCCCGTATTCGAAGCGCGAACAAATTCGGGCCGTTGAAAAAGTTTTGGTCCAAAACCAAGGTGTCTTCCCACTCCTGCTGGGCGTACATGGGCATACCGGCCGTAACCCGTCCGAGGACTGGAATTTCCCGCCAGCGGTGGCGTCCGTCCGTTTGCCTGAGCCGGTTGATCAGGTAAATTTCACGGCTGTAGCGCCCCTGGCGTTTCAGGTATCCTTTGTCTTCAAGCTTTTTAAGGGTTTGCGCCACAGCCGTATGGCTGATGCCCATATCCTCGGCTGTTTGCCGCAGACTTGGTGATCGTCCCGATTCGTCAACGGTGCGTTGTAAATAATCCAGCAGGCGCTGTTGGTTGGGCGTAAGTTCGGATACCATCAAAGTTTCCCTGTTTTGCTGTTGATCTGTTCTTGATTTTTTTAAACCTGGATTGAATATAGGATGTGCAATGTAAATGTCAATGTAAAGTTTGTGCAGTGTTTATGTTTACATTTGCAGATTACATGCGATTGTCCTGAATCTGCTTTTCTCGGAAGTTTATTTTTGTTATCAAGAGGGGCTCTTAGAGTTTAGGGTCGTAGAGTGCATATTATATATAGGTATGAATGTGGTTCAAAAGAAAAAAAAATTCAATATTGATCTGTTTGTGGAAACATTGTCGGCCGCCTATGAGCAGTGGCAGGCTCCCATTATTACATTTATCGCCAACCGTGGCGCCACAGCCTTTGAAGTGCTGGTGTCTACGCTATTGTCTTTGCGCACCAAGGACGAGGTAACCTGCCAGGCCACCGTACGCTTATTCGAACTGGCCCGTACGCCGGACCAGTTGCTGGCTTTGGGTGAGCAACACATCGCCCGACTGATTTATCCGGTTGGATTTTACCCAACTAAGGCCAAACGCCTTATCTCCATCAGCCGTATTTTGCTTGATGATTATGCGGGCTGTGTGCCCGATACCCTTGACGATTTGCTAAAACTGCCGGGTGTGGGCCGTAAAACCGCCAATCTGGTGCTTGTGGAAGGATTTAAAAAGGATGCCATTTGCGTGGATACCCATGTTCACCGCATCAGCAACCGCATAGGGTATGTCTCTACAAAAACACCGGAACAGACGGAATTCGCCTTACGGGACAAACTGCCCAGGATGTATTGGGTCAGTTATAACGAATTGCTGGTGGCTTTCGGCCAGGTGCTTTGCCGGCCGGTTTCGCCCTTTTGCAGCAAGTGTCCGGTCAGTGATATGTGCTCAGGGTGCGGAGTAACGAACACTAGGTAGTGTTCACCGGCGAAATGACCAATTTGGCCGATATACTAAGGCGATTGCCGGAAAAGAATATACCAGATTGAGCAGAATTTTTTTTCGTATTCAAGGCGCGCCAAAGTTTTGCTGATCAGTTTGCATACTTTACGTATTCGCACCTTTGGCATAACGCACAAGACGGGAAAAAAGACATACAAGATGGTATATTCTTTAACTGTAAATCGCCTAAGGAATAATAATGTCTCAAAAAGAACTTAAAATCGTATCATGGAATGTCAACGGTCTTCGAGCCGTCTTCAAGAAAAATTTTTTAACGTCCTTAAAGTCGCTGGATGCTGATATCGTTGCAATCCAAGAAACCAAGTTGCAGGAAAACCAATTGACCGATGATATGCGTGAATTTGGTGATTATAAATCCTTTTTTTTCCATGCCAGTGTCAAAAAAGGCTACAGCGGGGTAGCGTCATATACCCGTGTATCCCCCCTTAACATTCGTTCCGGGTTCGGTGTCCAACGTTTCGATGACGAAGGCCGGGTGATTGAAATGGATCTGGGCGATGTTATTTTATTTAATGTTTATTTTCCCAATGGGCAGATGAATCAAGAGCGTTTACAGTACAAACTTGACTTCTATGAATCTTTTTTTAACTACACGGATAAGCTGAAAAAAAACGGCCGCGGCATTATCATTGCCGGAGATTTCAATACGGCGCATAATGAGATAGATCTTAAAAATCCCAAGGCCAATGAAAAGCGTTCCGGTTTTTTACGTATTGAGCGCGATTGGCTGGACAATATTGTCTCGCGCGGATATGTGGATACCTATCGCGCATTGTACCCTGAAAAAGTCAAATATTCATGGTGGACCTACCGCTTTAATGCACGGGCCAACAACGCGGGGTGGCGTATAGATTATTTTTTTGTCTCCGAAGATCTCTTCAAAAGCGGCCGGATCAAGGGGGCGTTCATAGATAATTCCATTTATGGTTCGGATCACTGCCCGGTTGGGATAGTGCTTGGTGCTACGGGTATTTGACAACGGTGTCCAAAATTCACGGTTAAAAACCATCGTAAATGAGCTTCAGGGACGCCACAGCCGCAATTCATGAGGTGTTCGAAAATAAATTAGGCTTATGTTGTGTTTCAGGGTCAGGTTTTCCATGTAGGTATCTTTTGATAAACTAAAAGCCCGCTTTACTACCCAAAAGACTCCAGCAAGTGCTTTAATAGAGCCTGTTTGGGAATTATTAAATCGGCAGCAAAAGCGCAATAACGTCTATATTGGCATCTTCCAAAACCCTAACACTTTACCCCCTCCCTCAGGATAGAGGTAAAGTGATTAATTCGGACATTTGAAATAGGATTTATTTGCTAACCCTGACGTGTTGTTTTTCTTTTTCAATTTTTTCAACCCAAAAATCAGCGTTCTTGATGCCTAACCGTTCGGGGTCGAAAACCGGCTCCAGGCCTTTTGTTTTTTGCTGTTCGTAATCCTTAAGAGCCCGCATGGCCGGCCGGTGTAGAATGATGATGGCGACAATATTGATCCAGGCCATCAAGCCTATACCCAGATCGCCCATTGCCCATGCAAGTCCGGAAGATCTTGTAGCACCGTAAAAGGTTGCTCCCATCAGAAATACGCGCAGCACATTGATGAGCCATTTGTTTTTTCCGTTTTTAGTCAGATAGGCGATATTGGTTTCAGCAATATAATAGTAGGCCATTAAGGTCGTGAAGGCGAAGAGCAATAATGCAATGGCAACGAAAGCGTTTCCAAAGCCGGGAATTACCGATTCAACTGCCGCCTGGGTATATTCAGGGCCAATAGCAATATTTGGCAGGTTTTCAACAATAAAACCGCCTGCGGGATTTTCAACGTTATACATTCCTGTGATCAAAATCATAAAAGCGGTTGCCGAGCAAACAAACAAGGTGTCGATATAAACTGAGAAAGCCTGGACCAATCCCTGCTTTACCGGATGTGATACTTCTGCAGCCGCGGCAGCTTGGGGCCCGGTGCCCAGACCAGCTTCATTGGAGTAGACGCCTCGTTTTACACCCCAGGAGATAGCCGTGCCCAGTATGCCTGCGAAAGCCGGTTCAAGGGCAAATGCGCTTTTAAAGATCAAGGCAAAAACGTCAGGCACTTTTGAAATGTTCATCGCTATAATTGCGATCGATACAATAATATAGGTGATTGCCATGAAAGGAACGATGATCTCGGCAACTTTGCTGATTCTTTTTACCCCGCCGAAAATAATCACACCTAAAAGAGCGGCAAGGCCAGCGCCTGTAATATAGATATTTACTCCGAAGGCATTTTTAAGTCCGGCTGCAATGCTGTTTGACTGTGTACCAGGCAATAATAATCCCATGGCTAAAACCGTTGATACGGCAAATAAAAGCGCATACCATTTCCAGCCTATACCTTTTTCAATATAGTAGGCGGGACCGCCACGATACTCCCCGTCTTGTTTTTCTTTGTAAATCTGTGCAAGAACTGATTCCACATAAGCTGAACCCGCGCCTAAAAACGCGATTGCCCACATCCAGAATACGGCGCCGGGTCCGCCAAGGGCAATGGCCGTTGCAACCCCGGCGATATTACCTGTACCAACGCGTCCGGAAACCGACACCGCTAATGCCTGAAATGAGCTGATTCCCTCTTTAGACGATTCACCTTTGAATAACAAGGATAGCATCTCCTTGATATGACGCACTTGCAAAAACTTTGAAATAATGGAGAAATACAGTCCAGCACCCAAGCATAAATACACCAGCGGTTTACTCCATATAATACCGTTTAAGAAATCCACAATTTGACTCATCAACTTATTTCCTTGATCCTTTGCTTAATAGCATTTTCTAAAGCCTATCCCCTTTCTTTAGAAAGGGTTTCGCGTTTTTAATGAAATTCATCGTTTTCAATATTAAAGATCCCAATTCGGATTCCAATTGTGTTTCAAGATCCTTAACAGTAATTTAGATAAAAACTGTAATATTTTATTTTTTTTGGATTAACTTTTTGTGATGGCTTTTACCGTTATCGAATATCATTTTTAGAGCATTTCATGTATTCACCAGATCCGCAGTACGGTAAATTGCGCCATGGGCACAAAGCCAGTCTGTGGGGCTACTGCATTTGCATGTGCAGTTATGCTGGTTGATAAGGCTCGTGGAAGATGCGAATATAAACCCTGTTACTTGTCCTTAAATTCGTTTTCGCTATATTGCGTCAATGTTCACAGACCAATCCAATGAGTATATAATCAGTATGCGCCTATCAACGCGCTTTAAGAACGAATCCAAATCTAAGCGCATTAACATCTATATTGGCATCTTCCAAGACCCTAAGGGAACGAACCACTTTACTGCCCTCTCAGTATAGAGGGTAAAGTGATTAATTCGAACATCTGAAATAGGATTTATTTGCTAACCCTGACGCGTTGTTTTTCTTTTTCAATTTTTTCAACCCAGAAATCAGCGTTCTTGATGCCTAACCGTTCGGGGTCGAAAACCGGCTCCAGGCCTTTTGCTTTTTGCTGTTCGTAATCCTTAAGAGCCCTCATGGCCGGCCGGTGTAAAATGATAATGGCGATAATATTGATCCAGGCCATCAATCCAACGCCGACATCGCCCATTGCCCATGCAAGCCCGGAAGATTTTACAGCGCCGTAAAATGTTGCGCCCATCAGCAGTACACGCAGCACATTGATAAGCCATTTGTTTTTCCCGTTTTTAGTCAGATAGGCGATATTGGTTTCAGCAATATAATAGTAGGCCATTAAAGTTGTGAAGGCGAAGAACAATAATGCAATGGCTACGAAAGCGTTTCCAAAGCCGGGAATTGCCGATTCAACCGCCGCCTGGGTATATTCAGGGCCAATGGCAATGTTTGGCAGGTTTTCAACAATAAAACCGCCTGCGGGGTTTTCCACGTTATACATTCCGGTGATCAAAATCATAAAAGCGGTAGCCGAGCAAACAAACAAGGTGTCGATATAAACTGAGAAAGCCTGGACCAATCCTTGTTTTACCGGGTGAGATACTTCCGCTGCTGCGGCTGCTTGGGGCCCGGTTCCCTGACCGGCTTCATTGGAGTAGATGCCGCGTTTTACACCCCAGGAAATGGCCATTCCCAGCATACCGGCAAAAGCAGGTTCGAAGGCAAATGCGCTTTTAAAGATCAAGGCGATCACGCCAGGCAGTTGTGAAGCGTTCATTGCGATAATGGCGATCGATACAATAATGTAGGCGATTGCCATGAAGGGAACAACGATTTCGGCAACTTTACTGATTCTTTTTACTCCGCCGAAAATAATCATACCTAAAAAAGCGGCAAGGCCAGCGCCTGTAATATATATATTCACACCGAAGGCGTTTTTAAGTCCGGCTGCAATGCTGTTTGACTGTACGCCGGGCAGGAAAAAACCCATTGCTAAAACCGTGGAAAAGGCAAATAAAAGCGCATACCATTTCCAGCCTATGCCTTTTTCAATATAGTAGGCGGGACCACCGCGATACTCCCCGTCTTGTTTTTCTTTGTAAATTTGTGCAAGAACGGATTCCACATAAGCTGAACCCGCACCTAAAAACGCGATTGCCCACATCCAGAATACGGCGCCGGGTCCGCCAAGGGCGATGGCGGTAGCAACCCCGGCGATATTGCCTGTACCAACGCGTCCGGAAACCGACACGGCTAATGCCTGGAATGAGCTGATTCCCTCTTTAGAGGACTCACCTTTAAATAACAAGGTTACCATTTCCTTGATATGACGCACTTGCAAAAACTTCGAAATGATCGAGAAATACAGTCCAACGCCCAAACATAAATAAACCAGCGCCTTACTCCAGATAATACCGTTTAAGAAATCCACAATTTGACCCATCAAATCATCTCCTTAATCATCTATTCTATTAATTTTCGATTTTTTAACGCCCAACCCCAAGTTTTTAAAGACCATAGCGTTTTAATGAAAAAATGCTATCGGATCCAGTTTTTAAAGGGGCAAGTTTCGGATGTCAACATTGTTCTGAAAAGGATTTAGATAAAAAATGGAATTTTTTATTTTTAAATTGACTTTTTTTGATGTTTTTTACCAATATTAATGTGATTTTGATGAAAAACTATGAATTGAATTTTACATTAATTCCATCTGTTAAAAAATGAATAAGGATTCATTAATTGATGCTGCAGCTTTTAGCAGAAAAAATAAAAAAATCGATTTTTCATTAAGATGCCTGAATATTTTTTCTGATTTTTTTTAAAAAAAAGAATCGTCTCTTGAGGGGGGACGATTTTTTGGTACCGTTATGAACGTTTTTAAATGAACAGAAAACGGAAAAGGTAAATGACTTCTGAAAAAAAGAATGTAAAAGAATCGTTGTTTAAGCATGCACCTGATATTGAGCCGCAGATGGTGGAAAAAAATGACACGATTTGGTTAGGTATTGCAGGCGCCGGGATTGCTGGCGGCATGGGCGGGATGGTGATATCTTTGTTGGAGGCCGGTTTTATTGATGTGATTTGCAGCACCGGCGCTCAGGTATACCATGACCTGCACTTTGCTTTTGATTTGCCGGTAAATCCCATCCCTGCTCTTTGTGATGATGACCTGTTAAGAAAGCATGGCGACACCCGTATTTAAGACATCGGTATTCGGGACAAGGAAACCCTTGAAGCCCAGGATGCAATTATCCAGCGTTTTATCGTTGAAAAATATTCACAGTTAAGCGCCGGGGGCCTTTCAAAAACAAAAATGTTGTAGGGGTTGATGTGGTGGAATTGTCTTACCAAAAGGCAGATATCAATTCGGTTTTTGCAACGGCAAAATTGATTTACAAACTTATTGGAATGAAATTTCATAATGTTGATATTTTAGGGTGATCTAATCAAATCATGGTTGAATGCTGAACCGAAACGTCCGGGGGGAGTCTTTTCGGGTTGTTTGACCGTCATAATGCCAGGTGTATTCCGTAAACTCAACTTCATTGCTGTAAGTTATGGTGAGCACGGAAGAACAGCGAGTTCCGTAATACTTACTGGTGATGAATAAGGGGCTGAGTATTTTTTCCAATTCAATGCCGATCCCCGTGTCCGGTAAATGACGTTTTTCTACTTGTGTGTCATTTGTGAGAATGGGAAGCAGTTGGGAGGCGCAAATTTCGTTGCCTGAGGCGATTGCCTGTTTTAGCCCTTTTTTTCCGGTAAGCACTTTGGGCCAGGGGTCATCAAGCAAGCGGTTGCTTAGTCCATAAAGACCGGGTTGAAGGATTCGGATTTGATCCGCCCGGTTGGAAAACCATGCCAGGGATTCACATCCGCCGGCCAGAAGGTTAAATCCGTTATAGCGGCGGCAGTTGGATTTAAGGTCATATAAAAAGGTGTCCGGGGCAAGATTCGATGAGAGATAATTTACCACCAGATTCCCCCTCGACAGTGCATTGGCGACAACATGGCCTGGATCCCGATAGTTGGTAACTGCCGCCCATCGGCCTTGGCGGTCGATGCCCAGCCATGTCCCTGCGGCTTTTAAATCCCGTCCGGCCAGAATATTCGGCATATCCGGCCAATAATCCAGCCGGGCGGCTTTGCGTTCATAAAATTCATCGCGATTGGCCGCAAGAATCAAGCGATAGAGAGGGTGCCTATTATAGGAAAATAGAATTAAACACATTATTATGCCTCCAAAGAATTACATTATTGCCTAGGGGCTTGGATGTTCAAAGCAAATTATACAATAATGGGTATCGGTTTGGCTACAAAGGTTCTCTTCTGACTTAACGTAAAAAGTTAATGTTCAGCTATAGATAGGCGCATGTCCTAATTTTAGCGCTTTTATGCTTTACATTTAAATAAGTTATTGGTAAAGTCCGGCCCACTGTAGTGAGTTTTTATAGGGATTTAATAACGAAAAGAACGGTAACAGGCAGGATGAATTTAAATTACATGGAACTGCTGTGTTGCCCCAAAAAGCAGGTATGTAACTATGGATATCAGCAGGCGTTTAGGAATTCTGGTTTTTTGCGCTGTTCCGGCAATCATTGGTGGTGGAATTATTATGGCTGTTTCCGGCAATATGACCTATATGTGGATTTATGAAGCTTTGCTTTATTTTTCGGCTGGCGCCCTGATCAGCAGGTAACAACCGGATTTGGAAAACCAGATCAGTACCAAACGAGTGCGATACTTTTTCAAGACCATTAATAGAAGTTCAGCCCAAGGCGAACACCTGCCGGCGCCCCATTTGTCGTTTCTCTTCTGTTGCGGGGGCGCGTCCTATTCACTTGCCGCAATCAAAGCGCAGTAGCGTTCTGACTATTCGGACCGGGATGTTCGTTACGCGCTCCTTTTATTCCAATGAATCATTGTGTGTATTGTCAGACAGGAAATGACAGATTGCGGTTCAGGTCAAAGCCTGAGCATTTTCGCAAGGTCAGCGGCCTGCGCCGGGTAGCTTGAAAATGCTGGATAAGATGACCTTGCTGGGGGACAATAGTTAACGCATCGGAGATACCATGGGTGATGTGAATTCAAAAAATCCTATTTTATGGTTTTTTTTGGCTTGTTTTCTGGGATCGATCATTTTGATGGGGTGGCTTATAAAGCCGTTTCTTCCCATTTTGGTTCTGGCAGGTGTGGTCAGTGGTATGTTTTACCGGGTATACACGATTATTCATACGCCTTCCAAAATCGGTCCTTCCGTAGCCTCGCTTGTAACCTGTCTTCTCATTTTTTGTATTTTGTTTATTCCCATCGTTTTTTTCGTCAGCAGCTTGGCTCAGCAAGCCTTTAATTTGTATTTAATGGCCAAAGGTGCGGTTATCAGCGATCAAATCAACGATTTTTTCAGGGATACCCGTATTCTGGACAAGGCCAATGAAGTACTGGCCAATTTCAATATTACCCTGACAGGAGAAGAGCTGAAAACGGCGGCAACGGATGTGATTCGTTTCGTTGCGTTTTATTTATATGAGCAAAGCAGATCAATCGCCACAAATCTACTGACTTTCGTGGTTAATTTTTTCTTAATGCTAATGGTGATCTATTATTTGCTCATAGACGGTAAGCGGCTGTTATCGTTTATCGTCGAACTTTCGCCGCTCCCCTCTGAACAGGAAAGCTATTTGTTCGGAAAATTTAGAGATATGGCGGGCGCCGTGTTAATAGGCAACGGCTTGGGAGGGATCATCCAAGGGGGGACGGGCGGTATTTTATTTGCTGTTTTCGGATTTGAGAGCGCTTTTGTATGGGGCGTTATTATGGGTATTCTGGCTTTTTTGCCTATCATCGGCATTGGTGTGATTTTAGTACCCACTTCGATCTACATGTTTATCAAAGGCCGTATTGCCGTTAGCTTGGTTTTTTTAATTTTTTATCTGGTGTTGATGACTGTAACAGAGTATCTATTTAAGCCCAAGATTGTCGGAAAACGTGTAAAAATGCATCCGTTAATCGTTTTTTTCGCCATTATCGGCGGATTGAAACTGTTCGGTATTCTTGGGATTATTTATGGCCCGATTATCATAACGGCCTTTTTGACATTGGCTGAAATATATCGCTCCAGCTATCAGCAACTGGTGGAAAAAGAGGATGGACAGAGCCTTTCAGGTTCCCGTCCTGATACCAAGGAGCAGAACCGGATAAATCAGACACCCGGATCGGGGTAAAACAAAATCTGTAAATTTCAAGCTTCTATGGGAAATTGAGTTTTATCGTTGAAAACGAATCTGCTTGTTCTGTCGAATTGGAGATAATTTATGGAAGGGAATGTGATGACAACAACTGATCCACAAGAAATGATCAGTATCGAGCAGGAGATGAAAAAATCCTATCTCGATTACGCCATGAGCGTTATTATCGGCCGTGCGCTGCCAGATGTGCGCGACGGCCTGAAACCGGTTCATCGCCGTGTTTTATTTGCCCAGCACGAATTGAAAAATGATTACAATAAACCGTATAAAAAATCGGCTCGTATTGTCGGTGATGTAATTGGTAAATACCATCCCCATGGCGATACGGCGGTTTACGATACTATTGTGCGCATGGCCCAGGATTTTTCCATGCGCTATCCTCTTGTAGACGGGCAAGGTAATTTTGGTTCAATCGATGGTGATCCACCGGCGGCCATGCGTTATACCGAAGTCCGGATGGCCAAGCTGGCGCACCAGATAATGGAGGATTTGGATAAGGAAACGGTTGATTTTCAACCTAACTATGATGAATCCATGGACGAGCCTACGGTGTTGCCTGCAAAAGTGCCTTGCCTGCTGGTCAATGGATCATCGGGTATTGCCGTGGGCATGGCCACCAATATCCCCCCCCATAATCTGGGAGAGGTGGTCAACGCCCTGTGTGCGCTTATTGATCACTCGGATATCAGCATTGATGAATTAATGGAATATCTTCCGGGACCGGATTTTCCCAAGGCCGGTATTATTTACGGCACCGTGGGCATAAAAGAAGCCTATAAAACAGGCCGGGGCATCATTCGCATGCGGGCCAGGATCAATGTAGAAGAAGATCGCCATGGCCGTGAAACCATCGTTGTTTCCGAAATACCTTATCAAGTCAATAAAGCCAAGGTGATAGAAAAAATCGCCGGCCTGATGAAAAACAAACAACTCGAAGGCCTTAGCTACGTCCGGGATGAATCGGACAGGCGCGGCATGCGCATAGCGATGGGAGTTAAAAGAGGTGCGCTTTCGGGGGTAATCATCAATTTGCTTTATAAGCATACCCAGTTGGAAAGCAGTTTCGGCATCATCATGCTCGCGGTTGTGCGCCAGCGTCCCCAAATTCTAAATTTAAAGGACATTCTGGAAAATTACCTGGGCCATCGTAAAGAGGTTATCATCCGGCGCACGCAGTACGATTTGAAAAAGGCTCAAGAGAAAGCTCATGTTTTAGAAGGATTGAAGATCGCCCTGGACAATCTTGATGAAGTGGTAAAATTAATCCGCGGATCAAAAACGCCTCCGGAAGCCAAGGAAAAATTGATGGCCTCGTTTGCGCTTTCAATAATTCAGACCCAGGCGATTTTAGACATGCGTCTGCAGCGGCTCACTGGTCTCGAGCGTGATAAAATCATTCAGGATCTTGAAACGGTTCGCAAAGACATTGCCTGGTTTCAGCAAATTCTGGCCAACGAAAAAATAGTGATGAACTTGATCAAGGAAGAATTGATTGAATTAAAAGATCAGTTCGACAATGAACGCCGAACAGAGATCATGGAATCAACCCGGGAGTTGACCCGCGAAGATATGATCGCCGAAGAGGATATGGTTGTGACCATAACCAATTCAGGTTATATCAAGCGCAATCCCATTACCCTTTATCAAAGTCAGAAGCGGGGCGGAAAAGGTAAAACCGCCATGGGAACAAAAGCTAAGGATTTTGTATCGCTTTTGTTTGTGGCTTCTACCCATCACACGTTTTTATTTTTTACCAACAGGGGCAAGGTGTATTGGTGCAAGGTTTATGATATCCCCCAGGCTGCGCGTCACAGCAAAGGAAACGCCATTGTGAATCTTTTGAATTTCGAAGAAGGCGAAAAGCTTTCCACCGTGCTGGATGTACCGGAATTTGAGCCGGGACACTTTGTTCTGATGGTTACCAAAAACAGTACGATTAAAAAAACGGATATTATGGCGTTTTCCAGGCCCCGCGCTGGTGGCATTATTGCTCTGGATCTGGTGGACGGTGACGAGCTTATCGCCGCACGCATAACCGATGGCACCCAGAACGTTTTTTTGACTTCAGCCTTTGGCAAGTCAATTCGTTTTCATGAATCCGATATCCGGCCCAGTAGCCGTATTGCCCGGGGAGTGCGCGGAATGCGCCTTGCTCAAGGTAATCGCCTTGTGGGCATGGAAGCTTTAAAGTACGGGGCTACCATGTTCGCCATTACGGAAAACGGATTCGGAAAAAGAACCTCCATTGATGAATACCCGGTGCATAAACGCGGCGGCAAAGGCGTTATTACAATCAAGACAACCGAGCGCAATGGCGAGGTGGTCAGCGTACTGGAAGTCAAAGATGAAGACCACCTTATGCTTGTGACCAATCGCGGTAAGATCATTCGTATTCAAGTTAAGGACATCTCCGTTATCAGCCGCAATACCCAAGGGGTAAATCTGATTAACATGGAACTAGATGAGCGTGTGGTGAGCGCGGCCCGTTTGGCTGAAAGTGATAACGGAACACAAGACATTGATACGGATCAAGACGCGAACACAGACTCGGATGCAGACTCGGATGCAGACTCGGATGCAGACTCGGATGCAGGCGTGGATGCAGACACAGACGATTAGGAGATTTACTTCTATGGATCAGGAGTTTAAGGATTATAAAATTGGGGTGATCGGTGCGGGCAGTTGGGGAACCGCCTTGGCTAATTTGCTTGCCGTTAAGGGATTTCCCGTTGAATTATGGGTCTATGAAGAAGATGTATGCCTGCAGATTAAAGACAATAGAGAGAATGAAGTATTTTTACCAGGAATAAAGCTATCGGAAAATCTGAGTCCGGATAATGATCTGTATTCTGTGTCCCGAAATAAGGATTTGCTGCTTTTAGCCGTGCCGTCCCATTTTATGCGGGACGTGAGTATGAAAATTAATTCTTGCCTTAAAGAAGGCACCATTATCGTATCGGCCAGCAAAGGCATTGAGAATAAAACACATCTTACTATGTCAGGTGTTTTGAAAGAAACCCTGTCCAGTGTTTCCGAAGACCGCATTGCCGTATTATACGGTCCGAGTTTTGCGCGGGAAGTTGCCCAGGGCCTGCCGACAGTAGTTACAGCAGCTTCCGCGGATCTTGAAAACGCCCGGCGGGTTCAAAATATTTTCGCTACACCGGCGTTTCGGGTTTACACGAACGATGATGTTATTGGCGTAGAGCTTGGAGGCTCGGTGAAAAATGTTATTGCTATTGCAGCCGGGGTGATCGACGGGCTTGAGTTGGGCTTGAATACGCGAGCCGCGTTAATTACCCGCGGATTAACCGAAATTCGCCGGCTTGGCTTGGCTATGGGCGCTAATCCCCGCACTTTTACCGGGCTTACAGGTGTGGGGGATTTGGTGCTCACGTGCACCGGCACCCTGAGCCGTAACCATACGGTAGGAGTTAAAATTGGACAGGGGATGAAACTCGACCAGGTTTTAAGTGAAATGAGAATGGTTGCCGAAGGGGTTAAAACGGCTCGGTCGGTTTACAACTTATCGCGCCGGTTAAAAGTGGAAATGCCGATCGCACATGCCATTTTTCACATTTTGTATGAAGATTTGCCGCCTCGTGATGCACTGTATCAATTGATGACCAGAAATTTGAAACATGAGCTTGATGAAAAATAATGGCTTGTGAACAAAACATTGCTCCGGATTGTTTTGCAAATTTGGAAAACGTCTTCCCGATGCGTTCTGACGGGCTCAGGGCCACGCCGGAAAAGTGTTTGCAATGTATGCATAAGACTACATGCCTGAAAAACGCCATGGCTCGAAAACAAGGACTGGACGTACGCTCTGAGATGATCGACCGGGCTTACCGGCATGGCGTGATCGGCTTTTTTCAGCGCTGGTCACAAAAGAAATCGATCCATCATTTAAAAAAAGAAGATGAAAAATAAGGAGGTTTGGCATGGCCAAACTAAGTGTGACGGATTTATCCTTTGAGAATAAAAAAGTGCTGATGCGAGTGGATTTTAACGTTCCGGTCAAAGATGGAAAGGTTGTCAACGACAAACGAATCCGGGCTGTTTTGCCAACTATTCGCCATATTGTTCAACAAGGCGGTAAACTGGTGCTGATGAGCCATCTTGGAAGGCCCAAAGGACAACGCCGTCCGGAAATGTCTTTAAAACCTTGCGCGGCGGCTTTGTCAGAACATTTAAATCAACCGGTGGCCTTCAGTCAGGATTGCATAGGCGGGCAGGTTGACGCCGCGGTTGAAAAATTAGCGCCAGGTGATGTTCTGCTTCTCGAAAATTTGCGATTTCACCAGGGTGAAACAAAAAATGACGAGGATTTTGCACGCCAGCTCGCTCGCCTGGGGCAGATTTATATTAATGATGCGTTTGGAACAGCCCATCGGGCCCATGCTTCAACCGAGGGCGTTACCCATTATTTAAAACCTTGCGCGGCCGGATTTTTAATTCAAAAAGAGCTTGAATATCTCGGGCAAGTCATGCAATCGCCAAAGCTTCCCTTTATGGCTGTTTTGGGAGGGGCGAAAATTTCCGGTAAAATTGATGTTATCAACCAGTTACTGCCAAAGCTGGACCGGTTGTTTATTGGCGGGGCGATGGCTTTTACCTTTTTACATGCAAAGGGATTTGCAATTGGCCGCAGTTTGCTTGAAGAGGATAAACTGGCGCTGGCAGAAAAATTGTTAAAACAAGCAGGCGATAAAATTGTATTGCCGTTGGATTGCGCCGTTAGCGAACTGTTCGATTTTGATAACCGCAGTATAGGTGATCTGGCTGTGGTAAACGCTTCTGAAATACCGGAAAATGTATATGGTTTGGATATTGGCCCGGAAACGGTTAAACTGTTTGAAAAACAATTATCCATTGCAAGCACAATCATCTGGAACGGGCCAATGGGGGTTTTTGAGATAGAAGCAACATCTAAGGGTACCTATGCAATTGCCCAATTGCTGGCCCGGCTTACAGATCAGGGCGCTACAACGGTTATTGGCGGCGGTGACTCGGCGGCGGCGGCGGAACAATCCGGCCTTGCGGATCGAATGTCTCATATCTCTACGGGTGGAGGAGCTTCTTTGGAGTTTTTTGAGGGTAAAACATTGCCGGGGATAAATGCTTTGAGTGAAAAATAAAGTGATTGACCGTTTATGCAAGGGCGCTAAATAAATTAAAAGTGACTTTGCGGACTATTTCGTCAAATTATTTTTTTGGGGGAGATAAGATTGGCGTTTTGGAGTGTAAGAGAAGAACTAAGTCAAAATAACCGTTTGCGCCGTTCCTACTACGAATTATTAAGGGATCAACTAGACCAGTTTATGCTGGGATATGCTTTGGTAAACTCATATAAAAGGTTTTTATCCAACGGCATGGCCTATCCTTTTATTGAAAAACGTGAGCTCAAACCAAGAGCGAGAATATCATCATTGGAGTACGAACATCAGAATACTTTCCTGGTCATTTTTGTCGAGGATACCATACCGGCAAAGTACAAAAAATATATTCGGTTTTTTAATCTAAACAAAACAACGAAATACAACCTTTTGCAAGCCAAGGCCCTGCCGATGCCGGAAATATATGACCGGAATCAAAAGCTTTTGGAGTCTGCCCGGTTTTTTGATTTTCTCAAAACACTTTTGCCTTTTGATTATGCGCTATTAATTCAACGGGACCCGGCAAGCCGCTTAGCCAATAGATACCACCTGTCGCATTTTCATGTGCGTATTGATTGGCCAATTACAGAGGCCGCCGAGGATATGGCTCAAAATCTTCGGTATATTTCAAAAGATCTGTATGAGAAGGGAGATAAATACGCAGAAAATTTACAAAAAAAATTTTTTGAGTATTATGGCATGCCGGTTATGATTGGTGGGCGGCGCACTGCGGCTGTGGTTGCAGCTCAATATTTAAAACGTATTCCGTGCATCACTACTGTTTATGCAGGCAGCAGCCAGGCCCGGGTTTTGTTTCGCATCTCAGAAAGAGGTGTTTCCAAGGCAGTGCT
Organism: Desulfobacteraceae bacterium; assembly: GCA_024230435.1. Classification (GTDB taxonomy): domain Bacteria; phylum Desulfobacterota; class Desulfobacteria; order Desulfobacterales; family Desulfosarcinaceae; genus UBA2230. The sequence continues at coordinate 27,703 of JAAERL010000398.1, forward strand.
GATTCAGCTAAACGAGGATGAAATGAGCCACATCGCAGACGTCAATAGTTTGACGTTGCGCTTGTTTAAAAAATATTATGTCATCGCCAGCGAGCGTAAAAAAGGGATTTGCATGTTTCAGGCAACATATACTTACACCAATCATGCCAGGGTTCCGGATGATAACAAGCTGCGTGAATTAAATCCTGATGTGAATTGGCTGACGATAGGCCAGGAGCATTTGCTGCCAAAACCGCAAATAGCTAAATATCCGCCTTTAGCTGTCAATTGGGTCTATAGCTAATGTGCCTGTTGGAATTGGCAATAAATTAAAGGGAATTCTCGCTGGATAATCTTAAATCTGTATAAATGATGCGATGGTTAAGCCTGAAAACTGAAAAAATTTATAAATCGGCTGATAAATATTTATTTTGCATATAAACAAGGTATATTAGGCATCATCAAAAAGTAAAGAATCCTGTCCCGGAGGACCAGGCTTTTGGCTCGCTGCCCCAGAGGGGGATTAACCGCGAGCTTAGAGCTTGTTTGGGAAATAGAAAATTTAGCGAAAAAGTGCGAGGGCGAGGCCAAAATGTCTCAAATTTGAGATGAATAGCCGGTCTATTTGTCAAAAATTTGCGTCATTTTGGACCGTTCTCGCGCTTTTGCAGCCGA
>JAAERL010000399.1 GCA_024230435.1 Desulfobacteraceae bacterium
AATCACCGATTTTCACTACATCCTCCAGATTGCCATGGGATGGTCTGATGACCATCTTAATCAGTTTAAAATTCATGGAAAACGATACGGAATTGCCCGGATAGGCGGCATTTCGTTCAGCGATGATCCCGATTCCGTCAGGTTAAAGGATTTAGGACTGCGGATCAATGAACGCTTTATCTATGAATACGATTTCACAGATGGCTGGCAACACCAGATCCGTGTCGAATCCATTCTGGCGCCCGAGCCCCAGAAACGCTATCCTATATGTATCGCTGGCCGGCGAGCCTGCCCACCTGAAGATTGTGGCGGCCCCTTAAGGTTTATGGCGTTGCGGCAGCACTACTGCCTCTATCATATAATGGATCGGCTGTTGGAGATTGTCGAAGATGGTGGCAGCCAAGAACACCACCAAGCAGAGCTTGAGACGCTGCATTACTGGCTTCATATCAACCGCTTTGATCGCAAGGGAACAAACCGCCGGCTTTATGATTACGCCCGTGGGCAAAACGTATTTGCCTGGGAATAACCGGCGGGAGGTGGCCAATGAAGATCAAGGTGCAGGTCGTTATCGAATCCGACACTGGAAAAACGAAATCCGTTGAAAACATAGCTTGTTTGGAGCGCCAAACGCTTCGGGTTGCAGAGCTGGGGTTGACCCTGGCCGAAGTTAAGGATCTGCTTGAATCAATGCAGCAAACCGTTGTCGAACAGCAGGTTGCCGAGTATTTGGAGCAACAAGCCTATTGCTCCTGTTGCGGTAAAAAGCGCCGTCGCAAAGGCAATCATAATCCTCTTGTGTATCGCACGCTGTTTGGCAAACTGCGCCTTCAAAATCCTGAATTCGGAAAGAGAATATTTTATTTCAAATTTGTAATTACCCAGGATCTATTATTACATTTTTGTAAAAAATTTATAATTTTTAAAAATATTTCAAAAGGTCATAATTCCTTAAATTTTTTACTATAAAACCGTTTTGAAAGTTTATGGCATATTCATTGCTTACTGTTAAGCGTATCTTTGGACACAAGGTCTTTTTGCCATAGCACAAAGCCGGAAGGGATCAATTGCCATGATGGCGAAACACCAGCACGATTCAAACGTTAAAAATGCACCGGATTTGCAATTCAAATTGCATCGCAAGGAGCTTTTTGATAGTTTGGGTACTTTAAATTCCAGAGCATTTATAACACGACACAGCGCTTTTTTGGATGAATATTTTTTATCCAGTTTTACCCTTAGTAAGACAGGTCTTGAATTGGGTATCCTGCGCAACCCGTATGCAATCATTGCGCAGGGGGGATATGGCCGTGCGGAGCAATGTGTCTTTTCTGATGTCGATCTGCTTTTTCTATTTAAAGACAAAGTCCCGTCCAAAGCGGAATCCCTGGTGCGCGAGATTTTATACCCATTGTGGGATATGGGACTGGAAGTAGGGCATGCCACACGATCCATACAAGATTGTCTGCAATTGGCCCGGCAGAATTTTGAAGTTCTCACCTCCTTGCTGGACGGAAGGTTTATATGCGGGATGTCACCGCTTTATCATCAGCTCATGGAAAACTTGAGGACAAAATTAATAAGCTCCAAACCTGCTCATATTATCAATTGGCTTACCGTCAACAACAAGAGGCGTCATGAAAAATTCGGTGATGGAGCTTATCTTTTGGAACCTAATATCAAAGAAGGGCAGGGCGGTCTGCGCGACTACCACACCATGTTGTGGATCGGCCGAATTCAATCCGGGGTAGTACAGTCGCGGGATCTTGAGTACTACGGCTATTTATCCCATGATGAGTTTAAAACCTTGTCTAACAGCCTTAATTTTGTCTGGAAAGTGCGCAATTACCACCATCGTTTGGTGGGACGCAAGAGCGACCAGTTACACCTTGAAAATCAAACCAAGCTGGCTGAGACCATGCAAATAGAGGATAAAAACGGAAACCTGCCCGTTGAGGTGCTCTTGGGTGATCTTCATGGGCATATGGAGTATATCAAACAGTGTTACAAAGTATTTATATACGAACTTGAACAAAGCAAACGGGCAAAACGTAAAAACAAATCGAAGAAAAAAACCTGCGTAGAGGGATTATATTTCAATCGTGGCCTGCTCAACTTTGTCTCCCCGGAAGCTGTTCTGAACGATCCGCAACTGTTGATTCAAATTTTCGTGGAAAGCGCAACACGCAAAACTCCGCTTTCCGCGGAAGCCCGTAGATTGGTCAAAGAGTTCACAGATATCATTCAACGGCTTGAATTCAGGCGATCAGCCAGTGTGGTGGAGGCATTCGAAAAGGTGATGATGCGTCACATGCCTCGTTTTAACGCCCTTTCGGCCATGCTTGATACGGGATTCTTAACGGCCTTTATCCCCCAATTTAAAAAAGTGGTCAACCGGATACAGTTTGATCAATATCACCTCTACCCGATTGCGCGTCACTTGCTGCTTAGCGTACGCATGCTCAAACAGGTAGTTGCCGGCAAAGAAAAAGGATCTGACCCTTTAGCGCTGAAAGTATATCAGGAAATTCGCAATAAGAAAGTATTGTATTGGGCAACATTGCTTCATGATATTGGCAAATCCCAGGCTACCAGCGGCCATGCCGATAGAGGAGCAGACATTGCTCAAGAGATTTTGAAAGAAAAGGCGCTATCTGAAACCGATATTGAAACCGCGGTATTTTTAATCCGGCATCATTTACTTTTATTTGAAACAGCTACCCGGCGCGATATTAACGAAGAGGAAACTGCGTTATACGTTGCACGCTGCGTGGTAAAACCCGAACGGCTTAAAATGTTGTATTTGCTCAGTATGGCCGACGCCAGGGCCACTGGCCCCAAAGCCTGGAACGACTGGACCGCATCGCTGATGCGCAGTTTGTTTTTAAGATCATTAAACGCCATGGAAAAAGGGGATCTGGTTTCACGCAAGGCGATTCGTACCATTGAGGCGAAAAAAAATTTTATTGCGACAAGTTCAAAACCTTATGAACAAAAAACCAATTTCATGGTTTTGAAGGCTATGTCTCCCAGATATTTACTGTATACGCCCTCAAGTGAAATACTCCAGCATATTGTTTTGTACAAACAAATGCAAGATCAGCCGTTTGTGTGGGATATTGCAAAGTCTGCCGGCGATAGAAACCGTATCATTACCTTGTGTGCAAAAGACCGGCCCGGATTGCTTTCCAAGATCGCAGGTGTTCTGACATTAAACAACATTAACATTTTGGATGTGCATATTTTTACCTGGCGTAACAATGTGGCTCTGGATATCTTCGAAGTAAAGGCTCCGCCGGATATTTACTATGAAAAAGAGCGTTGGCTTAAAATCAAAAATGATTTAAAAATGGCTCTGGAAGGCAAACTGGATTTATCTAAAGAGTTAAATAACAAAAAAAAATCTTACCGCAGCACAAAACAAATATCCAGGCAAAGGCCTCAGCAGGTGATTATTGATAACAAAAGTTCCAGCTTTTTTACCATTATTGAAGTAATTGTCTGGGATTTTCCAGGTTTGCTTTACCTTATCACAGATGCTTTGTTCCGCTGCGGACTCGATATTTGGGTAGCGAAAATAGCTACCCGCGTTGATCAGGCGGCAGATGTTTTTTATGTACGCAGTTTTGATGGAGAAAAGGTAGATAGCGCCCAAGAGGAAGAAATAATTCGCAATAGCATTGCTAAAATTTTCAAATAAGGCGATTGGCGGAAAAGAATATACCAGATTGAGCTTCGATTTTTTTTCGTATTCAAGGCGCGCCAAAGTTTTGCTGATCAGTTTGCATACTTAACGTATTCGCACCTTTGGCATAACGCACAAGACGGAAAAAAAGACATACAAGATGGT
>JAAERL010000400.1 GCA_024230435.1 Desulfobacteraceae bacterium
ATCTAACGGCAACATTGAGATGAATAATACCAGTAATCACAATCCTCACTACAACAGTGACAACACTAACTCCATATTCATTTGGACAAGTTCAATCTTGAATGCATCAGGCATGTGCCTTTTGTGTCAAGACACAATAAACAACATTGTGACAAACCCTCTGGATGCAATTTGGAAGGGTACTAGCAGATGTCAATAGTTTTGACACTTTCTATTTGACGTTTTTTCGTCAAAAGTCTTGTCACTTTAGTTTTTAAGCTATAACTTTATAGGACTTTATTTTATTCCATTTTTGGTCACTAAAATAAAAAAGCTCTTTAAATTGCGCGTCGATTGGTACCCAATTTCATGGGTGTTAGTCTTGATCTCATCCTTCTGTACTTCATCAAAGTAGCACCATCAAACTAAAAAAAAACGAATTTATTTTCGGATAATGTCAAACTTTCTTCATGACCACACAATACCACAAACGGCGCCATGAGCAAGAAGCCGCCAACATGGGACTCTCCCTGGGACCTCCCCAAAGGGTTTTGGCCCTTGAGGCCGCTTGATTTTAACGATCCTCTCGACAATGCGGTTCGATTGGGGGAGAACGAGATGGAGAAATTGTCAAAGTCCACTGCAGAGAGGGATGGACTGGGTGATCTAGATCTAACTAGGAGGCTGTTTTGAGTTGAATAAAGCTTAGCTAAGTTGAATAATTGTTGGAAAAATATAGCCAGGACATATATTTTGAATGTAGAATACTGGTTGCCCTTCCAACCATGCTTACTTGTTGGATAGAAGCCACAAATTAAAAGTTTGACAGTTTTTTAAGGTATTTTCTACGTAGGAACTGGTACACTCTACACAAGTGTCAAGACTTTTGACATTTCCTTCTGGGACGAATCATGCAAATAGATGGCCGTAGCTCAACCCACGGGCAATTTTTTTCCAAAACCTTTCATGGGCACCAAGATGGGACCTATACCCGCCTATTATGCTACTTGGTTCATCATATAGTCCAATGAGCACGGCGTCAAAAATTTTTGTCAGGACTATTGACATCTGCTAGTAACAAGGGCTGTAACAGCAGCGGATATGGCAGCGGCAATGGTGGCAATGGTGGCAGTGATATTTTGGCAGTGGTA
>JAAERL010000401.1 GCA_024230435.1 Desulfobacteraceae bacterium
GCGCTGTCGCCGGTAGTGATCGGAAGTTTCTGTTCTGGGATAGAGGAGGGGAAAATTCTGGGGAAAACTTTTCGGAGCTTCAGGAACTTACTGGATTATAATGGAACATTGTATTTTTGCATGGGGGGGATTTGCGGTGGATGTAAAGGCCACACACTGTTACAATGAAGGCGAATGGCGTTAGATTGAGTTGTGGTTGTCGCCCCCTATCGTTTTTGCCATTTTTGTTCTGGGTGAACCACTCCCGCCAAAACGCACTCACGTTTCTGCCAAAACAAGCACATTCCTGCCAAAATTATGTGCATGTTCCCGCCAAAATGTGTGCGCTTTCCTGCCATATTTTGGAACTTCTTGGAATCGCGAAAGAGGGGGAGAAAGTTCCGGGCAAAACTTTGCCTATATTCCGGAATGTAGAATTTTCTGAATAAGAAACTTCCGAACACTACTACTGGGTACAATGTGCGGCAGTTTTAGTTGCTAAAAGTAGATATTTATTATCTATATCAGAATATTTACAGCTAAATGATGGACCTATGATAGGCCGCCTATGTCAGCCACGACATAAAGTGCAAGAAATTAATGGACAAATACATTGCATTGCTAGCCCATTCTGCAGACCATCTTGGGCCAGAACTTCTTGAGATGGTACCTAGCCAATGGTTATCCCTAGTGTAAGATACCAGGTACAAACAAAATAATCTGTAAGGCC
>JAAERL010000402.1 GCA_024230435.1 Desulfobacteraceae bacterium
AAATTGATCGGGCTTTTAAAGAGCATCCTGAATTGTTTCATTCTGGGTTTGGATTCGGTTACAAAATGAAGATAATTTACCAAAGGATAATCTTTATAAGCTATTACTACTAAATACTATAGAGTTTCCTAAGGCGATTGGCTCAAAAGAATATACCAGATTGAGCTTCGATTTTTTTTCGTATTCAAGGCGCCCCAAATTTTTGCTGATCAGTTTGCATACTTAACGTGTTCGGGCTTTGGAATAACGCACAAGACGGGAAAAAAGACATACAAGATGGTATATTATTTAACTGCAAATCGCCTTAGGTGAAAAAGATAGTAAATATCCGCGTAGTTCCCAGTGCGCTAAGCTTTAGATTAATTTATCCACCCTCTGAATAAGTACAAAGGAACAAATTAAAGAGGAATTGATTATGAATACCATACCGTGTCCGGTGTGCCAGACACAAATATCATTTGACCCAATTTTATTAATTAAAGGGGAAGCATTCACGTGCCAAAATTGTTTTGCAAGGATAAGTTTAACACAGGAAAGTATGCCTCTGGCTAAAGCTTCAATTGAGAAATTAAACGAATTGAAAGAAAAAGACAAGACCTTAAACCCGTGAAGGACATCTCCGATAAGGTTATCTGATAGCAGTAGAGTAAAAAAATAGTTAGTGTCCATCCATAAATGGCGAATTTGCCCGATATTTTCGTTGTGCTGGTAAATTTTATCCTCGCAATATCAGGCCAAAGCAATATAAATCAGGCGCCTGTGGAAAAATTTATCGCACGCCCTTGATCTCGACTAAATTTTCCTATTTCGTCGATGGACACTATTTAGATTCATTTACAAGGAGCAACTATTCAACTACTTTCAAAAAAAACTTGGTGCGGTTGGCACGGGATGCTCTGGAATCCAAAGGCGGACAAAAAACATGAGGGCTAAACATCACACGTTGGCCCCACGCAAAATAGCAGCAACGTGGCAGATCGCCTTCACCCAGATCATTCATCCAACTGCGCCAAATTCTTTAGAATCGATGGTCATTTTTTTTTGGAAATCCCATGAATTTATGACATATATTTTTAAGCATCGAGAACTATATCGATATAAAATCAATGGTCAATGTTAAAACCAAGACCCTTAAAAGAATATACCCTATTGCGTGGGATTTTTTTGTTTTCAAGGCATGCAAAAATTTGCATACTTTATGTATTCGAAGCTTTGGCACAACTTAAAAAGCCGGAATAAATGAAAAGCAAAATGTGTGTCTATCTAAGATGGGATTTTTTGGCAAAATCACCTAATGGGAGAAAACAATTATGATGCGTTTAGATACGCTGGTAAGAACAATTCATGAAAGTGTTCACGCAGCGTCGGATGCCTTAATGAAAAAAAATTTGGAATTACTCAAACTTTTTTTTGAAAATGATGAAGGAAGCTCAGCAAGTGATATCTATGATGAACTAAGGAAATCACAGTCGACTATGGGCCAAAAATTAAAACCGAGCACAGTCGTTGTACAATACCCAATAGTCACCAATAACGAAATTAAACTTCATGATGTCCATGTTCCGCTAATTACTTTGGTACCGATTAGCATGGCCGAAATAACGCAGGTCACATTTAAAACCGAATTAGAGGTGACTTTGGAAAACGATGAGTTAATAGTTTCATTTCCTTTAAATAGCAGCTCTGATAACCAAACACTGCCAAATGAGGACGGCCAGAACAAAGAGAACCTTACTAACACAACGTTGGAGATAACATTAAAACCGACTACATCACCTCAGGGGTTGTTAAAATTGGTGGAAGGATACGAAAAAGCACTGCGCGCACAAATCCCAGGATGACGAAGGCAAATCATACCCCGTTAATCAATGATCTCAAGTAAGAGGATGGAGAATGCGCCGCCTGTTTTTTGTTCATGAATTATTTTTTTTCATTACTTTTAAAGCTATTTTTATCAAGTAATGAAAAAACGGCGCTAAGGGGTAAATTGTACAGGCGGAATATCAGCGTCCTGTTCAAAATTTTGGTTCGTGGTATAAAACAAACCGTCTATCATTGCCTGGATATCTTCCTGTGGAGCCCCGGCATGTTCCAAGCTGAACCTTAAGCCCTGTTCCCGTTGCTCGAAAGAGGTTTCAGCCGAATCGTTTTGGACATTATCCGCATTCATCGGACTTTCCGGCACTGAAAGCATGTTCTCGATATCTTCGCCCCTGATACCGGATTCCTCCATTGCATATTTGTCTTGCATCAGGGATTGATATGAACGGTTAGTATAACCATCGCCGAAATTCATTAGAGCGGCGGATTCATCCGGATGGACTGTGGGAGGCGCAGCAGCGGCTCTGGCAACTGAGTTGCTCTTATTCGATGCATCGGCTTGTTTTAAAACATTTTTTTTATTTTCCCTGTTGCGCTGTGCGTTTGCCTCGGATGAGTCGTCATCTGTCTTGGAGTTAAGGGATGCTTTGGCTATTTTTGGGAAACGGTCTGATTTCTTGTAAGCATGTTTTGATTTGCCAACACTATAACCGGCATAAAAAACAATTCCAAATGATATTAGCCAAACAATCCCTGTTTTCATAATCGTTTTGTTAGATTTCACCAGAAGCTCCTTTAATTGTCTTGGTTATAACATCAGTCACAGGAATCAAGAATTAAGATGATGCCGCAATTGATAAGCATGCTTTAGCAGAATGTTTGATTGGCGGAACGTATCCGGCCTGCAAAGTGTTATTACGGCTAATATTACGCAATCCGCAGTAACCGTGGCACATCCGAAGGCAAACCGTTCAAGGTTAGCAAAATTGATCATATCCGGGGAAAAAAGCAACTTTAATAATTGCCAAACAGGCTCTTAGATTTGAATTCGTTTTTAAAACGCGCCGATGGGCCCATACTAATTGACATACTAATTGCCTGTGCACATTGACGCACCAGAAAAAACGAATTCAAGGACAAGAATAAGTGGCATATTCGAATCTTGCACGACCCTTAATAGTTTTTATACATATACGTGTATAAAATCGTTCCTCCATTGCGAGCTGTGCCTGTTGTAGCGCACTCGGTTGCATCTCCATATAGCCGGACTGTCTCGCCCCCTGAAAAAGCACTCGAAAGTGCCGCCATCAAATCTGTATCGTAGGTAACGTAATAATAGTAATTGACCGCAAATGTAGTAAATGGCGTTAAATAAATATAGGCATACGGTTCTGTTGTGCTGTTATTGTAGTACATATAAAATATTTTTCCGGATTGAATGCAGCCTGCATGGCTCAAGCTGCCCCCTGCGATTGAAACCAGCACCAAAAAAACGGCAGTAAACGTTAAAATCTTTTTTTTCATCACACCCCCCCCTATCATTCGCTTGGTTAAATTCAAGCATTTACAACTTTCAACACACTGATTTTATATTTATTACATATTTTTTAACTACCCCCGGCCCGGCGATGACGCCAACAGCGTATTTGTTTTGGCGAAAAGAAAAATAACGATAGCCCTTTTCAACATGAAGTAAAAATGGACCCGGTTTTAAACAACAAGATCTTTTTTTCCATCAGGCCAAAAAGGGCGATAAATCTAATCGTTACCGGCAAACGCCGTATGCATATGGAAAAATTCTACTAACTAAAAAGTTCTATTTTCAAATATTTAGTAATTCTTGTAGAAATAGGAGTACTGCAATGTCCCGCCATACCGGTAAGTTCCCGAGTCCGGACAGGCATCTGCATTTCCTGTCAGATAAACAGTATCGCCCCCTGAAAAAGCGCTGGATAATGCAGCAATCAACTCTGTGTCATAGGTGAGAAAATAAATACTATACGTTGGAAATGTAGTTTGCGGCGCGGAATAAACATAGGCATAAGGTGTGGTAGCAGCGCTATTGTAATAGATGTAGAAAATTTTACCCCTTAATCCGCAACTCGCATAGCTTTGGGTGACACCAACCACTGCACAGAGCATAACAGCAAGAACAATAGTGGTTATTATCTTTTTTTTCATCTTGCACCTCCAAAGGGTAAATTAATCAAATCTATATTGCATTTTGTGCGCCCGGAATTTCAATTTTAAGATGAAAATGCAATGCAACGAACTCACAAAATGTCATTGTTATGGTACCATCCGGCAATTGGTTTAAAATGACGAAACAAAAACCACGCTAAGATTATAAAAATTCAACTCAAAAAGCACATTACAGGCGAGGTCTGCTTTTATTGAAATACAAATCCAGTAGCAAGTAGAATACGCCAGGGGCGCGCAATTACGGGACTCGTTAAGCCATCAGTACTTCACGTTCGTTATAAAAAGGAGGCTGTTTGAAAATTAGAAATAATGCAGCTCATTTTCCATTTGCCCGGATAAATCAAACCCTAATGTAAGGGTAAACTCCGGCGAAAAACAATCATACAAGATGTCTGCACATTTTTCGATGTAGCGATAACTCAAATCTTATCTGATAGTTATCTAAACAATCTGCTCTCATGACGCAAAGAAAACGACACAAAATGCTTTTAATTCATTAAATACTATTTTTGATCTATGGAGTGCTATTGCCTGATGAGCAACCTGCCATTGTCTATAATGACCTGAAAGCATAAGTCAAGTAAAATATCGCATCTTATTTTTTTTTACACGATGCGGTAGATTTTTAGCTTTCTATTTGAGTTGGACGGCCAAAGCGGATCGCACCTGATCTTTATCTCAAAAAAACATTTAAAGTGTTGATGACGCCCTTTTTGCCCGGCTTATGATATAACGCGTTCTTCTGCGCCATGGCTGCACTGCCCACCAATGCGCCGTTAAAAGGTGTCAAGCTGCCGTATGGCATCCGTTGCGGCTTTTTTTTGTTTTTCAAAAGCTGCCGCGCGCTTAAACGCCAGTCTGCTTGAGACAAAATCGTTGGTTTGCCAAGCGCAATAGCCCGCCATCAGCCAGGCGCGCCCGGCTTGTTTACATTGTGCCTTAGCTGCAATGCGATACCATTTTGCAGCGGTTTGATAGTTTTGCGAAATGTAGTACAAATCAGCCTTGAGAATAAGTAATTCCGGATCATTTTCCGACAGGCCGAACGCTGTAAGCCGTTCCAGAGCTGTATCATACCGCTCAAGTTTCCGGTAGGCCGCCACCAGATTTTTCAGCAGGCGTTTGTCAGGTTTCCGGTTCAATAATGATTCATACAGGCCAACAGCTTTAACAGGGATGCCCGCTTGCAAATTAAGATCAGCGAGCAATTTATGTTCTTCATCGCTTAAAGGGTTAAGCCAGGCGTAAATTGTCAAAGACACGAGGGCGTCTTTATATCGGCTGCAGGCCAATTGGATGTGGGCTAGGGCTTTCCACCATTTTGCGAAATCCGGCGACTCGCGTGTAAGCATCCGGGCGTATGACAGTGCCTGGGCCCGCATATCCATTTGAAGATAATGATATAATAAAAATTCCTGCCATTGAATTTTCTTCTCCCCCGTAAAAACGCGAGCCAATTCTTTGATATAAGGCAACGCCCTGTGCGGCTGGTTTGCTGCCAATAAGGCATGGACCAGGTTTTGCTTCCATTTGGGTTCGATTTTGTCTGGGTGGCTGTTTATCAGCCTGTCAAAAGCGGCAATGGATTGGGTATACTGTTCTGCCATTAGATAGGCGGTAGCGCTTAAATACAAATGTTCAGGCTGTTTTTGAGAAGCCGCGGCATAGCCTTTTGAAAAGGATCGGCCCGCCTCGGCATAGTTTTTCAACTCATAGGCAGCTTTAGCCAGGTTCAGCCACGCGAAATGATGCACCGGATTTTTCAGGACACACTTTCGGTATGCAGCGGCTGCAAGGGTATATTCTTTTTTAAAGATATGACAATTGCCAAGGGTAAAATAAATTTCAGGATGGTGATAGCCCCTGGGGTCGCCCTTGGACAATTGACGCGCATGGGCAGCCCTGTTTTGAAATTTTTTTAATACATCAATGGCGCCGTCATAATTTTGTTTCTGCAACAGCACGCCGGCTTTGGACAGCGCAACGCGGGCAGCTAAAGGAGGCTTTTGGGATAGTTGAGCTTCAGTTACTTGCGCATATATGCACAAGCAAATTACAAAAAACACAATTCGTGTTGATAGTTTATAAAAAAACATTACCAGGCCTATTCCAATTTGAATTGAATCACGGTTTCCGCCCTGGTTTTAACCGGCATTCCTTCAACGGATACAGGTTGATACCTCCACGTCGAAAGGCTCCGGATAACGCTCTGCTCAAAAACACCGGGAGGATCGGCTTCAACGATTGAAATATTTTCAACATTTCCCTGTTCATTGACAATAAATTTGACTCTCACCCATCCTTCAATGCCTCGCCGTTTTGCTGCAAAAGGAAAATCGGGTTTACTACGGACCAAGGCGGTCAGCGGCATATCCAAATCTCCTGCGGTTACAAAATCGTTTTTCCAGTGTTCCGAAGCAGGGGTTAACGTTTGTATCTCCGGCAAATTTAAGGAAACCGGCCCTGGAGTTATGCCCGGATTAAGTTCAATGGGCAATTTGAAGTCGAATTTCACATTGTTTTTCAATGCCGGTTTCATTTGTTTTGCTTTTTCTTCAGGCGGTTTTGGAACATGCTCAGCCTCTTTTCTTATCAACGGTGTTTCCAGCCGTTTGATGTGAACCACCCTGACATTTGAAATTAATTCTTCATACGCTGGCTTCTGCGCATTACGATAAATAAGGCATGGCATCAGCATAAACAGCACCAGGTTCATTGCCAGGGCCGCAAGCGCGGACCATGCCCAAATCCCCCGCATGCTGCGGTGCAATGCTTTTATACCGTTCGGATATGCTGCCATACTGTCTTGTGCCTGATCATCCATGTTTTTTGTGACCCATCAGGCTTGTCTTAACGTTAGGCGATTGGCGCAACATAACGAAAACGAATTTAAGGGCAAGCAAAATGGTATATTATTTGACTGCAAATCGGCTTAGGGCAAACGGGCTGCAAGGGATATATTTTTTGCGCCCGCCAAACGGCAGCCGTCCATAACCTTAATGGCCGTTCCTGTGCTGCTGACCTTGTCCGCAACGACCACTATCTGCCCCTGCGGGTTTTCGGCCAACGCCCGTTCAATATTGACCCTTACGGCGCGAACATCAATTTCCCGGTTTTCCATAAAAATCCGGTTAGCCTGATCAATGGCGATCAAGATCGTTGCCTTGGATTTTCCGGTGGCCGTCGAAGCGCTGGGCCTATTGACATCTATACCGGTTTCTTTGACAAAACTGGTGGTAACCAGAAAAAAAATCAGTAAAATAAAAACCATATCGATCAAGGGGGCGATGTTCAGTTCCCGAACCGATCGATTTTTTCGTCTGGCTGCGCTGATATTGAGCATAGTTAACTCTTTCTCCTTATATATGCCTGCGCAAAAAACACCCCGCCGCCGTTATACGCCGCTGCAGATTGCGCGCCCGGCGGTCCAGAAAGCATTTCATGTATAAACCCGGAATGGCAACCAACAGTCCGGTCTGTGTGGTAATTAGCGATTCTGAAATGCCTGCCGCCATACCCTTTGCGTTTCCGGTACCGAAAACGGCAAGCACATCAAACGTTGTGATCATGCCTGTCACCGTCCCTAAAAGGCCCAAAAGGGGCGCAATACCCGCCAACACGCCGATTAATGAAAGATAATCGCTCATAGACCGGTTTAAAGCCAGCACTATCTCGTCAAGGATGAAACGATCAAGCGCGCCGTTGCCACTGCGCTTTGAAATAAACTCAACCACCAGCAGTGGCGCAATCCCCGAAGACTCCCCCAAATCTGGTATGCGGTTGGCTTGCAAGTGCTCCCAGGCAGCCCCAAGACTCATGTCTTTATGGTTTAAACGTTTGAAAAACAAAAGCCGGTCAACAATTAAAAACCACATGACCATACTGACCACCACCAATGGCGCCATCACCGTTCCGCCTGCCCGTATATAGTCTTCCAAGCGCAGGTAGCTTGCGATTATCAGATCCATTGTTAATTGCAGCGGGTTTTTTCAACAATATTTACAAACGCCACCGCTTTTTCCTCCATTTGCCCGATGTGATTTTCCACGGCCCGGCTAAGCAGGCTGTGGGCCAGCATGATGGGAATCGCCACCGACAGCCCCAGCATTGTGGTAACTAAAGCTTCCGAAATACCGCCGGACATCATGCGAGGATCTCCCGTTCCATGATGGGTAATGACTTGAAAAGTTTCGATCATACCGGTAACCGTTCCAAGCAAACCCAGCAAAGGTGCGATGGCGGCCAGTATTTCCAAAGTCGACAAAAACCTTTCCAGGACCGGGATTTGCCTTAAAATCGCCTCCTGAAGAGCATTTTCCATATCCTCGCGCCCCATTCTCCGGCAGTTCAGTCCGGCGGTCACCACCCTGGCGACGGGTTTTGACTTATAGCGGCGGCAAAGCTGGACGCACTCGTCCCATAACCGGGTAGCAGCCAGCGTTTCAATTTTTTGTATAAATCCATCCGAATCGAGCCGTTTGCGTACCAAAAAGATGATCCGTTCTGCAATAAGCACACTTGCCAGCACAAAAATGGCCAGTATCGGCCATACAATCAGCCCGGCGTTACGAATTTGCTCCCACAGGCTCGATGTGTTTGTCAATTGCCTCAACGCACCCCCGCGAGAGATATCGATGGGAACGGATTCGCTTTTTCCATCCATATACTGTGCAAGCTGTTTTTGTATCCGGCCAGCGGGCAGTCTCGACAGGGCAAACAATTTGCGCCCTGAAGGCGAATAACTCAAAAAGCCCGTTTGCCCGTCTATTCGGTAGGCAGAGGTGAAATTGCCCAGAAACAAAATTTGAGCCTCAACCCGGAACCCCTTGCGGTTCACTATAGCGCCCCGGGTAACCTCCACTTGACCGGAAACCTGTATTTCATTGATCAATAAGGTTGTCATCCGGCGTATGTCATCCATTGCGGGAAACCTAATTTGTCCGGCAATGGATTTTAAAAAATCAGTGTCTTGACCAACCAGCGCATTACGCGGGCTTTGTTCTATCAATGATCCGGTATCTTTTGCACTGACCCGGACAACACCGGCTAATTCATGCATCATTTTGTCCATTTGCGATAGGCCCGAATCAAGCTTGCCCTCTTGTTCTTCCAGGCTCCGGGATTGAGCTTCCAGCGTTTTTACTGAAGCCGAAAGCCGCCGATTTTCTGCTTTGAGTTCTTCTATAGCCTTACGCAGCGCATTTTTGTCATTGATGATACGCTCACGGCTTGCTTTAGCCGCCTGATCAGCGGCTTTTTTTTCAGATACCGCCTTTTCCATCAATTCATTTTGAATTTGCCGGGCGCGTATCGTCATATCGCGCATGTCCTGGGCGCACACACCGTGACAAAACACAAGCATGGCAAAAAGCAAAGCCGCCGCATATCCTTTTATTCTTATCATTGCACCGTCATCTTTCCTAAAGGAAGATCCAACAACTCTACCGGCCGCTGTTTTGCACCGATTTCAATGGCCTTCTGAATCGAACGGTTATAATGTCCGGGAAGCGGCCTCCAGCCTGAAGCGGCGGTATCGAAGTAGCCGCATCGCTGATGATCGAGAGTTTGGTAAAAAAGACTGACTCTGCCCAAGCGCAGTATATTGACTAAACACATGGCCTGATCCACTAAAATGGTTTCCTGGCAAACCTCAATGGTGTTTGCATATTCCGCCTCAACCAGCAGCGCCTCCATGGTTTTGCGCAATTTTTCGCTTGTAGTCACCTCGGGATCTTGCGTCATACGAACCAATTTGCCGATCCGGTTCTTCCTTTCAGAAGATAAAAACGGCATATCTTCAGCCACCTGCTGGCGAAGCTTTTCCACCAATTCCAGAATAAAAGGATTGATACGCTCCAATATCAATTCACTATCTGTCAATTGCTTTTTCTTGACCGCAATGCGCTGTTGTGCAGCAAAAGTTTGCTGTTCAAGCTGATTTTTGCTGTCCAGCAGTACTTTTTGCCTTTGCTCCAATTGCTCGTAAAGCATCAGCAGCTTTTTTCGTTCTAAGGACCAGCTCTCTTCTTGCTTTTGTGTTTTTTGCCTAATTTCAACTGATGTCCCGGTAATTTTTTCCACCTGAGCGCCAACACCGTTTTCTATAGCAAGAGCAGGCAAGGCATACATTATCAACAAAACACCGGGCAGCAGCATCCGAAAACTTGCTATCACTTTTTCCCTTTCATTAGCCCACGGCTACAGAAGCGGGCCCATCTGCGATTTGCACGCAGTTTTCTGTTAAGCCCAAATTTCAAGCATCTGAACAAAAGGGATAATTTTAATTGAAAAATGCAATGCAAGTCAATACCTGTTACCAGGCATTGGCCTTATGAAAAAGGCGCCTTCATAGCGAATGAGAATGTTACACAAATCATTGCTGGCGCAGGCTATGGCATAAACCGCGAATTCTGGAGCACCCGCTTTGCCCTCCAGAACGCTATGGGCCGCCGCACCGCCGCCGGCGATGGTAAGCAAGGGTAATATTTATGCAAGAAAATAATCTCGAAAAAGATGTCCTTTGGGGAATGGATCAAATTCGACCGGTTTTGTGCAATGCAAGCGAACCTACAGTTTTAAAGTGGTACAGGGAATATGAAAAATTCCCTATCCGTAAATTGGGCACGCAATGGGTGCCATCCCGGTCACAATTGCAGGAATGGTGGGAAAAGTTTGTTACAGGGGAAATATCCACAAAAAATCATAGTCCTTAAAACTAATGATTACAGTTTTAATTTTTTGTTCAAAACAAAATTCACTTAATGTAAAATCATTGAATAATACGGCCAAAGCAAAATAAAGATAAGGCATTTATAATGGATAAAATAAAACGCAAACGAAAAAAGCAAACCAGACATATCGGTTATGCTAAACTTTTCAAGAACAGTCTGCCACAGATAGTCATTGAAAAACTTCCTGAGTGCAAAAATGAATTAGAAAGGGCTATTGTCGATAAATTTATAAGTGCTTTAGCACATTATTACAATAGGATTATCGAGGATATAGAAAAAATAGATGATAGGCCGGATTTTATAGGAAAGGAAGGTGGAGACACAATTTTCATAGAGATCACAGAACTTGCGAATGAAAAGCAACATGAATTATTTTTCGGTATACGAAAAAAATACGAAACTGCGATTATTGATGGAATTAGTGATATCTTAACCAATTTTAATGGATTGCATATTGGGCTTGACGATCAATACCAAAAGACTCTCTATCCAAGATCAAATTCGAAAAAAGGTAAAATAATTGTCAAAACTTTCATTGATAACATAATTAGACATGCAGACGAATTAGTAAACTTAAAGAATCGCCATTTTAAATTTTACGAATGGCAAAATGAAGATGGAAAACCGTATATTGGAATTTATGTATATAGAATAGCACCTAAAAATTCCAGAATACCTGCTCAAATTTGTTTTCCCGAACATTTTCCAGAACCAGTGGATACGGTACATTCTCTTTTAACAAAAACTATCCAAAAAAAGATTGAAAAAAATTATAAAGAAAGCCCTTTGATTTTGCTAATATATGAGGCATCTAATATGTCAGTGTTTGGGTACCCGGATGCAATTAATAAAGCTCAGGATTTACTTAAAAAAGAAAACCACCCATTCCAGGAAGTCTGGTATATTTACCTATTACCTATTGGAAGCATTAGCCCGTTATTAAAAATTTACCCTGACGCCGAAGCTGAGTAGATACTATGAAGGATCTTGCATCGCTCGCTTAAAATGCACGCATAGCGCCGTAGGTCGGATCACGTTCCTCGATCCGACAATAAGCTGATATTATATAATTTATAAATTACAATCAGGGACAATTGATACCTTCTCAAATTGCCGTTGTTCATGGTTTCGTTAGCCTGTTGTCGGCTTGATGGACCTTTAAGCCGACCTACACCGCTAAATGGCTCATAAGTGGTGGCCGATGTTAAAATCAAGCACGAAGTTTGTTATGCATCATGGTTTTAAATCGTACTTTTGCCTTATTGATTTATTAACAAATTCTGCAGTAAAAACCAACTCTTCGATCTCCGGCTTATCCTTATAGCAAACAATTATATTTGTAATTCTGTACTTGGAAACAGTATAACTATCTCCACCACTGGTTGTTGTCGTTGTTTCAATATTAGAATAGTCGCCTATGCTGAACATGCTGCCTGTGGTGCGTGACCTTGTTGGAGTTTTGCGCGTATAGTCTTTCGATTTTCTGTCAGACTCAACAATTACAAAATATTTAAAGCCGTTCTTCAGGGTGACTTCTGCTGAACGAAGTAGGGTAAAATCGGTTATCCGTTCAAGTCCGGTATAACCATTTCCCCGGAATGAGACCTGAAAAAGGTTTTCCCCGAGCTGTGCTTCAGAGTAACCACCTTCAAAACCACTTTTCTGATATGGCGTGGCACAGCCAAACAAAATTAAAGCTAATAGTGCTAATAATATTCTCATAAGCCAGAACCACTATCCAGCGCCGTACGTCGGGTCACGTTCCTCGATCCGACAATTAGCTGATATTATATAATTTATAAATTACAATCAGGGAAAATTGATACCTTCTCAAATTGCCGTTGTTCATGGTTTCGTTAGCCTGTTGTCGGCTTGATGGACCTTTAAGCCGACCTACACCGCTTTCTCGCGCATTTCTAAACGATTTAAAACCAAAACAAAGATCTAAGAATGCCTTTAATCTTTTCGAATTTACATCCATAATATCAGAAAGATGTCGAACTGGAAGATCGTAATTCGACCTACGTTGCTACATGAGCATGATTAGTTATTTTTTTCCTCATATTCTAATTGACGATCCTCTCTTTCCAACTCTTTTGCTTCATAATATTCATCAACAAGGATTTTTGTTTTTTCAATATCTATATTGGAAAGAAATCGCTCAAATTCCTCAATTGAATCGATTGTATTTGCAACATCAGCTTTTGAGGGTTCACGTCTACCATGAGCCACAAGGTTTCTCAATCGTCTCGCTTCATCAAGTCTCTCACCTAATTTTTCAGGCAGATCAATACCAAATTTTTCAAAATATCTTGGAGAAGTCATATACCATACAGGACGCGTTCGGAGTTTGTTTTCTATCCCAAATTTTTTACCGAATTCTCTTGAAATACCTTCAAAATAGGTCATTGCTGAAAGCAAAGCACCTAATGAGTGAACTTTTGAAAGTTTTTTCAAATTTTCCAGTTCAGTATCATCGTTTGGTTCTCGCATTCTATATGCAGTTAATTCCTTTTCTTCTACAAATTGAGCGAGTACTTCATTGAAGTCTTGATTATAATGAGTTTTTAAGACTTCTTTAAAAAAATTATGAACAATATCCATGTAGAAAATTGATGTAAGTTTATTAGGTGAGCCAAATCGATGCTGAAGTGCATTTCTTTCGTCTATTAGTAGCTCAATTTTGTTTAAAAATGGGATGGGCACTTCATTTTTTTGAAGTATCTCTATACAACTGTGAATGGTAATGGTTTCTTTAGGATTTTTATAAATTGATGTTTCTGAATCTAAAACCATATCTTTAAGTATCAATTCAATAGAATTTGCTAAATGTAAAATAACAAGTTTTCTATCCAGTTCTTCTGCTGAATTAAAGTGAGAGATAGAATGACCAAGCAATTCCATTGAACTTTGAAATAAAGGTGATTCAATTGCCATATTACCTCCTATAATATTAAGGGTAACATTTTTATTGTATTTTCGTAGGTGCAAACTAATTTTATATGACCGATATGTCAAGGAATTGGTTTGTTTATGCGTGAAGCATTGATGAGTCGAACAAAGCGCCGTAGATACTATGAAGCTCCGTAGGTCGGATCACGTTCCTCGATCCGACAATTAGCTGATATTATATAATTTATAAATTACAATCAGGGACAATTGATACCTTCTCAAATTGCCGTTGTTCATGGTTTCGTTAGCCTGTTGTCGGCTTGATGGACCTTTAAGCCGACCTACACCGCTGATATTATTTAATTTATAAATTACAATCAGGGAAAATTGATACCTTCTCAAATTGCCGTTGTTCATGGTTTCGTTAGCCTGTTGTCGGCTTGATGGACCTTTAAGCCGACCTACACCGCTACGATTGCGTCTATGAGCTTGCATGAGAAATGGATCCCAATTGAAAGTTGCAATGATATCTTTTTCCCGAAGACCTAACACCAAATAATCATAAATAGCGCCGTAGGTCGGATCACGTTCCTCGATCCGACAATTAGCTGATATTATTTAATTTATAAATTACAATCAGGGACAATTGATACCTTCTCAAATTGACGTTGTTCATGGTTTCGTTAGACTTTTAGCCTGTTGTCGGCTTGATGGACCTTTAAGCCGACCTACACCGCTGTTCTGAGAGCGTCATTTTGAAAAAGAGGTCATTCTGTTAAATGTCCGCTGGTATTTATCGCCGATACCGGCGGATTCGTTCTTTTGTGTCTTTTATTCCAAATCCTTTCAAACCAACAGGAAATTGGGACAGGCACATAATGCGAAGGCAAGGACAAAAAATGGGACTGGTAATCTATGCAGCGCCGTAGGTCGGATCACGTTCCTCGATCCGACAATCAGCTGATATTATATAATTTATAAGTTACAATCAGCCTGTTGTCGGCTTGATGGACCTTTAAGCCGACCTACACCGCTATTTCGGGATCCCATTTCTTATTGGATTAGAAAACCATTTTGAAATATTGTCAATGAATGACCATACATCATCATCAGCGGGCTTGAGAAAACTTTGAGAGTTTGGATCTTCGCCCATTTTCTCGAATATGTCAACAAGCCATTGTGGTCCATGCCCTGCCGCGTTAAGATTCTTTAGCCAGGATTCCAGTTCGCCTTTTTGTACAACAAATAACCCATACTTCTCCAGTCTAGAAAAAAGATTCTGCAAACCTTCTTGATCCGAATCATTAAGAATATTAATGCCGCCATCCCGTTTCATATTCTTATCAAATTCTTTAAATTTATTATGAAAACGCAGCCGTGATTCCTCTAATGAACTTTTTTCTATATCGGGAATTGAACAACTGTCAAGTAAACTGGACCAAACCTTTCCACCGTCTTTTAAAACGTCAATATCCACAATTCCTGCTACAGGAATTCCCAATTCACGTAGTGGTTTTATTATCGTTTTTTCAGTTTGCTTGTTTTGTGCATTAAGAAAAAGGCAGTTAGGTATCCCCCTGCCTTCTGAATGTGTTAGCAGTCTTTCATTAATTTCTTGATAAAAGGCTCTATCTGTATCAGATTCCGTAACAATGACGAAATCATAAAATAAACCACTCAGAACACCAGTAGATCTAAGCAATGGATTCCTCATTAGATTCAAAATCTTTTCATTAGGTAAAATTCTTGCTGTAGGAACTTTATCTTTATATGTTAACCTAACTATGTTCACTGATGCCCCAGATTGAATACAACCCATCACGAAATACGGACTATGAGTAGAGACAAACAGGCGTTTGTCAGTTTTTGACATTATTTCAGAAACTTCTTTACCTAATTTGAAAGATAAAGATGGGTGAAGAAATGCTTCAGGCTCATCAATTAACAAAATTGATGGGTCTCCTGCAATCAATTCTGTAATTATACCAGTAAACGCTTTGACTCCATCACTAGCTTCTGAAATAGGCATCGCATTGGAGTGATACTTTACGGCTTCATCATGAAGCCCCCTCTCTTCGAAGTGATTTTCCGGTGCTCTTGCTGCAAGCCTAAGTTTTAAACGACCTAAATCAGTAGGATCAGTTACCAAATACTGATTAAAAGCTTCATGGATTATTCGTCGCGCTTTTTCTCGTTTAATATCGTTACTAAATAGCACCTGAAAACTAGATTCAGGTGGTTTTTGCAAATTTCCGCCGTTTTGTTGATTGACTAAGTTAATTCTGTTGTTCCCATTTAAAACTATAGTTTTGTATGAGAGATACCATTGGCAGGTATTAGCTGATTGCACATTTGGGTTTTTTAAAGCTTCCTTAAATTTTTCGACAGTGACCTTATAGCGCGGCCCTCTTTTTCCCAAAAGAATATGATTGTTTTGGAGTATTTCACCAGGATTCGGTTCAATCCTTTCTCTGTCAATTATCTCTTGCAAGGATTCTTCTGGTATTGGAGTAAGCTCAACATAATCAATAATTACATTGTTTACGTTTATTTTACCAGAGCTGCAAAATTGTTTTAACTCTACAAGGAACTTACTTTTTCCAGAGTTGTTAGCCCCTACAAAAACAGTGATAGGCATAACGTCAATAGAAACTGCCTCTAGCCCTTCTGCTCTTCCAAATTTTAGTTTTATTTTTTTTATCATTTAAATAATGTCTTTATCTCGTAAGTTGCTAATATTTTTGATAGTTTGCACAATAGGAGCAGTGCAATACTAATGATTAAGGTCCGAATCGTAATATTTTGTTTATCTACACACGAAATTT
This sequence comes from Desulfobacteraceae bacterium, assembly GCA_024230435.1. Classification (GTDB taxonomy): domain Bacteria; phylum Desulfobacterota; class Desulfobacteria; order Desulfobacterales; family Desulfosarcinaceae; genus UBA2230. The sequence goes on from JAAERL010000402.1 coordinate 16,472, forward strand.
TATTAACAACTCTTTTCCAAAACCTGTCAAGCGAAAAATTTGAAAGATTAGCACAAAATACCCCCAAGATAATCTAAAATACCCTCAAATTTCCTCAGATACGACCCCCCCCCAAAACTCCATGTTAGGCTTCAGGCATCTTGAACATTATCATTCTCAGGAGTCTTTACCCATGTCTTACACCAATGAAGATTTAACCGCAGTTCAAAAAGCAATCATTGAGCTTGCCACCGGTAAGCGCACGGTAAGGCTCATGGTTGCCAAAAACGAATACGAGTTTTCAGAAGCAAAGTTTGATTCATTAAAATTGCTTCCTGCTGACATCCAGTAAGAATTGGGCAAAGTCCCCCAACGCGGATACATCCGCAACATTCGGCGGCGGTAACGTTAATGAAGCTTATCAAGATAAGAAATCTTGATCTTCGCAAAAAAAAGCGTTAAACGCTCTGCCAGCTACGCAGCAGCCAAACCGTCTGCCATGTCCAAGGGCTGGAACCCGTCAAACGTAAGTGTCAATACCATCATCGCCGCCTCAACTGATACCATGCGGGCAAGGATTCGTCAATTAGTTCGGGACTTTCCCTATTTTGCCCGTGCCGTCAATGTGCTGGTGGATTACATCGTTGGTGAAGAGCAATCCGGGGACATCCATGATAAGTATTGTCAAGTAAAAAACAATAGCTTTCCCATATTCCTCCTATGGAATGATGGATTGACAAGCTATTGGCCAGAGTGGATACTTAATGTGATCGTCCAAAGACTTGTGACTGCTCCCGGCAATAAATTATCGGGAATTCTCGCTGGATAATCTTAAATTACGAAAGAAATCTATTTTATGAAGAGCGTTTTCATTACGACCATCACAGGCGATGACCGTCCGGATATCATCAACGCCTTGGCCAAGACGACACAGTCTATGGGAGGCGAGTGGATCGCGAGCAAAGTGACCCGGCTCGATGGTCAATTTGCGGCCATTATGAAGGTTTCTGTGGACGAAACACAAAAAGACAAACTGAATCAAGCCTTGGAGCAGGAATTCGCCGGCCTTTCCATTTCCCATGCCCCGGTTCGCAAGGCACAGCCAGAGAACACCAATATCATCGATCTTGTATTGAATTGTGATGACCGTCCCGGCCTGACCAAAGAGATCACCAGAGTTCTCTATGATCTGAATCTTCAGCCTGAGAACCTGGAGGTTAGCCGCGTGCCGATCTTTCAAATGGGCAAAACCGTCTATTCGGTCAAGATGCGCATCGGTATCCCTAACACGCTGAGCAAAGAAGAACTCAGCGATGCGCTGATAAAGGTCTGCGACAGTTGCAGGATCAATTTCGATTGAGGCGATTGGCGGAAAAGAATATACCATATTGGGCAAAAATCGCCTAATGCCGCATCGCTGATAGCCGGGCAACAGCCTTACAGGATAAAAAGCCGGAATGAAAGCATCCATCCGGCCTTTTTTCTTCTAATTCATCGAACTACTTGATAAGCGCAGGGATACCGGGAATCATCCCAACGATAGCCATGGCAACCGTACTGACTAACAAAGCACCGCCGGGGATCATTAGGCGATCCACGATATTGAGTTTTTTGGGACGTTCGCGGTCAGCAATCATGCCGGTGTTGTCCAGGAGCATGGTAAGGGCCCAGCCGAAAACCGGGTTAACGATGGCCGAGGAAAAAATGCAGATACCCGCTGCTTTAGTATCCTTGGTGTCGCGGGTCATTTCCATGCCGGCTTCCAGCAAAGGCAGATAGACCCCCACCAGCAAGGCGATGCTGAGCACAGGGCGCCAGACTGCAATGTCCATGGGAAATCCGGCGATGGCAACGATGATGCTCAGGATGCCGGTCAGGATGGCTCCCGCTGGAATGGGACGCTTGGCGATGGCGGCCGGAATCATGTAAGTACCCCAGGAAGAGGTGATGCAGCCACTGCCCAGAAAGTTGACTACCACCTGGCGCAACGAGCAGTTGACTATGGTGTCGTCCACATTCATGAGGACGTTGCGGGCTTTCTGGGGATAGTTCATCTCCTGGAAGATGCGATGGCCTAGAAAATCCGGAGACCACATTGCCACGGCCAAAATGGCGAACGGCAAAGAGGCGATGAAATGGGTTACACCCGGCATGCCCAATTTCCAGCCGGTCTCGGCGCCCCACCAATACATGGGATTAAAGCTCGGTAAACCGGGGCCGGTGGTAAACTCGAAGGGTGCGCCAAAAACTAACGCAACAACCGCCGCACAGCCCGAACAGAGGGGAATTGCCAGCCAGCGCTTGCCTACACGCGCAAGGAACGCATAGAGCAACAGATTTATAAACAAGACCAGGACTCCAATGTAGCCTTTGCCCATGGCTACTCCCCATTTCTGGACGGCGCTGACCTGGGCTATGGTGCCTATGGCGCCCAGGTAGACGAGTAGACCGCCTGCGACCCCTTGACTAGTCACCTTGACCAGACGCGATCCTCCCTTGGTGATACTCATAATGATGCCGAACACCGCAATTAGCGCCCCCAAAGCCAGGGGGTGGGTGCCCGAAGTAGCCATCAGGGGAATCAGGGGCATCATCGGACCGTGAATACCCGGCAGGTTGGCCCGGGGATTGATAAATCCGGAGAGCAGAATAACGAACAGCAGGCTGACGGCGATCATGTCAACGCGGACGTTTTGGATAATGAAGTTCTTGTCAAGGCCGTATGCGCTGGCAAAGGCGGTCGTTACGGCGGTGCACATCACCACCAGGCCGATGGTGCCGGCAATGGCAGGAATCAGGTCTTCGATTTCAAATCTGAAGTCACGCATCGGCAGGTTGAGGCGCCACCGTTTCGGATTCATGATGCTCAGTTCGTGGTCCAGATAATCCGATCGCCTGGAAAACTCACGTGCTGGCTTATAGCGTTTGCTATAGGGTTGTGTTTCATTGTTTTGCATGGGGCAGTTCCTTCTATTGATTTCAAAGCTAAATGTTGTACCAGTTCAGGACGAGCCCAATCCGGAATAAAAATATCTAAGAGCCTGTTTGGGAAATAGAAAATTTAGCTTTTGCAGCCGATTTAATAATTTCCAAACAGGCTCTAACTACCCGGCAGTGAAAGTGTTGCACCCGCGGGTTCTCTATTATCCTTTGACATTTGATATGACTGGTATGGTTAGCAGGGCGGTAGGGTATATCCTAATCACCGGACATGAAAATCTGCAATGCGCATCATGCGACAGATGCAGGATGCTTGCTTGCAAATGTCTAGGACCTTGCGAATTGAATACCGGCCACTACTACCCAGGCCGAACAATTCATTCTTCTGCTGCAACGCCTGCTAACAAGACTATTTATTGCTCCTTGCAATATGCGGGCATTCAATTCGCCAAAACAGCAAAATTGTACTATCTGCCATAGGATATTAACGCCAAATCAAGCAGCCGATAGAATCACATTTATTTAAAATTGTCCAGCATTATCTGGCCGATAGGCTGGTCAAGCGCATGTATACCTGGAACATGAACGGAGGAACGGAAAATTGGACAGGATGTGATAGGCTGTGCAACTGGTTGCGGGTTCAGAAGATACGTTGCCAAACAATTTACTGCCATTACTTATTGAGATATTACGCTCAAACTAATAGCCCCCCGGAATCCGGCATGAACCAAATTTAAAAACCACAGGATAAGTGCGATAAATATTCAGGTGCTGTAAAATTAACACGTTCTGGATGGACACACGTTAGCTGTCTTTTTATTTTTGATTCCCTCTGCGATAGGAAGTGTAAAATAAAATTCGACTGTCTGTTTTTCCTTTGAGGATTCACACCAAATCTGTCCTTCATGTTCCATAATAATTTTTTCCGCTATTGATAGCCCTAACCCTGTTCCGTCTGATTTATTTGTAGTGTAAAACGCATCAAAAATTTGGGATAAATCCTGTTTTGGGATAAAGGATCCACTATTGCCGATACAAAACGTATTTATGTTTTTAGTCAAGTCCTCCTGGGTTTTTATCCAAAGTGTGCTCTCTGGACCCGTCATTGCTTGAATCGCATTCATGAAGATATTGGATAATACGCGTTGAAGCCTTAGCCCATCCACATTTATCATGTGCTCATGATTTAAGTCATAACTAACTTTAACGTTGTTTTTTTGAAATGCTCGAAATGCTTCTGTTAATGAAATCATAATGATCGACTCCGGACTAACAGGACTTTTTTCAAGTTCAACGGTTCGCCCGATTTCCAAAATATCTTTAATCATTGCGTCAACAGAGGCTAAAGTTTGTCTGACATCCAGTGAATATTTTTTGGATAGAGCCACGAGTTGATCAGGATCATCGGTATTTTCCAAGCGCCATAAAATACCGTCTATCATTGAAAAAGGTCTACGCACATCATGTGCTATCATTCGAGTTGTTTGAGCAATAGCTGAAAATTGAGCCCACTTTTTATTCTGCTTTTCAATTTCTAGTTGTTTTTCATTGGAATTATGAATTTTTAAAAGCAGTGCGTTAACTGAGTGACAAATTGATGAAATTTCATCTCCATCAGAGTTTGTTTTGATAGAATCAGAAAAATTTTCATTGTCAACAATCTGCTTTATCACCTTTTCCGTGCTGCGAATTTGCGAAGTGAAAATTTTCGCAGACCAAAAACATGCTGTATAACAAACAATTGTTGAAACTATAATAAAGATTGATACATTTTTTTCATCGCTAAAAATACCACTCTGCCCGCAAAAACAAACAACAAGTATAAAACAGCAGTTTGTTAAGAAAAAAGGAATGAAAATTTTCTTATAAATGGGCAGTGTCATTCAGTTCGGCCTCATTTTTTCCCTTTAGCATCCACACAGCTATGTATAAAAATGGGGTGTCTAATAATGCAATAAATAATTTAACGCTTATCATACCGAAAATTATTGAAATTAATTGTTGATTTGGAAATGTGCCATAAAAAGCGATTAATATAAAAGCTATTGTATCTACAATTTGGCTAAAAAAAGTTGATCCATTATTCCTAATCCACAAAAAACGCCCTTTAGTAAGATTTTTAACACGATGAAAAACATTTACATCCAGAAATTGACTGATGACATAGGCTAAAAATGAAGCTATGGCAATCCTGGGTGTTTGAGCCATAACTTCGTCATACTTAATGCTGCTTTCAATAGTTGACGGCCAACTAATCGCTATATATTGAGAAACAGATAGAATTATAAGCCCTAAAATTCCCGCCATTACGGCCTTTTTGGCATATTGTTTTCCCCAAAGTTCACAGATAATATCTGTAACAAAAAAGGTTGCAGATGCGACAATAATAGCTGCAGGAACAGAAAATACTCCAAAGGTAACCATTTTTGCTGCAAGAATAGACCCGGTAGCAACTAATACGGCATAAATCGCTGCAATAATTTCAAATCCATACTTTTTAGCTAAATAAGCCGCAAAACATACCAACATTAAAGTTATTAAAATACCAAAAATGGAAATATACAGTTCCACCGCAATCCTCCGTATCTGCTCAACGGCTTAATAGGGCCGTCCAAGATTCATAGTGAATTTACCTGGCACATATGACGATAGCCGACGCATATAAATTTCTTCGTATTTTGCTTCTTTGTTGTGATAGCTCGAATAAGGATAGATAGCAATTCCACCTCGTGGTGTAAATTCCCCAATCACCTCTAAAAATTTTGGTTTGATAAGGCGTGCGATATCATTACAAATTTTTTGAATACAGTCTTCATGGAAATCGCCATGATTTCGAAAACTAAATAAATATAGCTTTAATGATTTCGATTCCACCATTGTTTCTTTTGCAATATAGTTAATAAATATCCTGGCGTAGTCAGGTTGGTTTGTCATGGGACATAAAGACGTAAATTCCGTACAAACAAATGAAACCCATTGATCCTTGTTTGGATGCCTATTAGCAAATACCTCTAACAAAGTTGGGTCATAGTCAGTTTTATATTCTGTATTTTGATTTCCAAGATGTGTTATATTTTTTAGTTCTTCCTGCGATCTGATCGGCGTCTGCATATAATTTCCCCTACAATTAGTGATTTTCTTTAGAGAGAATCTGCATTCATTAAAAATATTGGATTTATGGCAGTAACAGCTATCTGAATTCTATTTCAGTGCGGAATAAGATGAGAATTTTGAGCGAAGTACCAATTCAAGTCAGCATTATGAGTAGATTAGCCCTATGCGTATAAATTTTTTTCGAAATAATGTCAATGGATAATCTCAAAATCCGCGAACCATTCAGCCGAGGCAGTGTACTTGGCCAAATTATGGGTGAGTTGCAAAAAGTTTGTGATTCCTGATATATGCATTCGGCAATATAAAAACAACAGCCGGGGACATGCATTGATGAATTCGAAAAATCCGTTCAAGTGGCGTCATTTTGAAAAAGAGATCATTTTGTTAAATGTCCGTTGGTATCTGCTGTATTGCCTCAGTTACCGGGACCTGGAAGAAATGATGCTTGAACGGAATTTGGAAGTGGAACACACAACAATCTTTTGCTGGGTTCAGGCTTATTGCCCGGAAATTGAAAAAAGATCCAGACCCCATGTGATGAAAACAAACGATTCATGGAAAACGGATGAAACTTACATCAAGATAAAGGACAAATTGAGGGCATAGAAAAGGGGATATTAAAGGCCGGGTTCAATTCATCGAAGACCTGTTTCCGGCTGCCGCATAAAAATTTCCGGGAAAGGCCATTTCCATACCCTCTGAATAATTTTGCAACGAAACCAAAATTTTTGCTTTACAACTCATAAGGAGAAAAAAGTTTATTATGTCTATTAAGAATTGTAAAGAAAGCCAGGTAAATATTATAGTAATTGGCTGTGGTGAAGCATTCGATTCGATAATGGGTAATTCGGCTTACTTACTAAGACAGCCATACCAAAAAAGTGTACTGTTTGATTGCGGCTACCAAATACCAGAACGTTTATGGCGTTATGATAGAGATAAAGATATAGGAGCTGTTTTTTTTTCTCACCTGCATGCAGATCATTTTTTTGGCATTATTCCCCTAATTGCTAGATATTGGGAAGATGGCCGAACAGATCCTTTATTTTTGTATGGGCCTAATGGGTTCAAAAATAAAATTATTGAATTAGCAAATTTAGGTTATCCTGGATTATTGGAAAAAATTGATTTCGAACTGATTTTCAAAGACTATCTTGATGGTAATGCCTTAAGATATGAAAATATAATTATTAAAACTGCAATAACTAAACATTCTATTATAAATCATGCCATAAGAATAGATTTTATGGATAAAGAAAAATCAATAGCAATATCCGGAGATGGACGGCACACAGATCAATCAAAAAAGCTTATTTGTAAAGTAAACTTACTTCTACAAGAAGCATATACAATTGAAGATGAAATGCATACACACTCCTCAGTCAAGGAAATTATGGAAATTAATAGAGAATTAAGCCTTGATAAAATTGGTTTAGCACATATTTCCAGAAAGATTGATGCCAGCCAAGTTAAAAAACTTATTGATGAGAGAACGTTTTTGTTAGAGCCTAATATGACTATTCCAGTTTGAGGTAATTCAAAAGTATTAAAGCTATTATTTATGTTATGTATTTTTATATCTAACTGGTTGCAAGTTTTTTGATCCAAAAATAATTTTGATAATGCTTTATAATAAAAGTATATAATAAAAACTATCGTTATGATTTTTTGTAAAAATATGCTAAAAGCACAAAGAATTGCAACTATATAATAAAAGGCTTATTATGGATCTAAAAATATACTTTCGGCGAAAAGGAAATAGAAGATTTAAACATATATACAGAGACAATCAACCTGATGATCTTCTAAAATCTTGATTTATAGCCCTTTTGATGATCGCCAATGATATTATAAATGATTCATATTATAAAATCGATATAGAACAATTAAATAATCCAAAAAAATCAGATGGTTGTTATATAGAAACATTAGACTTTTGTGAAAAATGTTATGGTCCTGTTTTTAATTATATGACAAAAAAATAAATACTAGGTAAAAAAACAATATGAAAAATTTAATGATTGTAATTATAATGTTTCTTATAACAAGCTGTTCAACTGCATCTGTAGTAGGTCCTAAAATAAGTCATAGTGGATTTGATAATTCTTTAATTGTAAGGATCGATCCACATGGAACAATGTATAATTCAAAAGGACTTGTAACAAGTATTGGTGCTTCATGGAATTCTTCAAACCCTGACATTGTAATTCTCAGTATTCAAATTTTTTATGAATATCATGCAATAACAGAAGCATTTTTAAATATTGATGGTAAGAAATTTGAGCTACTTTCTACAAAAACAGTAACAGATTTAAATAGAGATATAGCCGGTTTTAAATCATCAACAAAAGGGTTTATTGTATCGATAAAAACAATTGATGAAATTCTGAAAGCAAAAAGGGTATGGTTGAAAATAAACACACCAACCGGTTATGCTGAAAATGGTATAATTGATGGAGAAAAAGACAGCAAAGCATATCATGCATTAAAAAGATTTATAGAATCTATTCATAAAGAACAAAATAAGTAGTTTTAACTATTAGATAAGAATCAAAATCATTATATACTGTCTCTATATATTCAAAACTATCTGGATCATGCATATTTTCTTTAATATATTTTTTTAAATTAATATGCGATCCATCCCAATGATTAAATTGAATATCAATTTTTTCTTGATGTTTTTTTATAATTTCAAGTTCTTTTTTTGCAATATCTTTAAAATTAATAAGTTCACTATCATTGACATTTTTATATTTGTTGATTTCAGAAATAATATCAACATTTTGTTTTTTTAACATGAATGATATTTGCAATATATTCGAATGGTTACCATATTTGAAGCGATAAGGCCCTGGAATCCAAAATGTACATAAAGAACCTGTCCCAATTTAGCTCCATTTATTATTATCTTCGAACCTTATAAATGCGGCATTTAGCGAACTTTTACTTTTTCAGTTCGTTTGTGAATTGCGACATCCAGGTCCAACTTAAGTCAGCAATATTGACATTTTCGTTGTTATATCCATACAAATTGTGACCAAACGACCAGGGTTCATTCCCGTACAGTGTAACAAGTCCTGTCATAGCATTGTCATCGCAATTATTATATATTTTAAATTTTGGTCCGGTAGTTGTTTTACATTTAGCCGGTTCTGATAAAGTCCATTGTCCATTCAACCCGGGCCACTTATCCTCGAATCCTTCCATTTCAGTTACAAAAGAATTATCGCATTTGTTGCGTATTCTCCAGAATTCGATTGACTCTTCTGACGAATATGTCCACTGGTGTTTAAAAATCCCAAAACCTCCGCAATAAGGTATTACCAAATCGTTCAGTCCAACGATCGTGAGGACTGGAATTGCCCGTTTCGGAGCTGGAGGTTCTTCGTTTTCAGTAATAAGAGTATTGCATGATATCGAAGTAACGGCTGCGAATACATCAGAAGCCTCAATTGCAATAGTATGAACCAATCCTGCACCATTTGAATAACCGTGAGCATAAACTCTTGAACTATCAATGTTGAATAACTCTTGATGTGCAGAGATATAGTTTACAATATCCACAGCTAATGCAGCGTCGTCTAACCCATGGTCCGAAGCTGCATTACTGGTAGTCAGACCTTTTGCATTCCATGATCTGCCTGCCCAATTCAAATGAGAGGATGAAAAAACTTGATACCCCTCCACGTTTACGACGATAAAACCTGACTCGTCAGATTTCAGGTTAAATCCTGAGCGGTCAGCCTGGTCAACAGCATTATCAGCATAGCCATGAAAGTTTAAAACCAGTGGCGTTGGTGTAGTTATATCGTAGTTTACAGGGATATGAATGTAGAATTCCCGCTCGACGTAATCCTCAAGAACCGGACTCCATTGATTAATTGTTTGTTTTATATCAATACCCTCCAATGCAAATAATGGGCTGGTGATCAGTATAAAAAAGATAGCTGCTCTAATAAATATAGATTGTGGAGAAAATGTAGTTTTGATCATTTTTAGTTTCCTTTCTTAAAAACAATTTATCGAAGTTTGACTACATGAATACCACTCTTACCATCGGCCACATATGCATAATTACCCGATACGGAAATCTCTCTTGCAGCACTTGGCGTATCAACAGAGGCTACGATCACTGGCTCTTGTGGCTGTGGAATCGCAAGAGAGATTTCCCAGTCTGAGCCGTTATCCCCACACCAAACCACATGCCCATCGGCGTTTATTTGGGAAAGGTAGTTAGAACCCACAGAACTGTTGGAAATATTGGCTACATCAAAATCTATAGCAAAAGAATTGCCTGCCATTATTAGGACTCAAAGAGCTGACCATAAAAAAATTAAAAAACGTCTTTTCATTTTGTCCCCCTTATTCAGTTAGAAAAATTAAAAAATGGCTGTTTCGATATTTTCAATAGAGCGCTGCCGATGCGTGATGTAATAAGGATTCAAAATGTTCAAAGCTGGTTTATGCTGGACAGGACAAATGGAAGAGATTTGAAAGCAATACAAATCAACAGGACTAAAACAGACCGCACTCTACCAAAAAACCGAACCCGCCGATGTACGGTTTTAACTGTGTTGATCAAAAAAATATTTGTGTTTCTGGAAATCTTAAACTTTGGAAAAAACAACCGGTAAGCACTCTACTTTTAAATAAAAAAAAATGCAAGACCAAGACGATCCAAAAACCGCCCTGCCCTTTTACAGCACCAACGGATCATTTGCCCGATTGGGGTTTTTGGCACAGCGCCCAAAAAAAGGGTATTTCAGAAATTACCCACTATTTTCCATCCTTCTTTGCTAAAGTTGGCGGCCAGGAACAAAAAACGCCCTCACATAGGGAGTTTCACTTCGATCAAAAAACAGGCGGCGCATTCTTCATGCTCTAAGGGGAGTGAAAAAACCGGGGAAGATTAAGTCCGCCACAAGGCTCCTACCTTTTAAATTTTTTTCCGGATTACAAAATTTCAGGCGATTTTTGACCGTTCAATGGGACAAACAGCGCTGATCGCTAAACTGACTTCCGATTACTAATCAAATGGACTATTGAAAAGAGTCCATATTATGAAAAACAGTGCACAAATACCCCAACTTTGCTAAGGCATAATTTTATTCGAATATTGCTAAACGCCTATAAGGTTAAGCCCCAAGCCCTTGTCCAAGGCTTTCAATCCTGCAAATAAGAGTAAACAAATTACCATATACCGAATCATTAGGGGTTTGGCAACGGCGAGAATCTTAACGCCGACCAGGGACCCAAGCATCAAACCGATAATGGAAGGTACGGCGATCATTGGGATCATACATCCCCGGTTTATGTAAATCCAAGCTGCCGAAGTATCTGTAATGGACAATAAAAATTTACTCGTTGCCACGGAAACTTTCAAGGGCGCGCCCATCAGAAGGTTAAACACCGGCACGTTGGCCCATCCTGCGCCCAGTCCGAACATACCGGCTAACATTCCAATAAAGACAAACATAAACATGCCCGGCAGAGTGCGATGGGTTTTCCATTCAACGATTTCCTTTACACCATCGTCCCAATATGTACCCCCAATCCCTAAGGCCATCCCAACGGCATCTTGTTTGGTCACGACGGGTTTTTCAGCGTTTTTGGAAAAAAGCAGCAGTATCGTAATACAGATGATGATCACGCCTAGACAAGTTTGAATGATATCCGGATTTAGAGAAGAAAGATAAAGGCCCAGCATAGCCCCGATGATAGAAAAGATGGATGCAATCAGCGCCACCGGCAAGACAAGCCGCAGGCTGGCCAAATTGCGCCACAGCAGTTCCGGCCCTGCCGCAAGCGCACCAGCCAAGACAACCATAAGCCCAACACCTCGGACAAAGTCAATATGGAATGGAAAAAACCCACTGACCAGAGGAACGTAAAGCGCTCCGCCCCCCACCCCCGCCATTACGGCCAGAACCCCAAGAAAGAAACAAAAAATCAATAAAATAATCTGCCAAAACCAAAAGGGCTTATCAGATGCTCCGGCTACCGCCTGTTCCGCGGCAAAAGCCAGGACCGGAGTGGTTAAAACAAAAGCCACAATCGAACAACTCAGCCAACCTGGTGAGCGAATACGACTTTCTAACATTTAATCGACCCCTTTGCATAATTGTTTTAGCCCTACAGGCTCCATTAAAACATATCTGCATTTTTGACGCTAAAAACTTCCGTTTGTGACTGCTCCCGGCAATTTATTGCCGGGAGAAGTCACCTTTCTAAGACAACTTCTTAATACCGGCAAGAATTCCAATAATTGTACCAATAAATATTAAAAAGCCAAGAAAAACCTTCCAAGACAAACTCGGGAACTCGGGGACATCCATGATAAAGAAAAACTCGGAAACAAGTAAAAAACGTTTTTAACCGGAGAAACGGAGAGTTCGTAGAGGATATTTTGGGCATGCAGAACGGACAGTATACTACAGTGCGCGTTTGCATTTGAACTTGGCGTGGAGCATTTTATAACGGAGAATTGGAATAGATGCGGCGGGCGGTGCAAACTACCTGGTGAATGGTGAATAGGTTTAGAAACGGCAAAACCCCGTAAGAATCGTCTCACAGGGTTTTGTATTAAATTTTTAACGCTGGAAACAGCGTATACTTTTTTTTGGCTCCCCGGGTAGGACTTGAACCTACAACCTAATGGTTAACAGCCATCCGCTCTGCCAATTGAGCTACCGGGGATTGGGTTCGTTGTTTTTTTCTCAACAACGAAATAGGCTTTTTAATCGAACCGGCTTCGATTGTCAAGCGATTTTATACATTGTTTTGTTTTTTTTAATTTTTTTTATCTTCAACTTTGGCTGTGGCTTTGACGCGCAGGCAAAGCTCGTCCATCTGGGTGATTGCGGCATCTGATGGCGCACCGGTAAGCTGGCAGGTTGCCTTTTGGGTTTTGGGAAAGGGTATCACTTCCCGTATGGAGCTTTCACCGCAAAGCAGCATAACGAGCCGGTCGAATCCGAATGCCAGGCCGCCGTGGGGCGGAGCGCCGGTTTCGAGCGCATCGAGCAGGAATCCGAATTTGTCCCGGTATGTTTCCGGTTCCATGCCAAGGGCCTTGAAGACCTTTGACTGCAATTGCATGTCATGGATACGGATGCTGCCGCCGGCGATTTCAAAGCCGTTGAGAACCATATCGTAGGCCCGGGAACGCATTCTGGTTGGATCACTTTCCATAAGGTCGTAATCTTCTTCCAGGGGTGCGGTAAATGGGTGGTGAAGGGCTTCATAGCGTTTTTCGGTTTCATCGTATTCGAACATGGGAAAGTGGGTTACCCAGGCGAAATTAAAGGCGTCTTTATCGATCAGGTCTAACTTTTGCCCCAGATGGTTGCGCAGGTGACCTAAAGATTCGTTTACAATTTTGGGCTGGTCGGCCACGAAAAAGACAAGGTCGCCGGTTTGCATGTCAATGCGCTCGGCCATTTGTTTCTTTTCCTCGACGGTAAAGAATTTTGCAATGGGTGATTGCCAGCCGTCTTCGCGGACTTTAACCCAGGCCAAGCCCTTTGCTTTATAGACCGATACATAATCGCCCAGGTCGTCAATTTCTTTGCGTGATAAGTCCATGCACCCCTTGGCATTGAGGGCTTTAACGAGTCCGCCCTTGCCCGCCGCGTTGGCGAAGACTTTAAATCCGCAATCTTTGGCGATGTCGGTAATATCTTTTAACTCCAGGCCGAACCGGGTATCGGGCTTGTCCAGGCCGTAACGCCCGACTGCATCCTGATAGGTTAACCGGTCAAAAGGAGTTTTTATTTCAACGTTTAGTACGCTTTTGAAGACATGGGCCATCAACCCCTCGCATAAGGCCATGACATCTTCTTCACCTACAAAGGACATTTCAAGGTCGATTTGGGTGAACTCGGGCTGCCTGTCGGCTCTGAGGTCTTCGTCTCTGAAACAGCGCACGATTTGATAGTAACGGTCGAATCCGGAAATCATGAGCAACTGTTTAAAAAGCTGGGGCGATTGTGGTAATGCATAAAACTGACCTGGATTAACCCGGCTGGGCACCAGGTAATCTCGGGCGCCTTCGGGTGTGCTGCGGGTCAGAAAAGGAGTTTCGATGTCCAGAAAGCCGTTGCCGTTGAGGTATTCACGAACAGCGGCGGAGGCTTTGTGACGTAAAATTATATTTCTTTGAGGCCGCGGCCGCCGCAAATCGATATGCCTGTATTTCAAACGGTTGGCTTCGGTTATATCGACATGCTCTTCTATGATAAAAGGAGGGGTTTCGGCCGGATTGAAGATTCTCAGCTCCGTAACATTTACCTCTATTGCGCCGGTTGTAAGGTTAGGATTCACCATTCCTTCGGGACGGGGCTCGACTTTTCCCCGGACTCCGATGACGAATTCACTGCGCAAGGTCTGTGCTTTATCATGCACTTGCTCATTTACCTCAGGATTGAACACTACCTGGGTCAATCCCCGCCTATCGCGCAGATCCACAAAGATAACGCCGCCATGATCCCTGCGGCGCAACACCCATCCCATTAAAATAACTTCTTTACCAATATCCTCTTTGCCTAACTCACAACAATGGTGGGTTCTACGCATGGTTCCCAGAAGGTCTGCCACGGAATTTCTCCTTTCAAAAAAAACATCTGGCTTTACTGTATGCAGCAAATTCCTGTTAATTACAGATTAAGGGCCTTGGAAAAATTTAAATTCCCCCAATCTTGCTTGTCTTTGAATCCGTTTTCTTTGTTGCGCCAATGCGCACAGACAACGAGTATGCACCCATTGACGCGCCTTGAAAACGAATCCAAATCCGGCGCAATACCGGGGCATTAAAATTTTCCAAGCCCCTAAAAAAAATTAGGTTTGAAAAATTTGGGGAATAGTCAGGACAATGTCATCCAGGCCAATCTCCTGTTGCTGTTTGCTGCTCATATCACGCAAAATACCTTTACCTGACTCAAGTTCGGTTTCGCCTACGATTAAAACTTTTTTTGCGTTCAAGCGATCGGCCTGTTTCATCTGAGCTTTAAGGCTCCGGCCGGTGTAATCCATTTCTGCGCGGATACCCTTTTCACACAATGCTGATAACCACTTAAAAGCATCATCCTGCGCTAAATCCCCCAGGGCGGCAATAAAAAGATCGACTTGCCCAGGTTGCACTGAACCAGTTTGACTCGATTTACTCAATTGACTCATAATT
This sequence comes from Desulfobacteraceae bacterium, assembly GCA_024230435.1. Classification (GTDB taxonomy): domain Bacteria; phylum Desulfobacterota; class Desulfobacteria; order Desulfobacterales; family Desulfosarcinaceae; genus UBA2230. The sequence continues at coordinate 31,686 of JAAERL010000402.1, forward strand.
TCAGCTAACCGGTCAAATCCGATTGCAAATCCGATGGCGGGTGTTGGCGGGCCGCCAAGGGTTTCTATCAGGCCGTCGTAGCGTCCGCCTCCTGCTATGGCGCTCTGAGCGCCTAAAGCAGATGTCTGAATCTCAAACGCGGTGCGGGTATAATAATCGAGCCCCCTGACCAGGCGTTTATCCAGAATGTAAGGCGCCTTGAGGTGGTCAAGGCCGCTGAGTACGCTGTTAAAATGATCCCGGCACGGCCGGCATAAATGATCGGACAACTCGGGCGCGTTAGCCACCGCCTCCCGGCAACTAGGCACTTTGCAATCCAAAACCCGCAATGGATTACGGTCTTTTCTGCGGCAACAATCCGAGCAAAGCTTGCCCTGCACCGAGTTGAGCATCTCAAGCAAAAGCTCACGGTAGCGGGGACGGCATTCTGGGCATCCTAAAGAATTGATATGGGTCCGGCAATCCTTAATTCCCAATCGCTGAAACAAGAGATGCAAAATATGAATTTGCTGTGTATCAATATACGGTGATGCGATGCCGAAGGCCTCAAGGTCAATCTGATAGAACTGACGGTATCTTCCTTTTTGGGGTCTTTCACGCCGGAACATGGGGCCCACCATGTAAAACTTGCGGCGAGGATCGCCTGCATACATTTTGTGTTGAATATACGCGCGCACGATGGAAGCTGTCGCTTCGGGGCGCAATGTTATCAAATCGCCCTTGCTATCGGGAAATGTATACATCTCCTTTTCCACGATATCGGTATCTTCACCAATGCTTCTTGCAAAAAGTTGTGTTTTTTCCATAATGGGAATGCGGATTTCATGGTAGCCGAATGTTTCAAACAGCTCAACCGCCATTTGTTCAATGTGTTGCCAAAGCTCAATTTCACCGGGCACAATATCCTTAAATCCCTTTATTAATTGTATCATGATTCAGTTTCCTGTTTAATGCGCATCCGTTAAATGACTTTCCGGTCCGCAGCCGGGCCATTTTGGGGCAGGTATTCTTTATATTCGCCACAATAAAAGGAGCAGCAGCGCGTAATTGCAGTTAAACCAGAATAAATAGCTTAATTTTTACAGACAAGTCAATATAAAACAAATACTTAATTCTTATGCCTGCAAGGATTGACAAACCATTGGGTTTTCAGTAAGTTGAAAGGCCCTATTGGCTCTATTTATATCTTTGACTGGAGTAAGTTTCGTATAAGCTCCATTTGCTTAACTTAATTTGGATTCCGTAACACTAACAGAACCAAGATCATAGGATACCCATGATCATAGGACTCGATGTTGGCGGTACGCATACCGATGTTGTTTTAATAAGCGCCCAGGGACTTGTTGCCGAGGCAAAAGTGCCTACAGATTTTTCCAACCTATTTAACACTGTGCTCGATGGATTGAATTGCGTTACCCTGGGAATTAATATCCAAAAAATCCGGCGGCTGGTTTTAAGCACTACGTTGACCACCAACCTTGTTGTACAAAATAAGCTTCCTGCTGTTGGCATGGTCACCGCCGCCGGGCCGGGAATCGATCCGGCGCTTTTTCACCCGCATCCCCACTACTATAAAACCGCTGGGGCCTTGGATCACCGGGGGCGCGAAATCGAGCCTCTGGATGAAAAACGGCTCCCTGAGATCGGCCTGAAATTGAAACAATCCGGTGTCCGGTACGCCGGTGTGGTTACCAAGTTCTCGGTTCGCAATCCGGAGCATGAGAAGCGCATGGCCGCTGCATTGGCTCCTTTTTGCGAACATGTTTTTATGGGGCACCAATTTTCAGGGGCCCTGAATTTTCCGCGCCGTATCGCCACTACCTATCTAAATGCGGCGGTTTATCCAAGCCATAAGCAATTTTTTGAATTCGTTCAAAAATCCCTTAATCAACAAGGGCTTGGCGTTCCCATACGGATTTTGAAACCCGATGGCGGGAATATGCAATTCGATGCTTCACTGGACTATCCGGCCCAAACCATTTTGTCCGGTCCCTCCGCCAGTGTTATGGGCGCTCTGGCTTACGCTCCCCGCGGCAACACCAGCCTGGTAATAGATATCGGAGGTACGACCACGGATATGGCCGTTCTGGTCAACGGGGTTCCTTTGCTGGCCCGTTCCGGAATTGAAATTGGTCCTTATAAAACATCCATCCGGGCAATGCTAACCCATTCGATCGGCGTTGGCGGCGATAGTGTTGTTCGGGTCCAAAACGGCGCTATCACAATCGGTCCGGATCGGGCGGGCTGCGCCATGGCTTATGGAGGGTCTTCGCCAACGCCAACAGACGCCTTTTGTGTTTTAGGCCGGGCTGATTTCCGGGCTGACCGCAAGCGGGCCGCTGAGGGTCTTGCGCCGATCGCCCAAATGCTGGAAGTGCCGGTGCAAGAAGCTGCTGAAAGGATATTCAGAAAAGCCTGTGTTCAAATCCTTGAAGGCGCCCAAAAGATGGTGGATCATATCAACAGCAAACCGGTTTACACTGTCCATGAAATGGTGGAAGACATACAAATTCAGCCTGACCACATCTTGGTCCTTGGCGGTCCGGCGGAGCAATTTGCAGAAAAACTTGCAACCCTGTTTGACGGAAAAGTTGCTACGGTTCCACATTACCATGTGGCCAATGCAATTGGCTGTGCTTTGGCTTCAACTACCTGCGAGGTCTGCATTTACGCTGATACGGCCCGAAAAATCCTTACTGCGCCGAGTGAAAACATAAGTAAAAAGATTTCACCGGATTTTTCCATGCGGGATTGCCGTGATATCGCCCTGAGATTACTGCGCGAAAAAGCTCTGCGCCACGGAGCACACCCCGATTCTCTGGAAATGGAAATCATTGAGCAGTCACAATTTAATATGATTCGCGGCTTTCAGACTATTGGCAAGAATATCAGGGTACGGGCTCAGGTCAAGCCGGGTTTGATTCATGGATACGACCCTAAAACTGAAAAATTGATGCGAGACGATTTGTGAAAAGGTATTTAAGATGCTAAGCGCCAAACACAAGACCGGCCTGGTTTTTTTTCCCGCATTCGATTGGGCCATCAGCCCGACCCATCCCGAAAGGCAAGAGCGGCTGCTTTATACCCAGGATCAGGTTTTTGAAGAAGGGCTGTTTGATATCGAGGGAATTACGGAGTTTAAACCGGGGCTGGTGACTATAGAAGATGTTCAACGAACCCATTTTTGCGTGCCCGATCCCAGTGCTGTGATGACCGAATCCCATTTCATAAGCGCAGGCGGCGCAAAAACCATTGGCACGGCTTTGATGGAGGGAAAAATCAAGCGCGGTTTTGCATTGGTCCGTCCACCGGGCCATCATGCCAACCGGGTGGTTCATGGCGCCCGGGGATTTTGCAATGTCAATATTGAAGCCATTATGATCGAGCATATCAGGCATGCTTATGGTGTTAAGCGGGTCGCCATTGTCGATACCGATTGTCATCATGGAGACGGCACCCAGGACATCTATTGGCATGATCCAAACACTCTTTTTATTTCTCTGCATCAAGACGGCCGAACGCTTTATCCCGGCTCTGGTTTTCTGGATGAAATGGGCGGGCCAAACGCTATCGGCTATACCATTAATATTCCCCTGCCCCCAAATACGTCTGAAGAAGGTTTTTTATATACGGTGAAAAATGCCGTCTTGCCCATTGTGGAAGAATTTAAACCGGAATTGATCATAAACTCCGCAGGACAGGACAACCATTATTCCGACCCTATTACCAACATGAACTTCTGCGCCCATGGTTATGCTGAATTAACCCGGCTGCTCAATGCCGATATCGCCGTTTTGGAGGGCGGGTACTCTATCGAAGGCGCCCTGCCCTATGTCAACACTGGTATTATCATGGCCATGGCGGGTTTGGATTACAGTCATTTCAGGGAGCCGGATTATGATCCTGAAAAAATTTGTCAAAGGCCACACGTAACCCGCCAGATCAAGGAAACTTGCGATGCGGCAATTGCGCTGTGGCAACAACGTAAAGTCCTTGCCGGACAGGTACGCAGCGAAAAAGGCCTTTCACGGCGCACTAGACAAATCTATTATGATACGGATGGTATTCAGGAACATCAGACTGAAATCGTTAAAATTTGCGGCAACTGCGCCGGAGCGTTGCTCATTGACTCATCTACAAATGAACAGGCCCATATCCTGGCGGTTCATATCCCGCCCGATGCCTGTTATGAGTGCAGACAGCAAGGATTAAAATGGTTCGAAAAGGCCGGCGCTGATAATTTTCAACGTATCTATCTGCAAGACCGCACGACAGATCGCTACCAGATTAAAAAACAATCTATCTAAAAACTGTATCCCATGTCTGAACAATTCAAACTCTACACAAAAAAAAAGAACCTTAAGCTCAGGGCCCAAATAATGACCGCTATCAGAGACTTCTTCACAACCGGTGATTACCTGGAAGTGGAAACGCCCGTGAGGATACCCGCCCCGGCGCCTGAAGCTCATATAGACGCCGTTGCCAGTGGTGACTGGTATTTGCAAACATCACCCGAATTATGCATGAAACGCTTGCTGGCTGCCGGATATGAACGTATTTTCCAAATTTGTAAATGTTTTCGCCACAAAGAGCGCGGCCGTGTTCATCTGCCGGAAATGACGTTGTTGGAATGGTACATTGCCCATGCAGATTACCTGGATATGATGAAAAGTTGTGAAGCCTTGATAGGAAAAATCCTCGAAACCCTTGGACGAACAAAAGCGTTGACTTACCAGGGCCGTAAAATCGATTTAACCCCTTCCTGGCGGCGTTTAAGAGTTGCTTCAGCGTTTGAACGTTATGGTTCCGTTTCAATGCAGGCAGCGTTGAAAGACAATCGCTTTGATGAAATCATGGGTTTGGAAATCGAACCAAACCTGGGATGGGATAAACCTGTCTTTATTTTTGACTACCCCATAGAATGCGGAGCACTCGCACGAAGAAAAGCCAGCCAACCCGAAATAGCTGAACGTTTTGAACTATATATTGGCGGTCTGGAGCTTTGTAATGCCTTCAGCGAACTGACCGACCCTGAAGAGCAACGGCTGCGATTTGAATCTGAATTGGCGGCCCGAAGCTCTGCCGGCAGCCCGTCCTGGCCATTGCCAGAAACATTCTTAACAGCCCTCAAAGACATGCCGCCGGCAACCGGTAACGCATTAGGCATAGATCGTTTGGTTATGCTTTTAGCCAATACCGACAGTATTGGCGATGTTGTCGCCTTTGCGCCAGAAGATACTTAGGGTCCTGGCGCCTGCCGATTTATTAACAAAGCTATAGTATTTGTTCTTATTATCCGATAATAACATTATTGCATGATAGACGAAGCGGGGCGGGAAAAGATTTTCACGTAATGCAGATCAATGTTAAGACATTATTGATAACGTTATTTGTAACGTTATTTGTAACGTTATGTTTCGGTACGAAAGGGACGTAACTCGTGACACTCAAGATCAATCCTGAATTACTTGCAAAACTAATCGAACAAACGGTTCAAATCATCTATCATGCACAGACAGTTACCGGTAAGGTGTCCTGGCATGGCGCTTCGGAAGCCATTTGCGGATACCCTGATTCCGATTTAAAAAATTGGCGTGTTCAGCAATGGCAAGACCACATTCATCCCGAGGATCAGTCAGGCGTTATCGGAGCCCACGAAAAAGCGTTTAAAGACAAAGGATCATACTGCCTGGAGTATCGGTTTAAGCGGAAAACAGGCGACTACATCTGGCTCGAAGATCATGGCTTTTATGCCAATGACGGCAGTACCGCCATGATCGGTTCAATCAAAGACATCAATAAACGCAAAACGTTTGAGCTAAAATTGGTAAAATACCAAAATGAGCTTGAAGACAGAGTCGTCCGGCGTACCTCCGAATTAATGAATATCAATAGCCGCCTGAGCCATGAAATAAAAAGGCGTTACCGAATGGACGCCGCCCTGGAAGAAAGCGAAGAACGCTACCGCAGGGTTTTTGAAAATACCGGCGCGGCCACTATCCTGATCGAAAAGGATATGACCATTTCCATGGCCAACGCGAAAGCATCTGAACTGTTCGGCCATCCTGTCAACGAATTGGTAGGAAATTTCAAAGTTGTTGATTTTGCAACATCCGAACACCGCGACAGGTTAATGCTTTTTCATGAGCTTTATGTCCAGCAGAATCCCAATGCGCCTACGCAGTTTGAATTTAAAATTATAAATAATAACAATAAAATATTGGATATTGTCGCCCAAATCCAATGGATCACTCAAACCGGCCAGGCGGTGGCTTCTTTTTTGGATGTTACCGAAACAAAGACGGCGTTGCGGGATCGGGAACGTTTGGCCACTGTGATCGAACAATCCGCTGACAGTATTCTCATCACCAATATGCATGGCCTTATCGAATATGCCAATAAAGCTTTTGAAACCATTCATGGTATAGATCGTGCGGGCATTATCGGCAAAACCTATGAGGAGTCTTTTTTTAGCCCCCAAGAACGTAAAATCATAAAAAAAATGACCTACATGGTTTCAAAAAAAGATAATTGGTCAAGCAGGATTCATACAAAAAACCCAAACGGTAAAATTATTATCGCGGATACCAATATTTTTCCCATTTGCAACCGCCAGGGCAAGGCCGTTAACCTGGTATGCTCTAAAAAGGACATTACCAGGGAAGTGCAATTGGAAAAACAATTGCAGCACTCTCAAAAAATGGAGGCCATTGGTACGCTGGCAGGTGGTATCGCCCATGATTTCAATAATATTTTAGGAGGCATCCTTGGATTTGCCGAGCTTTCAATACGGATAATTCCTGAAGAGAAAAATCGGCTTCATCATAATCTAAGACGCATTCTGCAAGGTTGTGAGCGAGCCAAGGATTTAATACGGCATATTCTGACATTCAGCCGCAAAAATGACGAAAAAAACAAACCTATAGAAATTCAACTGGTGGTAAAAGAAGCGCTTAAGCTTTTAAGAGCTTCAATACCTTCATCCATTGAGTTCCGGCAATTTATCGAAAGCAAACCCAGTGTTGTCCACACCACAGCTACCCATATCCACCAGGTGGTGATGAACCTGTGCACTAATGCCGCCCAGGCAATGCAAAAAACCGGTGGTGAATTAATGGTCATGCTGAAAAATATGGAACTTACACCGGAGCAATGCCAGTCCCGATATAATGTAACTCCTGGGCCTTATGCCGCCATTACGGTCAAGGACACCGGTCATGGCATGGAGACCCAAGCCCTTGAAAGAGCCTTCGAACCTTATTTCACAACCAAGGCGCCAAAGGGTGGCACAGGTCTGGGACTGGCTGTTGTGCATGGTATTGTTCAAAACATGAACGGGCTCATCCAGATAGAAAGTATTATAGGCAAGGGTACAACCGTAAACGTGTTCCTGCCACGGTTGACAAACATGGTGGAAAACAAGGAATCCAGCCTTGTGGAGCCGCCCCGCGGAAAAGAAAAAATCCTGATAGTTGATGACGAGCTTTTTATTCTGGAAATCATGAAGGAACTGCTCGTCACCCTGGGCTACGAAGTTGATACCTTTGAAAGCGGCCAACAGGCACTGGATCAGTTACGTAAAAACCCCGATAAATATGATTTGCTTATCGCTGACCAAGCCATGCCAAAAATGACCGGTTACCAGTTAGTCGATCACGTCAGGCGGATACAACCCGATTTGCCGGTAATTTTATGCACAGGTTTGGGAATCGATGAAATGGACGAAGCATTCAAAGCTGCCAAAATTTTGGCCGTACTGCATAAACCCATTCAATATGAACAATTGGCTTTCACCGTCCGCAAAGTCCTGGACTCAAAAAATCAATCTTTTGAGCTCACATCCACACCGCGAACACAGGCATAAAATACAGCAACACCAATGATCATTATAACTGCACCCATCCTAAAAGAATCCCTGAGTTCAAACCAATCCATCATCAAACCGGCAAACAGTGATCCCAAAAGCATGCCCAAACTGTGCGACATTGTTAATATTGCAATCACCGATCCCATCGAATTGGTCTTATGTCCTTTTCGGACAGCTACGGCCATAAGTGCGGGCATGGACATCCCGCCGCCCAGTCCGAAAATGATACTGGCGATATAAAGGTCCGCCGGAGTCCTGGCCCAATAGTATGTATATATTGCAGCAGCGGAGACTACCCCTCCGGCAATAACCAGGACTTTACAGTTCCATCGGTCCGCCGCGCATCCCATGGGAAACTGAATGGCTCCGCTGATAAGAACACCCAGCATGACCAGAACACCTATCTGTGAACTGTCCAACCCGAATTGTAAATCAGCCAGGACCGGCAAAAAGCCCCAAATTATGCCTATGCTCGCAGTATACGCCAATCTAAATACAAAAAGCCCGGAAATTACCGGATCACCGATAATCACAGTCCATTTAACGGGCGGCTGCCCCTTTCGCACTGCGGCTTCCGATGCAGTTGGCGGCAGAAAAAGAACACACAAAAAGAACCCGGCAAGAGACAAAACACCCATACAGATAAACGTTGCGTTCAAACCAAAGTTATCGTTAAGTACACCGCCGGCCACTGGCCCTATACTCAAACCAAAAAACAGGGACATATTAAATAGCCCCATGGTTGTACCTTCCTTTCCGGAAGGCGTGATATCGCCTACATAAGCCTGGACTACTGGCATTATCATTGCCGAAGCGATGCCTTGAAAAAAACGTATGACGATCAAATGAATGACACTGCTTGATATCACAAACGTTACAGACACAAGCGTATAAGCCAACAAGCCGTATAGGATGAGAGGTTTGCGCCCCTTCCGGTCAGACAGCCGGCCGAAGTAGGGTAAAAAAAAGGTCCTGGAAAGAGAAAAGGCGCCAAAGATCAGTCCTATATAAAGTCCCGCAGCGCCTAAATCATGGGCGTAGACCGGCAACAGGGGAACTACGATGCCAACGCCCGTAATGGTTGCAAATAATGAAAAGAACAGAATCGCAAATACTTTTTTATCAGCAAAAGAAATCAAAATCAGGTCCGCCACATTTTAGAGAAAAAGGAACCTGGATGAAATCCAAGTTCCTATAAGATGAATCTATTTATAGTAGATTTATTTATATACCGATTATATACCGGTTTTGATATTTTCCAATACAGTTTCCATGGTATTTCTTATGACGTTGAGCCGATCCTCAGAAAGCGCTTCAAAACGTAATACCAGGGCCGGTTGGGTATTCGAAGCCCGGACCAGCCCCCATCCATCTCCGAACAGCACACGGGCGCCGTCAATATCGATGACTTTTTCCCGCTGGCGGAAATATTCGGTAACTTTTTCCACAACCTCAAATTTAACATTATCAGGACAATCCATTCTGATTTCAGGGGTTGAATAGGTTTTGGGCACATCTGACAGTAACTGTGTGATGGTCTTTCCGGTAGACGAAAGGATTTCCAGCAGTCTGCAGGTGGCATAAACAGCATCATCGAAACCCAAATAACGATCGGCAAAAAATATGTGGCCGCTCATCTCACCGGCCAGTTCCGCTTTTTCTTCTTTCATCTTTTGCTTGATCATAGAGTGGCCGGTACACCACATAATGGCTTTTCCGCCGTTTTTTTCAATATCATCGTACATGGTCTGGGAGCATTTGACTTCGGAAATAAATGTCGCACCCGGTTTCCGGGACAGGATTTCACGGCTGAAAAGAATCATCAACTGATCACCATAAATCAGGCTGCCATTGGCATCCACTACCCCGATGCGATCCCCATCGCCATCGTAGCCAAAGCCCACATCCAGTTTTTTATCTTTTACCAGTTCAATTAAATCGACCATGTTGTCTGCCACTGTAGGATCAGCTTCATGGTTGGGAAAGTTGCCGTCCGGCTGTGTATAAAGCTCGTGCACTTCACATCCCAGGGATTTTAAAATTGGAACCGCCGTTATACCGGCCATACCATTGCCACAATCCACCCCTACCCGCATAGGCTTTTTCAAATTAATGTTTTTAAGAACATAATCAATATAAGGCATCATAATTTTATAAGATTCCACGCTGCCCCGGCCTTGCGGAAATTCTTTTTTTTCTATAATTTTGCGTATCTGTTGAAGCTGCTCGCCGTAAACCGAATCCACACCGCTGCAAATTTTGAATCCATTATATTCCGGTGGATTATGACTGGCGGTAACCATCACGCTGCCCTGGGTTTCAAGGCTCCGGATCGCAAAATAACAAACCGGTGTGGAGCAAAGGCCAATATCCACTATCCGGCAGCCGGTGGATTTGAGCCCTTCGATCAAACATTTGGTGTAGGCCTCGGAAGTTACCCGGCAATCACGTCCTACGGCAATATAGCTTTTTTGCTCTTGTAACAAGTAAGTTCCAATGGCTTTGCCCAGCAAAACCACATCGTCTTCATTTAGATCTTTGCCAGCGATACCACGAATGTCGTATTGGCGAAAAATCTCGTGATTCAACATATTTATCTCCTTATTAGATAATAAATGAAGCAAATAAGGCGGCCGCGCACACAGTCCCGCAATAGAAAGCAAAACCATGCAAGCGCCCCTTATTGACAAGGCGCATTAGTATCCGCAAGGCGAAGTAACCAACAATCACCGCGCTCAAGCTGCCCATTATAACCATACCGGCAGGCATTGCCGGCTGAAAGGTCTCGGCATCCAGTCCAAAAACCAGGGCTCCCAATATCGCTGGAATGGATAAAAGAAACGAAAATCGCCCTGCCAGCTCACGATCGATTCCCAAAAAAAGCGCGGTTGTTATGGTGGCCCCGGATCGTGAAATGCCCGGTATAATGGCCAGACCTTGGGCTACGCCGATAATGAAAGCATCCTTCCATGACATGCAGTCAATGGACAGGCCTTGTTTTCCGTGCCCTTTGCTGAACCATAAAAAAAGACCGGTAATTCCTAACATCACACTCACCAGGCGCAAGGAGCCAAAAAGCTGTTCTGCGATTTGAGCGAATAAAATACCCATAGCCGCCGTTGGAATGCTGCCTACCACGATCATTGCTATGAGCCGTATTTGAGGATGGTTTTTGATACATGCCCGCAAACCGCCGTATGATTTGATATGTGCTGGCAAGTGCGCCAAGGCATCAAGTAATGCACGGGTATCTTGTTTAAAAACCATCAGTACCGCAATCAGGGTACCTGCATGCAAGCAAATATTAAAAAATAATTGGGGTTCCTTCATTCCGAAAAGATGTTGCAACAATACCAAATGACCGGAACTGCTAACCGGTAAAAATTCGGTTAACCCCTGTATGATACCTAATAAAATAGATTCTATCCAATTCAAAATCGTCTCCCGCTAATTGGACTATCCTTTAATTACCACTGCCGGCCTGAGCTTGGCTACCTTGATCGAAAGACCTGCCCCGTGAACAACATCCACGACCTCCGAGACATCCTTATAGGCCTCTGGCATCTCTTCGGCAAGCGTGGACCTGCCAGTCCACCGGACCAGAATGCCTCTATCCTCCAATTCCCGATGAATCGCCCTGCCCTTGCACTGTTTCTTGGCCGCCGAGCGGCTCAACACCCTGCCGGCGCCGTGACAGGTGGACCCGAAGGTTTCTTTCATAGCTCTTTTAGTGCCCGCCATGACATACGAGGCGGTTCCCATGTCCCCCGGTATAAGTATAGGTTGTCCCACATTGCGGTAGGCTTGAACCAGCTCAGGCTGCCCGGGACCAAAGGCGCGGGTCGCTCCTTTGCGGTGGACACAAACTAATTGTGGTTTGCCGTCCACCTCATGTTCTTCCTTTTTGGCGATGTTATGGCACACGTCATATATCAATTGCATATCCAACGCTTTGGGGCTGATATTTAACGTCTGTTCAAAAATTCTCCGGCACTGATGCATTAATATCTGGCGGTTGGCCCAAGCGTAATTTGCCGCGCATGCCATGGCCCTGAGATAGCGTTGCCCCTCCTTGGACTGAATATAAGCGCACGCCAGCTGGCGATCTGGCAGTTTAATGTCCAGGGACCTGACATGTTTATTCATAAAGGCCAAAAAATCATCACACACCTGATATCCCAAACCCCTGGAGCCACTGTGCACCATCACCGTAACCTGGCCTTCGTAGAGTCCGAAAGCTTGAGCCGCCTGCTCATGAAATATTTCTTCCACAACCCCGACTTCCACAAAATGATTTCCTGAACCCAATGTGCCTAACTGTTTTTTGCCGCGTTCCAGCGCACGTTCGCTGATTTGATCCGGATCAGCATCGGGCAGGCATCCGCGGTCTTCTGTGTGCTCAATATCTTCAGCTACGCCAAATCCCTGGCGTACCGCCCATTGACTGCCCTGAACCAAAACCTGCTTTTCTTCCTTGGCTGTCAAAGCCACTGATCCGGTCTTGCCCACGCCGGTTGGAATATGCCTGTATAGAGCATCGGCCAGTTCTTTTAGACATGGAAAAATGTCTTTGAAAACCAACCCGGTGCCAGCCAATCGGACACCACAATTAATATCGTAACCAACGCCGCCGGGAGACACCACTCCGTCTTGCCAGTCAAAAGCCGCCACGCCGCCAATGGGAAATCCGTAACCCCAGTGGATATCGGGCATGGCAAGAGAAGCCCTAACGATTCCCGGCAAAGTGGCCACGTTGGCCACCTGCTTCAAAGCATCTTCCTTTGTCAATTGTTTGAGCATTCTCGCACTGGTATAGACAATGCCCGGCACCCTCATTAAACCGTCTGGATCTAGTTGCCAGCGATACTTATCTATCCTTCTGGGATTCATAATACTTTCTCCTCTAAAATGGAAGGACTGCGATTTTATCTTTACAGATCGAAAATAACACTAGCACACCAGCCCTTTTCACAGGGACCGCAGAATATTTGATGATAGGTTACCGCCTTGATTTCACGGGTGATGACATGACGATGGCAGTCATAGTCTTCAAGCACACATGTTGCCTGCAAACCGGTTTCGGTCAATGCGTCAATGGTCACATCGCACAAAATTTTTTCCTGGCTGTGCCAGAAACCGAGCACTTCTCTGAGCCAATTGATCATCAAATCAGGCCAATCTTCACCTTCAATATGGCAGGTATATGTAAAATGCCGTCCCGTGCCCTGCCGAAAAACCATTAAATCGTATACAATCATCGCTGTGCGCAAGAATAGGGCTTTAGCGGATGAAGCCCACACCTGAATGCCGAAATCAGCGGTGTGGTCAATAAACCGGTAGTCTTTTTCACTCATAGCAGAATTTGTCCGGTACGTTCGGTGTGGTAGCCGCCCAATTTGGCTACCCTGTCTTTAAAGGGCCGGCTGCTTATCACGTTCATCAAAATCTGAACAGCCTCAGTTTCAAAATGGGCAACGGGAATGACCAAATCATATTGTTCGGTTATCACCGGCACAAAATCCAGCCCCAGGGCGTTGGCCGCGGCCCGGATACCTAATCCCACATCCGCAGCGCCACTGAATACCGCGGCGGCAACGGCCATGTGGGTAAACTCTTCGGTATCATATCCGGCGATATCATCTGGTGATATTTTAAGTTGTTTCAGGCGAAAATCCAATAGGATACGGGTTCCAGAACCGCCTTGGCGATTGATAAAGCGCACGCTTTTCCGGGCTAAATCCGGCAATGCCCGAATCGCCTTAGGATTACCCGGCGGCGCCATCAAGCCTTGATCGCGCATCACCAAGTGCACCAAACGAACAGGTGTCTGGTTCAAATACTTTCGAATATAAGACACATTATAGCTGCCGCAGGTTTCATCCAACAAATGAATTCCCGCCAGGTGGCACACCTGGCGTTTCACAGCCATCAATCCGCCCATACTGCCCACGTGACTGGAAGAAAGACTCAAGCTGTCATACCCGGATCTTAATTCATCGGCCAGCACATCCAAAGTGTTATCATGGCTTCCCACGGCTAAAAGCGTTTTGCCGATTGCCCAGCGAGGCCGCAACAACTCGGCGCTCACCGGTAAATTTTCAAGCAAACCTTCCACGTTGGACGGAATCCGGATTATGCCGTCGGCCTCGGTCAAGCTGGTAATACTGCCCGCTGCCCTCTGCAAAGGTGTGGCCACCAAACGTTCGCCTACCTGGCCGATCTTAACGCGTACAAATTCTTCCATGCCCAATTTTGAAGGCATTTTCCTGGTAGGCAAAACCTGCACTTTTTCCCTGCAGGGCTCAGGTTTGTGTTGCATAGCAGCCAGCAAGGGTTGCACAAGCTGCTCAAAAGCCATAATAGCCGATACAGGATAGCCGGGAATCCCAAACACCGGTTTTGATTGTACCCGTCCAACAATTGCGGGCTTTCCCGGCATCATGGCCACACCATGCACAAGCACCTCGCCCATACCGGATATCACTGCGCGGGCAAAATCTTCTGAACCGGCGGATGAGCCGCCCAGAATCAGCACTATATCGAAATCCGCGCAAAGCGCTTGCTTCAGAACCGATTTAATCGTTTCAACATCGTCTCCAAGGCTCTGATGATGATCATAAACACCGCCCAGAGCGGCAATCAGATTACCCAGCACATAGCCATTGGATTCAAGCACCTGACCGGGTTTTAAATTCTTATCCGCCTCCAGGCTGCGCCAATCCGCCAGCTCGCCTCCCGTGGGGATAATCTTGACTTTTGGTTTCCGGTAAACAGCTACTTCAAAGACACCTGCCGAAAGAAGTGCGCCCAAACAATAGGCAGTAATCACATGACGCCGGGCAAACAATAATTCCGTGGCGACAATATCTTCTCCCATTTTGCGGACATGCTGCCAGGGAAAAACCGGCGCTTGAATTTCAAACGTACCGTTTTTCAAGTCCCGGATATGTTCAATCATAATTACGGCATTTGTTCCCTCGGGCATAACGTGCCCGGTATTGACTGGAAAAGCTTCTTTACCGCTTTTTAATATCTTGGGTTTGGTTTCATGAGCGCCGAAGGTTACGTCGGCTTTGACCGCAATGCCATCCATTGCAGCGGCATGAAAATTGGGTGAGCTTAACCTAGCCGTCACTGGTTTGGCCAAAACCCGTCCCAGAGCCTGCACAGTCTTAATACGTTCCACGCCAACTTTGCATTCATCGCCCAGGTTTTTTAAAACAATGCTTCGGGCCTCATCCAGGGCTTTCATTTGCAGGTAGACATTGCGTTTATAACTCAAAAAACATTCCTTTATTAACCTTAACTGCGCCCCTTTTATGAATTTTACATACAAGCACTAAGAGGCATGGAAGCTGCGGGGGATTACAGCAATTGCACTTTCACCATAGCGCCTTGATCAAGGCCTTCACTATTTAAATCCACTGCGATCAGCCCATCGGCGGCCACCATGGTTCGAATCAACCCCGATGCGCCTAAAACAGGCTCCGCCCACAATGTGTTTTGCTTTTCCACAAGACGGACCCTCACATAATCCACCCTGCCCTGGGCCGAGGCAATGTTACGGCTTAAACGGGCATGCACGGTCACAGATTTTGATTCCGGACGACCGGCTATTTTTTCTAAAAAGGGACGCACAACTATTAAAAAAACAATCATGGCCGATGTCACATGTCCTGGCAATCCCCAAAACGCTTTGTTTTCGCACCGGGCTAAAATTGTGGGTTTTCCCGGACGGATAGAAACACCGTGTACTAAAATATGGCTTTGGGGTATTTTTTTCAATACATCCAGCGTCAAATCCCGCGCGCCCACGGAACTGCCGCCGGAAATAATCACCATGTCATTTTCAGACAAAGCCTTGCGGCATACGCTTTCCAAAGCTTGAAAACTGTCTGCCGCCACGCCGTAGTGTGCCGGGCGCCCGCCGCTCTGAAGCACCAGTGCGGACAGTGTATGGCCGTTGATGTCGCGCACCTGGCCCGGAGCCGGACGACTTGAAATCGGAATGATTTCGTCACCCGAAGAAATAATGCCGACCTTGGGCTTGCAGAATACGTTCACCCGGGTTTGCCCACAGGCAGCCAGTATGCCTATTTCCTGGGGCCTGAGACAGGTACCGGACGTTAACAGAGTTTGACCGGCCGCAGCGTCTTCATCCCTGGCAACCGTATGCTGACCAGGCACAACACTGCAATACACTTCAATTGTATCTTCATCGATGGCATCCGTATGTTCAACCATCACCACGCTGTCAGCGCCTTCGGGAAGCATGCCGCCTGTTGCAATACGCGCCGCTTGCCCTGGACCGATCCTGGATTCGGGGGTTTTACCCATTTGCACGGCGCCCGTAATATTCAGATAGGCCGGATTTGCCTCTGATGCCCCAAATGTGCTTGAAGCCGCCACGGCATACCCATCCATGGTTGACCGGTCAAAGCCCGGCAAATCTTGATCAGCCTTCAAATCAGCGGCCAGAATTCGGCCCAATGCCTCATTTAAGGATATAGTTTCGGACTCGACCGGCTCAAACCCGGCTTTGAGTGACACCATTGTTTCCAGATCTGTAACTTTAAAAAAAGCTTTCATTCAAAAACAGTCTCTCCCTGTAATAATTACAATATTTTACTGTTATTTGAAATTTGTTTACTATTCAATGTAATTTTAAGTTTTATATAGTATGTTCCGGGAACCTTCTGGAGGCGAACTCTGGCGAACCGGCTAAAAAAATTATTATAATCCTGACAACTTTGGAACAAAACAATGACCATAAAAAAAATTCAAGGCTGTATTGGTTGCGGAACATGCGTGCAAACATGTCCCACTGACGTTATCCGGCAAGATCCGGAAACTGATAAGGCGTTCATCAAATACTCGGCAGACTGCCAGATGTGCCACCTGTGCCGTTTATACTGTCCGGAGGACGCCATCACCATCAACGCTGAAAAGTCCATCCCTGTAATTATTTCCTGGGGTTGATACAAATCTAAAAAAAAAGAGAAAAGTCTATGAATACAACTAAAAAAACACATAAAATGTCACGGAGGAATTTCATGACATTGGCTGGAGGAGCCATTGGTTTTGCCGGATTGACTGCCGCAGGATTCGGCCCCGGTAACGCTTTCGCTGGTTCAACCACTGCCAATCTACCCGAAATTAATCCAGATAAGCTGTCTGCAAAAACAATTGAAACAGAAGTGCTTGTTGTGGGCAGCGGCATCGCAGGCGTATTTGCGGCAGTCAAGGCGCATGACGCCGGAGCCAAAGTGCTCATTGTATCCAAGGGCAGGCCCGGTGCTTCGGGCTTGACGCCATTTGCACGCGGTATCTTCGCCTATGATCCGTCAACCGCTAAAATGAGCATAGACGAATACGTGGCTTCTGTGTCCCATTCGGCCTTGGGTACTAACAATCCTATCTTCACCCGTCAAATGGCAAAACATTCTCTTGAGCGGGTCAAGGAACTTAAGTCCTGGGGATTTTTTGATTCCAATCTTTTTGCAGAATCTTTTGAAAAGCCAATTTCCGAACGAAATATTCCGGTTATTGAACGTGTCATGTTGACACAACTTGTTAAAGAAAAAGGAAAAATCGCCGGGGCCGCCGGGTTCAGTTTTGAAGATGGTACAGTTTATTTCCTCAAGGCCAAAAGCGTTGTCCTGTGTACCGGTGCAGGCGGTTTCAAACCCAGTGGTTTCCCTGTCTGCGAGCTAACTCATGACGGAAGCATCATGGCATACCGTATAGGAGCCAAAATTACCGGCAAAGAATGGAATGACGGCCACATTGGAAATATGGATCGCCCGGCATCGGTTTATGACCAATGGAAGAGAGAAATCGAGCGTAAGCCAACCGTTAATAAAGTGGACATCCGCCACGACTTGGGCGTAGGTCAAAATTATCTCGCATACACCAAAGGTCCCCAGCACGAAAAGCCAAGCCGCCCCATGGCAAAAGATGCGATTACCGAAGGCGGGCCATACCGGCCTTCCGGTTTTGAAAAATTCGCCCCGCCACCAAGCGAAGGCTATGGCAAAAAGGGCGATCACACACCTCCCGGAATGGGTGGCATTCCCTCAGGAGGAGCTTCAGCGGGCATGTCTATTCACAAGTCCGAAGGTCTTGTCCCCTACAACGAAAAAGGAGCGTCTAACATCCTCGGTTTGTATGCTGCCGGAGATGCGTTAGGTTCTCATATGAGCGGTGGTATCTATACCCAGATGGGTTCATCCTTGGTTGGGTCAGCCGTGCAGGGAGGCATATCCGGTGCGGCGGCGGCGGCTTATATCAAAGGCAAGACCATTGCAGCCATTTCAGATGTACAACAGCGTCAAATCCGCAAAAAAATACTGGCCCCTCTTAATCGCAAGCGCGGCTACAGTCCAGCGTGGGTCACGCAAACCCTGCAAGGTATCATGATTCCGAATTTCGTACTCTATATCAAAAAGGAATCCATAATGAATGCCGCTCTTGCCTATGTTGAAGAACTGCGGGACCATCACGCTCCGATGCTCAGGGCGGCTGACCTGCATGAACTCCGTTTGGCGCATGAAACTGCAAACATGATCATAAACGCCGAGATGAAACTGAGGTCGTCCATAATGCGCAAAGAGAGCCGATGCAGCCACTTTCGGCTGGATTATCCTACAATGGACACAAAAAACTGGAATGCCTGGATTAACATATACAAGGGCAGTGATGGTTCAATGAAACTTGAAAAGCAGCCTTTTAACAGCTGGCCTGCCTAATTAGGAATGCCATAGCCCTGAATTGTAAAAATTCGGAGGGTTGACCTATTGGTGTTTTCTGTATATTTAGGGCATTATAATAGGTTTTACAGCGGACGAGAGGTATCCCGCTTTATAAATTATCCCTCACACAAACCTAAGGTATTATTAGATGTAAAGGTATATGTGGCTTATGCTGTCAATTACAAAAGAATTTACATTTCACGCCGCTCATAGGCTCTTGAGCAAAAACCTCTCTGACGACGAAAACCAGCGTATTTTTGGTGATTGCACCAAACTTCACGGGCATTCTTACCGCTTGAGGGTAACGTTGGCGGGAACCGCTGATGAAAATGGTTTAATCCTTAATTTTTCATCATTAAAAGAAATTGTCCAACGGGAAATCCTGACGCGCTACGATCACGCCGACCTGAACTCCCTGGCCGAATATCATGAACAGCCCCCGACGGTTGAAAACATGGTGTGCACTATTTTTCGAAATTTGGATGAGGCTCTTTCCTGCGAGCGTTTCAGTTTGGAATCCGTAACGCTTTTTGAAACCGCTACATGCTGGGCCACAAAATCGCGCCATGCTTGACGTTGCCGAAATATTCACTTCAATTCAAGGTGAAGGCCCGCTGATGGGACAACCTGCCGTTTTTTTACGTCTGGCCGGTTGTGTTCAACCCCATTGTTGCTGGTGCGACACCCCGGAGGCGCTTGAACCGGGCCGTAAAGTGCCCTGGGAAAAAGTACGAGACAATATATTGGCCCTAAAACCTGACCTGGTGATCATTACGGGCGGGGAACCCTTTTTTCAGTGGAAAACAGGATTAGACAAATTAACACGGGCCCTGTTAACGGCCGGCCGCCGCATTCAATTTGAAACCAGCGCAAAAGCGGGAATTGCCCCTGATACGGGAGCTATGATTGTTTGTTCGCCAAAACCCATCAACGCCCCTTTTCTTGCTCCGAACCTTGCGGACAGGGTGGATGCATTTAAATTTGTAATCCGAAATAATATTGAACCGGTTTTGGATTTCCAGCAAAAGCACGGCATTTGCTCTGAACGTATCTGGCTCATGGCCCTGGGGGCAAACCGCAGCCAGCAATTAAACCGCATGAACCAAGTATGGAAGCTTTGCGTAATCCATGGATTTCAATTTTCACCGCGGTTGCATATTTTGGCGTTTAACCAGCAAAAAGGCATTTGAAGAGGTATTTGATGATTGAATCGATTATAATACTCTCCGGCGGTATGGACTCCACGGTTTTGCTGGCAAAGCAAATTGCGCAAAATATACAAATCGCGGCGCTGAGTTTTGATTACGGATCAAAACACAACCGCCGGGAACTGCCCCTGGCTGCCGGCGCCTGTAAAAACTATGGTGTGCCTCACCGAATTATTGAGTTGCCATTTATCAACCAGCTTTTCAAGTCATCGCTGCTGCAATCAGGACAAGCCGTACCCAATGGGCGTTATGATGCCGGGAACATGAAAAAAACGGTGGTGCCCTTTCGCAACGGTATCCTAATGGCCATTGCTGTCGGATACGCCGAATCGTTGGATGCCAAATGTGTTTTGATCGGCTCTCATAGCGGCGATCATTTCATCTATCCAGACTGCCGCCCGGAATTCAACAGCGCATTTTCCCGGGCAGCGCAACTGGGAACCGGCGGCAAGGTGTCAGTCGAATTTCCTTTTTCAGATATGGATAAAAGACAAATTGGAGACCTGGGCCGAAGTCTTGATGTGGATTATACCCGGACCTGGACGTGTTACAAGGGGGCAAACGTCCATTGCGGTGTTTGCAGCGCTTGTGATGAGCGTAAATATGCCCTGCGCCATGATGAGGGCAAGGACCCTACCAGCTATGCTGAATAATGGAGTTTTCGATGAAATTATCTAAAAACGATCAATCATTGCCTTTGGGCAAAACCATTATTCATAGCCGGACTTATGATCCCGGCCAATTGTATCCCATTGCCCGCCATATGAGCCGCCAGACCGAAGCAGCGCCGGATAAAAACGATGTGTTGTTTTACGGGGAAGATATTTGGAATGTCTATGAGCTTTGCTGGCTGGGCCCCGCCGGTAAACCCGAAATCGCCATGGCGGAGATACGTGTGCCCTGCGATTCACCCAATCTTGTCGAATCAAAATCTTTAAAGCTCTATTTAAATTCCTTCAACATGACCCGCTTCGAAGACCCGGCACAGGTCAGTGAAACCATTAGCCATGATCTATCTCAAACATTTGGTAAACCTGTCAGGGTAAAATTGATTTCACCGGATCGATTCAACCAAATCAGCTTGGCCGAACCGCCCGGCACATGCATTGATGACAAAGATTTAGACGGTTTTTGCCTGCATGTCGAACCGGATCACCTCAGATCAGAAGCGCCCGATGCCCGTGAAGCTTTGTATTCAAGACTTTTTCGCTCCATCTGTCCGGTGACCGGACAACCCGATTACGCCACCGTGGCCATCGCCTACCAGGGACCACGCCTGCGCCGCTCGGGATTGCTGAGCTATCTTGTTTCATTTCGTGAACATGCAGGATTCCATGAAGCCTGTATCGAAAAAATCTTTCACGATATCATGAAATGCTGCGCTCCCCGGCGCCTGACCGTTTACGGCAGATTTACCCGCCGGGGCGGAATCGATATTAATCCGCTACGTTCCACGCACCAAATTTCTCCAAAAAATTTGCGTGATCCAAGACAATAATGGTTCGCATTCATCAACGAAACGGCCAACTTTTTGAATAAACACTATTTAGGGTCTTTTATGACCCTTAATTTGGTATGCCCAAAGTTGTTACAATGCGATCAAGCACCTTATACTCCGAGGCAACCAATCTTTTATCCGCCATGGCTATCTTCAAAGCAATATCCAGTGCGGCCTTACGGTCATTAAAACCAGGCAGCAGTGTTTTCAATGTATCAAAGGCCAATTCCGGTTCAAGTTCCAGTATACTGGATTGTTTTTTAACCTCTTCCATAAAATACGACGCATCCAAGTGGCTTAACCTGTAATCATTTTGAAAAACTTCCTTAAGTACATAAAACTCACGTTTATCCACAATATCATCAGCATTGGACATCGCCAGCATAATGCGGACAACAGCCTCGGCAAATCCACCTTGGCTGGCTTGCGTGCATGCCCACTGCCGTTGATCATAATCATGCAATTGCCCTTTTTTTTGAACCGGCTTTTTCGAGTCCTTAGTAAAACTGTTGTTCCACATGCACATCATCTGCATGAAAGGGTTGTTGTAAATGCTAAAAAACAAGTGCTCGTGGGTACTGTCGCGTATTTGTCCATAACATTTTAAACCGGAGGTAACCATATCGGAGAACATTTTTTCCCATTTCAGAAAAGGATTGTCCTTATCCGCCGGCCGCCTTTCGGCTTTTACCTTCTGCGCCAATGACTCAAGCGGCAGGCAAAAAGGATTCAGATCGGATATTGCATAACGCTGAACTCTTAGAGGATGCAGTTGCTCCATACAAAGGGCTGTTAACTCGTTTACTCCAAGACGGACCCACGGCCTTATAAAATTCTGATATAACATGTCATTGTAACGTGAAACCGTTCTAACAGGCAAAAAAACTTCCTCATCTTCCAAGCCATCGTCAAGTTCAAGAATGTCTTTCATATCACGCTCTTCAAAATGAACATTATAATCGTATAACCCGGGACGGCTAGGCTTTCCTTCAATCGTCATTTCATAAAGACCCGGCGACAGGCAACTGAGCATTTCAACACAATCGATAATCTGATTGTGCTCCTTTTTAGCAACTCCGCCTGAAACAAAAATACCCAAGTGCCCGATTTTATCGTGTACCATATATGCGATCACCTGGCCGCAGCGCTTAATTTCTTCAACTGTGCCATATACTTTGTAAATCCAGTTAAGCGCTTGAGGCGGCGGCGTGATGTTATCACCTCCGGAAGCAAAAACCATAATCGGATTTTTAAAATTCTTTAAATTGACATATTTCCCGTTATCCATGCGAAGGCTGCCCTGCTCAAGCTCGTTACCCATAAAAAGACCGTCCACAATAAAATGAATTTCATCGGTATTCATTTTAAAAAAACCGCCCCACCACTTTTCAAATTCCAGGTAGCGTTCCTGTTCGGTATCCACATTGGCATATAAATGATACTGCTTTGCCCAAAGGGTGTTGGCTGGATTCAAGTCCTCAAAACCGGCGACAAGATGAACACCGTCAAATTGACCATTGCCCAAATCACAGCACAATGAGGTCAACCAGATCCCGCCGAATAATCCGCCACGATAACGCATGGGATTAGCACCTTCAACTCCTCCCCAATATGACAGCGGCGAACCGTTAAGCACGATTGGCCCGGTGACGTCCGGGCGGTCACTGGCAATCAGGGCGGCGGCCCATCCGGCCTGGCAATTACCAATAACAGCAGGCTTGGGCAAATCGGGATGCCTCAAGGCTACTTGCTCTAAAAAACGAACTTCGGCCTGCTCAACATCGGAAATGGTCTGTCCGGGCTCGGGATCGGTATAAAACGTTATAAAATAAACCGGATGGCCTTGATCCAAAGCCACTCCGATTTGAGAATTCAGCTTTGAACCACCGATACCCGGGCCATGGCCGGCCCTCGGATCAATCACGACAATGGGACGTTTCAATGACAACATGCATTCTTTTTTTTTGGGTCTGCGCCGGGCTTTTTCCAAATCTTGCGGCCGTTGTTTTAAACGCCGGTCTGATTTCTTTCGCCGGTCCATAATCCGCAAAAGGGCATAATTTACCGGTTGTTCAAAGGTTCGGCCATCCATAACCATTTCATAGTCAAAAATCAGTACCGGAGGTTGACCGGCATCTAAATGGTCAAGATAATTATTTCCACGTTTTCGTAAAGTATCCCAATAAAGAACAGTACGCTGACAGCTATCGGCTATATACTCATAGGCTTGACCAGCCAGTTGCATAGGATTGAAAAAAAAGTTCATCATATTCATTGTCTATCCTACCTTTCTAGTACATTGCAGCAGGTTAAGGTTTTATTACACTCTCATGCGGGTTGAATATCTTATGGGATTCCACAAAGAAATCTTAGCAGAGCAGCTATTAAGATCAGCACAAACCCATAGAGGAACCATAAAAGGAACCACCATGATAGTTATCGGCTCTTGAAAGAAATAATTAATTTTTGAATTTATTTAATTTAGGCATGTTAAACTTTCAACTCAGAACGAAAATCTGCAATAAAACAACACTAAACGAGCATCAACATGTTGGAAGCACAAACTTTTTTCATCGCTTGTATTTTTATCAAATAAATTTAAAAAAATCAATTTTTTTCTATAACCCCTTACTATTTATGGTATGTATTTATTGTTTTTTTGGCATTTTTTACACTTATCACTTGACCTTAATAAAAGTTATTGTTATCAAGCTTTTATTTTCTACAAGTACATTTCCAATATAATTTAGCCATATAATACTGGCTATCATTTCAATGGCGGACCATAGGCGTGAGAATTAAGGCAATTGGCGGAAAAATATAACATCTTAGGGCCCCGGAAAAAAAGACACCCCAGGGTGTTATATCCTTAGATAAATTCGTCTGAAAAAGTATTTTCTTCGATCTGCCAAGACAGACGTTTTAAGGCGATTGGTAAAATCGCCTAAAAGGAATGCGCTATGAAAAACGAACTTCTTTTTTGCATAAGTAGGCTCAAATACTGCTGCCAAGCTCCCGGCAAAGGCTTACTTAGCGTCCATTGGTGAGACAGGCCAATTATGGATTGACGCTACTTAGATTGCCGGGAGCCAAGGGCCTGCCCGAATACCACAAAATGTTCTATCCATCGAGGAATACCATACATCTTTAACGAGGCCAAATAACCGCAAGCTAGTCTGACTGCCTCAACTATGCAAAGGAGCACAAACCATGCCCAACCCAAACAGACGATTACTATCATGGCCGGGATTCGCAACTCTCGGAAAAGTACTCTTAAGCACAATATGCATTATTGCCATGACAGGAACAGCCATGGCTATCGATCTTCCTCAATTGGATAAGACCCGCTACCATACCTGGCAAGAGGTTGACGCTTACCTTGAAGCCGTTGCATCTCATCCCAAATTGCTGCCCATCGCCAAGCTCATCCCCATTGGCTACTCGCGTGAAGGGCGTCAATTGCGCGTACTGCAAATTTCCCTCAAGACAATGGAGGGAAAACATCCGGATAACAAACCGGCCGCTTTTATCATGGGCGCACATCATGCCCGCGAGCATATCAGCAAAGAAGCGGTGCTGAGCCTTATAGATAAAATCATCCACAGCTATGGCAAGGATGATATCGAGGGTGAGGCCATTACCTACCTTGTTAATGCGGGTACCTTTTATTTGCTTCCCTGGGTTAACCCGGACGGTGGAACAAACGAATTTTTTCATAATCCCGAACAGCGCAAAACCAATTATAGTTCCGATGAACCCCAAATCGGAGCCGCTGATTGCGACTCGTGCGGGGATGGCTTTATGGATGAAGACAGCCCTGATATTCAAACCGGCGATGTTGGCGTTGTGAATCGTAACGGTAACGCTATCATATTTCGCGGTAATGATATCATCGGACGTCATCTTCAGTTGTGGTATGAAAATGGTGATTATAGCGCGCCGGTGACTGATCAACGCGTATCGCGCATCCAGCCGGCAAACTCACCATATACTTTTAATTACGAAGGCTGGGACCCTGATGGTGACGGTACATTCGGCCCCTATTCCGGTGAGGATTTTGTAGGCGGCGCCGATCCTAACCGGAATTATGGAGAACCCGAATGGGGCAAGTGTGATGAGGACCGGGGCTGCAGTTGGAAATCCGGCTCCCAGACCTATGCTGGCCCGGAGCCTTTTTCAGAACCGGAAACGGCGGCTGTGGCGGCTTTTATGAGGTCTCACCCCAACATCGTCTCACTGGAAAGTCTTCATTCAGGGATAAATCAGATTTATCCGCCCTGGTTTTTGTTCGAAGATGATCCCGGCAACACCACCATGGATCAAGCTTACACAGATGCCGTAGCCCAGTATATTTCCCAGGAAACCGGCTATGAAGTAAAATACGGCGGACCATATTCCGTAAAGGGAGACACCACGGGCTATTCTTATACCGGCTCGAGCCAGAACCCCGGCTTTGGTCTTGACTTCTGGCCGGGAGGTTTACTTTCCTTTACAACAGAAATATACGGCATGGGAAGCACTTCCGGATCAGCCGAGGCCGTTAAAGACTGGTTCCCTAATCACTATAAACAATTCGATACAAATTATCCTCAAGGTATGTTTCTTGCTTGGCAAGACTTTCCGTGGTGCACCACTTGCGACCCTGATAAGATGCCAGGCTCATTGGACTACTTTAATTATATTCAATACACCGAATACTTTGTCTTCAACTCGGAAGGCAAATGCGGCGGGCAGACGGATCCTAACGTTTTTCACTGCGATTACTGGGGACTTTCGAGCAGCACCGATTATTATGCCGACTTCGACATTTTTGCCTACTTTAATCCGCCATCGGCCGAGCGCTGCTATAAAGACTGGAACTGTGACGGTTCGGCTTTGGTGCGAACAGTGGACAAGCAACTCAAGCACCTGATGTACAGGTTATTTATCGCGCCTTTTATTAAATTCAACACCACCGAAACTGTAACCAACGGCTCGAGCCTGACTCTGGCAGTTGAAAACACCGGTTTTCTGCGCTCCAGTATCATGACCACAGCCAGAGAGAGTGAAGATCCGTTGACCAGCCGTTACTATGATTATGGAAACATCGATGTCAGTATTGTCTATGCATTCGGTTTTTCTGTTAACGGCTCAAAAAAAGCTAACATCGGCTGGTTGGGCGGCGGGCGCAAAGATGACCCTGTCCCGAGGATAAAGGCGGCCACTTTTGATGTAAGCGGACTAAGCAAAGGCGATTTTTTTATTGCCAAGGCAAGCAGTGATAAAACAGGCACAGTCAGCGCAATCATTCGGGTGACCTCCGCAGATAAACAGTGCCTGCCGGGCAAAAAATGTTCCAAACAACTTGGTCTTAAAATCGCCTGGACTGATTTTAAGGATCAACCCAAGGCCCTTTCAGCCTACTTTATGGGGAATACACCGGAAACGGCCGTCAGGTACACCGCAGCCAGGGCCCGCACAAGAAGTACGATCAAGCAGGAAATCATCCGCGCCAAACAAGAACGTCAAGCGTATAAACGCATTGATGGCCCCTTTGAGCTTGTGCCTGGAAAAGCCAAAGGTATTGTGATTAAAAAATATCACTAAAACTTATAACTAGTGCCCACCGGCAAAATAGGAAAATTTGTTAGAAATCGAAAAATCGTTCAAGATCAAGGCGTACGAAAAATTTTACCTTAGGCATCTGATTAATAGGCCCAAGCGGTGATATTCCCGAGGTAAAATTTTTCAATACAACGAAGATATCGGGCAGATCTGCCATTTATGAATTGACACTAACTTAAGGCTCCATGCATAAAAGCATGGGGCCTTTTTAGCTGGCCGTCAAAGGACTAAAAGGATTAAAAACGCAAGGATCTTGAAAGTTGTCCCGCTGCCAACCCAATCCCGCTTTAGCACGGATGCAAGCTAAGGCGATTTGTGTTAAAGAATATACCATCTTGTATGTCTTTTTTCCCGTCTTGTGCGTTATGCCAAAGCCCGAATACGTAAAGTATGCAAACTTTGGCACGCCTTGAATACGAAAAAAAATCGAAGCTCAATCTGGTATATTCTTTTCCGCCAATCGCCTAA
>JAAERL010000403.1 GCA_024230435.1 Desulfobacteraceae bacterium
GGTCATCGTCGACAGCAAAAAGTGAGATGTTGAAAAATAAAAAATGAAAAAAAACACGCGGCGGTCACAGTCATCACGGATTCCGGTCACTCTGGGCTCTAAATAATCTCCTTGAATACACTTATATTACATATCTGCACAAGACCTACCTACGTACGCAACACACAAAAACCAAAAGCCAAAAACCACCATGGCTGGCAAAGGAGGAGAAGGCAAGAAGTTAGAGATTTTCACAGTACAGCCTTCCACCGCCCAGCCCACCGCCGCCCAGGGCAAACGTCTACGAACCCTTGCCCTCCTATTACTGCCATTCTTTGTTATCATAACGAATTATTTTGCGATATAGTAAAGTATCTGACCGTCATCAACTTGTGTCGAAAAAAGAAACGCCACAATGAGCCGATCCTACACTGCAGAAGAGCGTGCTAATCGCCGACGCAGAAGCAGCAAGTTAGCAAGTATACACACAAACATTGATCGGTATAGACGATCAGGTACATCATCTGTTTTGAGAGGATCTTCTTTACAAGCGGTCAAAGAAGGAAATGGAGCACAACTCAAGAGATTTAGTAATTCAGATGAATCTTTTCGTATCGATCCAACCACTGGTCTGCAAGTAATGAATTCCATAGAGGAAATGCAGAAAAGACGATGGGACAAAGAATTGGAAGAC
>JAAERL010000404.1 GCA_024230435.1 Desulfobacteraceae bacterium
ACCACAAGGATCACTGACAAATCTTGCAAAAGTATCTAAAATATCAGCCAAAACTTTAAGTGATTATGCGGGCACAATAAAAAGACCAGGTATAAAACGGTCTAAACGTCTCGAAAGAGCATGTACTGAACTTGGTTTAAGAATACCCGCTCAAATATGGGCTTTTGGTAGCTCAAACGAAATAAAAGCGGCCCTCATTGGCCGACAGAACTAAACCACCTCGGACATTGAGGCAACAATAACCGGGCTAAGCTTGATGTGACGATCAGCTCCGCTTCGCTCTTTGAAATTTTGTTGATGGAAGTTCACTTGCTCTTTAGAAGGGACTCGATCTTTGCTTGAAGATTGTCAATTTTTTCGTCTTTAGCCTTTAGCATTTTCAAAAGAATCAAGACTTCAGACTTGTCAGAGGAATCATTTTTTTCAATCGCGGCAGAGGATAGTTCGCAACCAAAAAGCTCATTTAAAGCGCTTTCGAATTCTGTCTTGGGTACACGGGATTTTAAAAATTCAATTATTTGAAAAAATTCATCTGCGCTCATTGGAGATTGACCTGCTTCTTTTCTTGAATAGCCTGACTGAGCTTTACCAATTTCAGAAGCGATATCCCCCTGATTAAGGTTCGCGATGGTACGAAGTCGTTTTATAATATCTGTATAGAGCATAAATTTATTTAAAATATCCACTTGACACATAATTATGCATCTGATAGATATTAAGGAGCCTAAAATGAAAACTAAACAATACATAAAAACAATTCGCAACACACTGAAAATGACCCAAAGTGAATTTGCCGAATTCATCGGGATCAAACACAGCAACCTTGCGAATTACGAAACCGGCAGGGCAACGCCGCCTGGAAATATCATACTAAAAATACAATCAAAAATTGGCGTTGACCCTTTTTTTATGCAGCATATGCATAAAAAGAACAGTTTGTCAATTTAGGACAAAAACCCGGCGGCGGTATAAGCCGCCCACAACAATAACCGGGCTAAGCTTGATGTGACGATCAGTTTTACCGGGGATTGTTAAAGCACCTCAGCACCAGAACGTAAAAGCTACAAGCAATAGATCCACTCAGGCTTCAAAATAAAGTAAAGAGAAGTTATGACCTGCCTCCAGGCAAGGCAGGCCATAGAAGTAAAAGTAAAAAATTTAAGGCTTGACGCTAC
>JAAERL010000405.1 GCA_024230435.1 Desulfobacteraceae bacterium
GATTACGGGCGTTTCAGAAGCAGTCGAATTTTTCAGGGAAGAATTTTCTTCGCCCGTACTTGCTGCAACCGGAGATTCTGCTGGCCAATCTTCCTGGCCTTGATAGGGCCCTGATAGGAAGCGGAAGAATTTTGCAAACTCGATATTTCACTGTTACCGCCTCCTGCGCCTGTCATGTGCAGCGTTTTATCTTTGATGGAAAAGATCAGAGCCATGACCGCCGAGGGGTAAACACGCGTATCAGGATCATATTTTCCGCCTTTATTACGGTTTGGCTGGGATACGCACTGGTTGCCGTCGTGGGTCTGAAACAAGGTAAACCAAGGAATGTGGTATTTCATCAGGTTATTGAACGATTCGGGATTTAAGGCAGCTCCCATCGCTGCCCAGCTCATGCCCACAATAGGATTGCCATGTGTGTCGGGAAAACTTTTGTAGTGGCCGTCAGAGCCCAAAAAGCCAGCATGCAAGTCAGCTACGGAATTAGAAACCGGAGAAAGATAATGGGCAATGGCAGAGCCGCCTGTCCGGCCAATGTCACCCCACTTGGTCTCGCTGGTCACCTTATTGCGGTACCACACATAGCCTGCGGCGTTGGTTGCATCGGCCAAAAATTTATAACCATCTTCCATAGTGGTGCTATTGATCTCGATACCGCAGCGTTCTATAAGCGAAAGCGCAGTGAGAGCCTGGGCGGTCATCATGCAAAAGGGGCCATAGCCGCCCATGAAGGCTTTGTGCCCCCAACCGCCATACCTGTCCATCATTCCGATGTTGTCGTTAGTGATCTGGCTATCATCGGTTAATTGGGCGGTATGGAGCCAAGAGGAAATCTCTTGGAGCTCGGGAATTAACCAACTTTCTTTGGTCCTCAGGTAGTATTCAGCAAGCAGAATACCGGCAAAGGAGTATCGCCATCCAAGCAAACCATTTTCTTCCTCGCTGGGTTCACCGACTGTTATTCCGGCAAAGTTTTCCACCGTCTTTTTAACTATCGGCAGATACTGTGGATCACCGCTGGCAAGCAAGGCCAAAGCGGCCATATAGGTAACGTGAACGCCTTTCCAGGTGCCATTTTCGCGTTGCGTGGAAGCAATAAGGGCGCAAAACTCCTCGCGCAGACGATCGGCCTTGGGGCAATTGTAGGGAAATTCACTTGAATAGGCTCCGTACCCGGTACCTACATCTATTTCAACGGAAACCGTTGAGCCGCCGCGCTGGACAGTAAGGGTAAGTATGCCATCTGAGCCATGACTTTCATCAAGGGCTTTGCCAAAATCCATCATGGGCCCTTCATAGCCAAAGACTTCCGGGCCGTAACCGTTTTGGTGATCAGTTTCAAACGCTTTTCCATTAGCGCCGGTGATCTGGTCGCCCGCTTTGAGTTTGCCCGCTGCAGGCGAATCCGGGAAAACGTACTCAATAAAAAGCACTTTTAGATTACTCTCGCTGAGCTTGGCGCGCGCGCCGGTCATGCCGAGGTTAATAAAAAAACCGGGAACTTGAGCGTCCGGGCCCTCATCGGTGGTTCCGGTCCAGGGCGAGCCGTCCTCTTCATCCCAGTTTACAGCCTGGGCAGGCGCTTGAAAAAACAGAACAAAAAACAACAAACCAATAATATAAAATTTTAATTTCATAACAAATTCCACCTTTCGAACGTGGCAACATTGTCCTGCATTAAAAATGCTTAACCAAAATCTATAACAACTTCATTTTAAAAGACTTGAAACTGTGTCGATACGGCTAATGCCGAAAACAGCAATGTCCGGGTAACAATACAGTCCCGCCTTGGCGGTAATCAGATAGAAGATAGACTAATTTTTTATACAAGCGTCACCTTAATTTAAGGACGGCTCATGTTGTGTTTTGGATTCTTATGACCTCATATTAAGGATAACGTGTTGACTTAATTAATATTGGGCGTCAAGCTTTATTGCTATGAGAACGCTAAATGGTGCGAAGACCCGAAATTTCACATGAGGCTTGACGAATATATAAGCCTGTAACTAAAAGCTGTGACATTTAGTTGCAAATTTTACACCATAATTATTGCATTAAACCATGCATCTGCAGACCGGGCTGCCGGACATGGCAAATACAATTAAATTACAATTTTTTATCTTCAGATAGACAAAAAATAAAAAATCTGACGTGATGGCGCAGTTAAAAAATAAAAGAAATCGTGAACACATTAATTTTGAATCGAAGGGAAAAAATACGAAAATAGAACACAATAATTTCAAAAGCGAAACAGAAGGTATGGTTCGAAAAGGCTGTGCCTGAATGAATGTGGATCAGCGCCGCCAAAAAAATATCTACGCCGCAAAAAGCACGATTTCGTTTCACGCAATCTAACCTATCCTCTTGTAATGCTGATCGATTGCTAATCCGATAAAAAATGGAATTTTTTAACTTAAATTACAGCAGCTATGATGAGCAAAGGATCCAAAGTTACTGCAATCAGGGATGTTGCTGAAAAAGCAAAGTCTCTGCAATAACCATTTTGGTTGGATGTGATTAGGCGATTGGCGGAAAAAATATAGCATCTTAACAGATACCATATTGGGCAGGATTTTTTTTCGTCTTCAAGGCGTGCCAAAGCCTGCATACTTAAAATATTTGGGCTTTGGCACAACGCCAAGCAGGCTCAAAACAAGTAAGAGTGGTATATTCGTATCTTCTGCGGCCCTTAATGCCCTTTGCCAGACTTTATCTTGCGCTCCCGGCAAATCAGGCGGTTTTTTCTCTGCCATCAACGGCTAAAAAGGTCCATTTCCAACTTTCGCTCTTTTATATTGGCTTGAACCTCTTTTATAAAATCAGGTACGGGTATTCCGTGCTTGACGTTGCCATCCAGGGTTCTAACCGAAACCGTACCGCTTTCTTTTTCTTTGTTTCCATAGGTCAAAATTAATGGAATTTTATTCAGTTGCGCTTCTCTTACCTTTTTATTCAGGCTTTCGGAACGGTGATCGGTTTCCGTGCGCAATCCGGCCCGCTGCAGGTCTTGCGCCAGGTTTTGAGCAAGAGGGGCCAATTCGTCATTGATGGGCAGGATGCCCACTTGCACCGGAGCAAGCCACAGGGGAAATTTTCCGGCGAAATGTTCCACCAATATTCCGAAAAATCGCTCAATGGAGCCATAAATCACGCGATGGATCATGATGGGGCGATGCTTTTCGTTATTCTGTCCGATATAGGACAGATCAAATCTTTCGGGCAGCGCCATATCCAGTTGTACGGTTCCGCACTGCCAGGTGCGGCCCAAGGCGTCCTTGATGTGAGCATCGATTTTGGGCCCGTAAAAAGCGCCGTCGCCTTCGTTCAACTTGTAGTCTTTTCCATATTGTTTCAAGGCGGATTCGAGCCCTTGGGTTGCTATTTCCCACTGTTCATCCGTACCGATGGATTTTTCCGGCCGGGTGGACAACTCTAATGAAAAACCGAGGCCGAAGGTGCCATAGATACGTTCAACCAGTTTCAAAACACCTAAAATTTCATCCTGGATCTGGTCAGGAGTCATGAAAATATGGGCATCATCCTGGTGAAAAGCGCGTACTCGGAACAAGCCGTTGAGAACGCCACTGAGCTCATGGCGATGAACCAGCCCCACTTCACCGGCCCGAATAGGAAGATCTCTGTAGGAATGATGCTTGCGGCCATATAGCAGCATTCCCCCAGGACAATTCATGGGCTTGATGGCGTAATCATGCTCATCGATGCTGGATATATACATGTTTTCACGGTAATTTTCCCAATGCCCGCTTCGTTCCCATAAAAATCGCTGCATCATGATAGGTGTTTTTGTTTCAACGTAACCGGCGTCGCGGTGCTCTTTGCGCCAATAGTCCAACAGCTCATTCCAGATTGCCATGCCCTTGGGATGAAAAAAGGCCATGCCGGGCGCTTCATCATGAAAACTATACAGATCCAAGGCCTTACCGATTTTACGATGGTTTCTTTTCCTAGCTTCTTCAAGAAAATGC
The DNA here is from genome assembly GCA_024230435.1 of Desulfobacteraceae bacterium. Classification (GTDB taxonomy): domain Bacteria; phylum Desulfobacterota; class Desulfobacteria; order Desulfobacterales; family Desulfosarcinaceae; genus UBA2230. The sequence continues at coordinate 3,987 of JAAERL010000405.1, forward strand.
AGATACGACTTCAATTGCTTTTTATCAAAAAAGGCTGTTCCGTAAATGCGCTGAAGCTGGGCGTTGCTCTGATCAGCGCGCCAGTAAGCTCCGGAAACCTTCATCAATTTAAAGGCTTTAACAAAACCGGTATGGGGTACGTGAGGACCCCGGCAAAGATCTGTAAAATTTCCCTGCTCATAAAAAGAGATGCTCGCATCTTCAAGAGCAGATATCATTTCAAGTTTATAAGGTTCATCCCGGTAAAATTCCATTGCCTCGTTCTTGGATACCCTTCGCCGTTTGATGGGCACTTTGGCCTTGACGATTTTTTTCATTTGGGCTTCAATTTTACTAAAAGCCTCTTCAGATACCGGTTGCATATCGACATCGTAATAGAAGCCGTTTTCAATAACCGGTCCGATGGTCAGCTTTGCATCCGGGTAAATATCCATAATTGCCTGGGCCATCACATGGGCTGCGCTATGGCGCATAATCTCAAGGGCCTCAGGGCTTTTTGTGGTAATCAGGCGAACGGCTGCATTTTTTTCAATGATTTGGCCAAGATCCACCAAACGCCCGTCTAATTCCATGGCAACGCAATCGCGGGCTAGGCCCTGGGAAATGCTCAGCGCGACATCCATTCCTGAGGGTTTTTGGTCAAACTGCTTTATGCTTCCGTCGGGAAGTGTTATAGAGATCATTTGAATTTTACCTTATTTGAATGTTAAAAGGATGATATTCGTTGATGCCAACTTGAATAACGTGTTCAGGTCATCCAAAACGATTGAATTAATCAGTTGCCGCTATTTACAATTTTAATAAATCAAAGTGGCATTTTAAGGTGCGTCAGTATCACCACCTGGAAATATATTGAAGTAGGAGAAATACCCCTGTGGGTCAAGTAAAAAATAGAAAACAGGAACAACTTCCCGATTATGAAGTGATTACAACGGAACAAGACCTCACCGAATTTGTTCAAAAAACCGCAAAAGCCCAAATTGCGGCCATCGATCTTGAATCGGACTCAATGTACCATTACAGGGAAAAAGTGTGCCTCATCCAAATGGCGGTCAACGGGTATAATGTGGTCATCGACCCGCTGCTGGTAAAGGATTTAAGCGCCCTGAAGCCTATTTTTGAGGACCCGGCCACCTGTAAAGTGCTTCACGGCTCCGACTACGATATTCGCAGTCTGTATCGCGATTACGGAATTTCGGTCAACAATTTATTTGATACGCAATTGGCCAGTATGTATCTTGGTTACAAGGAAACAGGCTTGGAATCGGTTGTCGCCCATCATTTCGGCATCGAACTGAACAAAAAATATCAAAAAAAGGATTGGTCCCAGCGGCCTCTTCCCGATGAAATGATCACCTATGCAGCCTTGGATGTTGTCTATTTGATACCCCTGGCCAAAATGCTGATAAAGAAACTGAAAACAAAAAAACGCCTTGTCTGGGTGCAAGAAGAATGTGAACGGTTGAGCAAGGTGCGGCCCAACGACTGCGGCAATGATCCGCGCTTTTTAAAGGTTAAAGGCGCCGGACGGCTAGGGGCAAATCAACTGGCAGTGCTGGAAGCCCTTTTAAAAATGCGTGAAGAAATTGCCTGCCACAAAGACAGGCCACTGTTTAAAATTATCGGTAATATGACCTTGCTTAAAATCGCCACCGCAATGCCGGGCGGTTTGCGAAGTCTGGAAAAAAGTAATTGCTTGAGTGAAAAACAAATGGTCATGTACGCAAAACCAATTTTGCAAACGGTCAAGCAAGCACGCCTGCTCCCCAAAGAAGAGCTGCCGCGCTATCCGCGAACCAAGGCCCCGCGGTTATCACCTAAAGTTCCCCTGAGGGTCCAAACTTTAAAAACCTGGCGCGATAAACAGGCTCAAAAAATGGATCTTGACCCTGCCCTGCTTTTCAACAAAGCCTTGATTCGGAATATTGCGATTGCAAAGCCCCTTACATTAGAAGAATTTTGCAAAATTCCGGGCATACACCAATGGCAGGTGAACAGTTTTGGCAAACAGGTTCTGAAAATTCTCAAAACAAGCTCTTAGAGCCTGTTTGGCAGCTAATTCTATTCAAAAATATTTTTCAACCCTGATTTGAATTGCTCCACATAAGCGCAAAGGAGTTCTTTGGCATCAAGGTCAATACATTGACAAGCTAAAAAGGCGTTAATTTTTAATTCATCCGATCCACAACTTATTGGCACTGGTTCAGCTATATGCAAACCAATGGCTGAACAAACTGTTTTTCTCAGAAAAGTCAAGGAGTTGGCATTAACCCATTTTTATTCGTAACCCACTGATTTTATGATTGTTGTCATACAATTAAACCAGTGCCGGCTTGTTCAATACGTACCGGAATACAAGTTTATTTTCATTTCTGAAGCTTATAGTTCTTTCGCCAACAAAAAAATATATCCGGCAAATACGGCACAATGACGGGCACATATATTGCATGTAGTTGAACATAATAGATTTAAACTATAAGCTGAATTCAGGGGGTTTAAAAATCGGTTGAATCTACTTAGCTAATCACTATAATAAACTATATATACCAAGGTGGAATTCGCTTTTCTCTTAATCACTGCCCGTTGAATATTTTGCGTTAACCAAAGATATGAATTGTAAAGTCTATAATTCGATGTTCGAATATTTCCGTCACTGTGTGTAGCAATGTCATGTAACTTATTGATATTATTATAACACAAAAATTAATAGGCGAATTTTCAGCTTTAATAAATTCAGGTGCTTAGCAAAAAAACTTGAATATCCGATATAGCGTTACTCCTGAAACGTAAAGATCTCTGAAACTCAGCATTCGACGGTGGAAACCGGTCCCGCAGTTTTGTGAATATATCGTTATCTATTCTGCAAATTATAAATAGGGGGCATTATGGTCAAAAAAGTACAAAATCAGGTAAAAACAAAATCTCAGTTCCATGATCATTGTTGGCAAGTCAAGCAAAACCTTCGCATGTTTGAGAACTGCTTTCAAAGTGTATCCCGCATGATTTTGGAAAATGAAATTCATAAAGTCGTGGTTAACGCTAAAACTACATACGATTTTAATATTTTCCGAAACGGCAGAAAACACGTTATCGGGATGTATGATGAAATCAACAGTTTTGTTTCCTATGTCAAAGATGCTTCCGAAAACGGGTCGTCCAAGGAAATGGCTTTTGTTTTGGTTGGGGAACCGGGCAATGGTAAAACCTTTTTCGTGGATTTTTTATGCACTCAGTACCGTAGTTTTTTAACTAAAGATAAAAACAAAAAATACACCTTCCGATTCATCGGCATAGACCAGATTGGCAATTACGGCCGAATCAATGCAATTGAGTCCCAAACCTATGAAGACCCGATGATACTGGCCATGAATTTGTACGATGACAGGGATGAAAGCAAAACCTTCCTGGCAAAAGAGATCGGCTTTGATGACAAGCAAATTGAAAACCTCTACGAAAATTACCGCCCCCTGGGCGCTTGCAGTGGTTATATCTGGAATGATATCCGCAGCTTTACGAACGGCAACATCGATGACATGATGAAATATGTACAGATTGTTCCTGTTCCGCTTACCGAAAGCTTAGGCACGATTACCGGTAAATATCCTGCAAAAGACAAGATTACTTCATCTGCCGTGGATTTGTTAGGAGAAGAATCCATCCAGCGGCTGTTGCATATTACCGACACCAACAACCCTTACCGTTTTGATCTGCGCCGCGGCGCATTGGCCCGTGTCGCAGGCGGTGGAATTCATTTTGCCGATGAAATCTATAAAAATAAAAAAGACCTGGTTCAGGTCTATCTAGGGGTTATCCAGAACCGGAATATTGAAATTGACGGCTACAAATGGCCCATTGACACCTTGATTATCGCCACAAGCAACAACTCGGAATTCAATCGTTTTCTGGCTGAAAAAGAAGAAGCGCCTATAGTTGACCGCTGCCGGATTTGCTATGTGTCACACAATACCAATTACAAATTGCAAAAAGAATTAACCCAATATGCTATCGGCAATGAAGCCCGCACGACCCTGACTCGTGAATCGCTCCACCAGGACCCTAATCTGAATTATGCCGGCTCTGTTGCAGTTGTCCTGACCCGGTTGCCGCGCTCGGAAAAACTCACGCCTATTGAAAACATGAAACTGGCGGCCGGTGAAGTCGCCGGTGAAAAAAGCATTAAAACCCTGGCCGAAGTAATTGATACACTGAACCAGGAAGCTGATATCACCAAGCGATTCGGACAAAAAGGGCTGGGCCAGCGAAATCTGGGACGCTCTGTGCAGCTTCTAACGGAAAGTTCGGAAACCAATGAAGGTCAGTGCATGTTTGCTTATGATATTTTTAGAGCATTGGAGCGTATTATTCTCGATTATGTTATCGAGGCCAATGACAGATCAAAATATTTAGAAGACCTGAAAACAGCCAAAGGGCTCTACCGTGAACGGATCATGACCGAAATGTTTAACGCTTATATGGATGAGCCTCTGGCTATTCGAAAAGATGTGATGAATTACGTCAACATGATTATCGGCATCGATGCGGAAAACCTTGGACCGGACAAAATGTGGAAATACAAAGACCCTCAGACCAATGAGCTGCGTGCTCTGAAAATCGATGAGCGTTATGTAAAAAGCGTTGAAGAACGACTGGGTCTCAAAACAGAAGAACAACGCGAAACGTTCAGAACCTCTATTCGTAAAATTTACGGTCAAAAAATTTCCGTGGACCTCAATTACGACTTCATGGACAATCTTGAGTTGGTTAAAGCCGTAACCGATGTCCGCCTCAAATCCGATATCGCCGGTGCAGGCAGTTTGATCGGGGCTTTGGCAAACAGGACCAACGAAGAAAATCAAAAGCTCTATGACCGCATGGTCGATACCATGCTCAATAAGTTGGGATATTGCCGGACATGCGCTCAAAAAACCATTGAATATTTCTGCACACAGGAAGATGAAAACTAAGGGGGCTCCATGTATGGAAAAGGACTTTTTGCCATCAGCAAACGTTTAGCAAAGCTGGGATTTACACCGGAACAGATCCAAAAAATCGTAACCGGAATCAGAGCTGAATCCGAAGAAATTCCGCTCCACGTTCCTTTGGAAACTCCCGGCCCAGTAAATGAAAGCATTTATGCTTTTAACGACTTGCTGATGCTTCAATCGGCTTCTAAGCCCAATGTAAGCCAGAGCAGTCATGTTCGTACCATTGACGAACTTTTGGCCAAAGACAAACAGCGTGAAAAAGATGGTTTTCCGCGTAAAATCCGCGTAGGCCGGATGATCAAACCAGGACGCGGGGGGAAAAATAAAGTAGTGGTCATCCCCACCACTGTGGAAGAAAAGCTGATTCACGATCCGTCTTTTAGTGATACTGATGAAGAGGAAGCCGGCGGAGGACATGGCGATGGGCAAGAAGGCGAAGTTATCGGCGAGCAACCAGTTCGGCCTTCTCAGCAAGGCAGAGGCGCCGGTCCTGGCCAGGGTGAAGATGAGCAGCATGAGCTGGAATCTTCAGCGTATGATCTTGGCCGCATCCTTACAGAACAGTTTGAATTGCCCAATTTAAAAGACAAGGGGAAAAAACGTTCGCTGACACGTTACACCTTTGACATGACAGACAAGCATCGCGGGTTCGGCCAAGTCCTTGACAAAAAGGCCACTTTGCGCAAAATTGTGGAAACCAACATCAGTTTGGGAAATTTGCCGGATACGAGCAATATCGATACCACCCGGTTCCTGGTCTCGCCTCATGACATGGTTTATCGCATTCTGAGCAGAGAAAAGGATTTTGAATCCCAGGCTATGATATTTTTCGTACGCGACTACTCAGGTTCCATGGCGGGAAAAACAACGGAGCTGGTGGTTGCCCAGCATGTCATGATATACAGTTGGCTGCTTTATCAATACGCAAATCAGGTGGAAACACGATTTGTGCTTCACGATACAACCGCCAAGGAAGTTCCTGATTTCTACACCTATTATAACTTAAAGGTGGCTGGCGGCACCCAAGTTTCTTCGGCATACAAGCTGGTTAACGATATTGTGGAAAAAGAAAACCTGGCCCAGGATTACAACATTTACATTTTTCATGGAACAGACGGAGATGACTGGGACACGGATGGGCGTGAAGCTATTCCTCAACTAAAAATCATGCTGCGCTACGCCAACCGTGTCGGCATAACCATTGTCCAGCATGCATCCGGCTCATCAACAGAAGTTGAGAAATATATTAAAAAATCAGGGTTATTAGAACAGGCCCCGGAGTTGATTCGATGTGATACCTTCAACGATGATGTAGATGAACAGCGCCTGATTGACGGCATTCGTAAATTGATATCTTGACCATGACTTGCGCCCATCCGAACCATTAGGATTTAGGGCCTTTGAAAATAAAAAATGGGAATACACCATGGAATTGATCGACCAGCATACTAAAGCCATCATGGAAGGGTGTAAGGAGCGCGCTTGGGCTCAGGGCTTGCGCTTTGAAAATGAAACGCTTGAATACGTTGTTACCAACCGGGATTTGCTTGAACTCTCACCCAAAATCATGATCCCTACCCTTTACAATTACTGGGTTCACGACCTTGAAGTTCTTAAAGGAAAGGGAAGATATGAACTGTATCCGAGCAATCCTTATGAAACCGTCATCAACACGCGCCCGGCAATTTCTTTTTACAATGATAACAACCCGGACTGGCTCAATGTAATGATCTTCTACCATGTTTTGGCCCATGTGGATTTCTTCCAAAACAACCTGTTTTTCCGTCACACCTGGAATTATGATTTTAACGGGGAGGCGCTTTCGGACAAACGGGTGATTGCCAAGCTGCGTGCCGAACGCGGGCGCTGGGTAGATTACGTGATTGAATTCTCCCGCGGTATTGACAATCTGGTAGGCTACTATTGCGAATTGGATCAGAATTTCACTATTCCTACAACACAGCATAACCTTCGCGTTGATTACTATTTCGACATTTTTATTCAAAACATCAAGCATTTTAAAACCAGCGAATATATCAAGGAAATTGAAAGGTTCAACCAATGCCGCACCGACTACGCAGAATTGGGCGAAGATAGTTTTTTTTCCGAAATCGAACGGCGGTATCCAGAATTTAGGGCTCTGTTTGAAAAGTACAAGGAGCGAAAAAGTGTCAAGGCCTTTGACCTGATGCAATATATTACTCAGAATTCAGAGTTTTTGAATAAGGAAGAAAACAGATGGATGTTGACGGTTATGGAAATCGTGCGGAAAACATCCCTTTTTTTCCAACCCCAGATTCGAACCAAGATCATGAACGAAGGATGGTCCAGCTACTGGCATGAAAACCTTTTCATGAAAGATGACCGTATTAATGGTCACGAGGTTGATTTTGCAAGGGTTAACGCTGGTGTCACATCCATGCCCCGTGTTGGGTTAAATCCTTATGCGTTGGGTATGCGTTTATTTTACGCCATCGAAGAACTGGTCAATAAGGGCAAACAGTCCTGGGATTTCCAGCGGCTCAATGATTCCTACAAACGGGAAAAATACGACAACAAAACCGGTTCGGGCCGCGATTACATTTTTTTTATAAGGGAAAATTATTCCGATTTTACGTTTATCAATGAGTTTGTAGGCCAGGATTTTATCAACGAAAACAAATTATTTGTTGCCGGGCGGCGTTTAAACGAATCCAAAATGGTATGGGAGTATTATGTCAAAAGCCGCAAAGCCAGGGATTACCGGAAAATGGTGATGGATTCGCTCTATCATCCGCCCTATATTGTCCTGGACCACGAAAAAAGCTCCAAAAACAACACTCTATATCTTTTTCACCAATTTGAGGGCAAGCCACTGTTAAAAGAGTATATCTCAAACACTTTGCTGGGTATGGAATTTTTATGGGGAGGACCGGTTGAGTTGGAAACAAAAGAGGTCAAGACCCTACCCTTGCGAGGTGACCGGCCCCATGCCCCTGGCAAACCAAGACCAAAGGAAATGATTTGGCAGCACGTTGTTTATTCGATGAAGAACCGAAAGTTGAGCAGGCGGATTATAGCATAATAAAAACCCAAAACCGCCGAAAGGAATACTTCCATTATGATGCAGGAATTGAGCAATATAGAAAAAGCTATGCTTCATATCCAGCAGACAAAGGCGACAATTGAGCAACAACCGCCAATTCCCTTTGAAGAATTTCTGAAATTGACTCGCCGGCGGCCTGCCTCCATAATTCGTAATGTTTTTCAATTTTTTCATGACATGATGAAATTCTACATTGGTCAGGGGGTCGATGAATACCCTGATGATCCCGAATCCATAAATTATGTCCGCTACGATTTCAATAACATGTTTGTGGAAGGTTCGGACCATCCTTTTTTCACAGACCGGTTGTTTGGCAATCGGTTGATGAAACAAGTGGAAAGCATGCGTCAGGGAGCCCAGCAGAATAAAATTTATATCTTTGACGGTCCCCATGGTTGTGGTAAAAGCACCTTTTTAAATAATCTGCTCAAAAAATTCGAGGAATACGCCAACACCGAAGAAGGCTGCAGATATGCCACGGTATGGCGTCTTAATGTGGGTAAACTTGGCAGGCCATCGGTTTCCACCAATGAAACGGTTTCCATCCTCGAAAAACTGCTTCAACTTCAAAAAGAAGCCAAGCAGGAACAGGAACAATACCATCGCATGAAATCGCGCGTGTTGTCCCAAAGAGAAGATGCTTTTTTGGAAATTCCCTGTCCAAACCACGACAATCCCCTGCTGATTATACCCAAAGCACAGCGCCGCGCCGTATTGGATGACCTGTTTGAAAATGATGCTTTTAAATACGCCTTGTTTACTGAAAAAGAGTATGAATGGGTATTTAGCGAAATTGCCTGCACCATCTGCACTTCCGTTTATGACGCCCTGTTGAGCCGCTTTCGTGATCCTTTGAAAGTTCTGAAAATGGTCTGGGCCAAGCCTCACATATTTAACCGGCGTGTCGGCGCCGGCGTCAGCGTCTTTAACCCCGGAGACCGGCCTCTCAAGCAGAGCGCTCTGGGAAACGATATGCTCCAGAACCGGATTAACCGGCTGCTTGGAGACTCGAACCAGGTCCAGTACATCTACTCGCGTTACGCAAAAACAAACAATGGGCTGTATGCCCTGATGGACATCAAGTCCTACAACATCGAAAGGCTGATCGAACTGCATAACATCATCAGCGATGGAGTCCACAAAATTCAGGATATTGAAGAAAACGTCAACTCATTGTTTATGGCGCTGATGAATCCCGAAGATAAGCGAAATATTCAAAATATCCAATCTTTTTCAGATCGTATTACCTATATCAATATATCCTATGTCCTTGACCTGAACACCGAGGTTGAAATTTACAGGGATATTTTCGGACGTCATATCGATGCGGCTTTTCTTCCGAAAGTTTTGCATAATTTCGCCAGGGTGATTATCTCTTCAAGATTGAGTTTGCGTTCGGAAACGCTTTTGGAATGGATTGGCAATCCTGAAAAATACAAGCGCTACTGCGACAAGAATCTCCAATTACTAAAAATGGAAATTTATACCGGTTATATTCCCAAATGGCTTAGCGAAGAAGATCGCAAAAAACTCAATGCCAAAAGACGCCGGAACATCATCGCCGAATCCGAAAATGAAGGCAAGCACGGTATTTCAGGCCGGGATTCGATCCAAATTTTTGGCGAATTTTATAACACTTATGCAAAAAACGGCGGATTGATCGATATGTCCACGCTTTGTAAATTCTTTAAATCAAGGAAGGATTTACGCGCCTCAATTCCGGATGGTTTTCTGGACGCCCTTCATCATATGTACGATTATTCGGTATTACAGGAACTTAAAGAATCGCTGTACTATTACAATGAGGAGCAAATCGCCAGAGAGATTGAAAACTACATCTTTGCGGTAAATTTTGAATACGGAGACATCGAAACCTGTCCATATACAGGTGATAAAATTGAAATAACGGAAGAGTATTTCAATTTGTTTGAAGCCCGGATCTTAGGCGGCGGATTAGAGATGTCAAGAAAGAAAGATTTTCGCAAGTACGTTCAGAAAGAATATGCAACCCAGACGTTGCCCCAGGAAATTATTGGACAGAGCAAACGAATGAATGAAACGCAACAGTTCGGCACTCTTAATGAGCGATATATTTACAATATTAAAGAGAAAGTTATGGAGCCGTTCCTTGGCAACGATAATTTTCGGCGGGCTATCAAGGATTATGACCAAGAAGATTTTAAAACCTATGATCGAAGAATCAGGGATGATGTTACCTTTTTGATGAACAACCTGACGTCAAAATATTATTATACTCCACAGGGAGCCAAGGCGGTCTGCATTTATGTCATTGACAATGATTTGCCAAAAAAATTCAACCAGCCGTAAAAATGGATATCATGCAATATCCGGAGGTCTGGAGGAAGAATCGTTAAAACCGCAGATAGATGAATTTTTGCTGTCCTTGACAAAATCGAAAAGCCGCCCTTTGTATGCACACTGAATCATATCCCGGATTTTTCTCATCAGGTATTCGCGCGTGGCGCTCTCCCCATCGGTCCTTAAACGAAAAGCGATAAGCCGCTGAAGGTCAATGTCATTCTTGTCCCGATCCGGCACGATCTGCATGACACTATGAAGCAAGATTTGATAAGGACCGTCTTTTCCTTCTAATGTAATAACCTTAACCATTTTTGCCTCACAAGCGGATCTTACTTAATAAAGGTGTTAAAATTCATAGCGGCTCTTTTGCTTATTATATCACTATCGTTGCATACCGGTTTTGCATTGGCGTCTGATTAGCGGGCGCTATTTCATGCTTAGAACACGTTGTTTTCTGCTCACCACCTCCACAATACGAATGCCGTATTTTTCCCGCTCTACCAGTACTTCGCCTTTTGCGATAAGGGTATCGTTAACCAACACATCCACAGGTTCACCATCGAGTTGCGCCAGCTCGACAACCGAGCCAGCTCCAAAGTTTAATACCTCTCTGATTGACCTTCTTGCTCTGCCCAACTCAATGGTCAGCTCCATGGGAATGCCTAATATCAAATCAAGATTCTTAAGCTCATCATCAACCTCATCCTTTTTTTTGCTTTTCGCCTCATCGGAAGCGGCAAAAGTATCTTTCTCCGTGTCTGTTTCATCTACATCGGATTGCACTTCATCGCGTTTGATACCAGCATCAACAATGATGGTGGCTGCCTGGGACTTAAACAAAAAACGCTGAGTTTTTATAATATTAAGAGATTCCACACGAAAATCAAGACCATTGGTGATAGAAGGCGTTGACAGTACACAGGATAATCCTGCGTCCACGAACCCTGATTTGAGATTGCCGCCGATGATGTTGCTAATTTCCCGGATAACATCAAAAACATCCTCTTCGCTTTCGATCTCATCTTCTTGCATGCTCAACATTGCCGCAGTCATAGTCCTGGCAAAGGAATCATTTACCTGAATGATAAATACACCATGAACGTCACCTGCAAAACTGACCACGCCGACGGTACGTTTTTCCTCTTTGAAATCATCAGGCACCTGTCCGATATTTTCAATTTCCATCGACAACATAGTATAAAAAACATCAATTACAGCATTAATCAAATTGGTGGACAAATCCACCGAATTAATTTTTGCAAGCACCTCCTCGGGTGTAAGATCCCCGGATCCGAAAAGATCCTTTGTTGCGCCGATATCTTCCTTTAAGGAAATTTCAATCAGTATGTCATTTTTTTTATGCCTGAAAATCCAGGAATGAAGTTCGCCGGCCTGGCTGGACTCAATTTTAAAATCTGAGCCGCGTGTAATTGAAGGTGTTGAAATAACACATTTCAAATCGTTATCCAGAAAATCACTTTTCAGGTTTCCGCTGACAATATTGGTAATTTCGCCTAAAACATCTTTAACTTCGTCAAGGCCTTCAATTTCCTTTTCTTTGATTCCCAGCATCTCAGCGGTTATAAACCTGGCGAATTGCTCTGAAATATGAATGCTCATTGTGCCAACGACTTCACCGCCATAGCTGACAGAACCCACAAAACGGTTTTCATTTAATCGCTGATCGGCGATTTTACCAACGCGCGCCAATTCCAACCCGATCATGGTGTCAAAAGTTTCGGTGATGCTATTGGCGATTGTTTTTTCAACAGCGGTGATGCGTATCTTTTTCATCCGGCAAACTCCTGTACAGCATGAATTTTAAACACAATCAATGACGCCTTTGTCACTTATTTGACGAAGGCCAAGATTTATCCTGCCCAGGCCATATCACCGCACTCATGCCGAATCCGGCAATTCGGCCTGGGGCTGTTTTCTATCAGTTCATAAACAAGCGAAACAGCTTAAGACCTTGCAAAATAGCCGCCAAACGAATCCCACAAATGTTTAAAAGCAAACCCATGGCGACTCTGAAGATTGGATTGACTGTTGCAGATATTTGGTAAGGGGCTTGGAAGCTGCAAATATACCGTTATTGCAGCGGATTTGGTATGAAAGGGCTCCGGCGCAGATTGAAATTTTCAAATACGATAAAAAGACTCTGCTTTAAATGCCTGAGTGAAGGTGTAATACAGATTTGGCCGGATTATTGTCCTTGACCCCGGCCAAATCTGTTTTGAGAATATCTTATTATTTTATCTGGCTGAAACTTTTAAAATAAACCACTGACCTTTCCTGTCTCAGGATCTACATCAATGCGGCGGAAGGCCGGGTTGGAACCGGTTCCGGGCATCAGGCTTATGGTTCCTGCGCACGGGCAGAGGAACTTGGCGCCAGAGTAAATTAAAATGTCGCGAATGGGTAAGCGCCATCCCTTGGGAACGCCTTTTTTGACCGGATCATGGCTCAGGCTCAAGTGTGTTTTAACCATCATGGTTGCAAAATCCGCATATTTCGGATCATTTTCCAGCATTTCGGCCTTAGCTGCTGCAGCAGACTCCCAATCAACGCCGTCAGCGCCGTAAACTTCCTTGGCAATGATTTCAACGCGGTCGCGCAGTTTCATTTCCAGAGGATAGAGGAAGTCAAAGTCGTTTTTGTCTTTGCAGGCATCGATTACCGCATCGGCAAATTCCAAGGCGCCATCACCGCCGAGCTCCCAATGCTTAGATTCGGCGCAACGTGCTCCGGCGGCCTCGGCGGCCTTGCGGACCAGGGCGCACTCGGCATCGGTATCCGTATAGAAACGGTTGATGCAAACCACCGGATTGATTCCGGATTTGCGGATAACGCCGATCATGTGCACCATGTTTTCGATGCCGTTTTCCACCAGACCCAGGTTTTCCTTTTGGTATTCTTCGGGCAAAGATTTACCCGGAACAACTTTAGGGCCCCCACCGTGCATTTTCAACGCGCGAATGGTGCTGGTCAAAACAGAGACGTGGGGTTTGAGGCCGGAGAAGCGGCATTTCACGTTCCAGAATTTTTCAAAACCGATATCGGCGGCAAAACCTGACTCAGTGACATGGTAGTCAAACAGCTTAAGGCCAACGCGATCTGCGATAATGGAACTCTGACCGACAGCGATGTTGGCAAATGGGCCGGCATGAACAAAGCAGGGTTGATACTCGGCGGTGCACATCAGAGTAGGATTAATGGTGTTGCGCATGAACGCCGCCATGGCATTGCCGACTTCCAGGTCTTTGCAAGTAACCGGTTTACCGCTCTTGTCAAAGGCAACGGTAATGTTGTTAATACGCTCTTTGAGATCGGCTAAGTCGGTGGCGACAGACAAGATGGCCATAAGTTCAGAGCCTACGGCGATACCGAACTTGCTTTGCATGGTAAAACCGTCAAAACGGCCACCGAGGCCGATGACGATATTACGCAAAGCCTGGGCGCAAAAATCAATAATCCAACCAAGCTCAACCTTGGTCGGATCAATATTTAACCGGCGCATACCGGTCAAACGCTTAAGTTGTTCGTCATTGTAGTTACGCTCGTGCTGCATGCGTGCTGTCATGGCGACCATGCCCAAATTATGAGCGTTCATGATATCATTGATATCGCCGGTCAAACCCAGAGAAAACTCCGTCATTGGAATCAGCAGGGAGTTACCACCGCCGGCGGCAGTTCCTTTGACGTTCATGGTTGGCCCGCCTGAAGGTTGACGCAAAGCGCCGCCGACATTGACGCCACGCTTGCCAAGACCTTCCATGAGTCCAACAGAAGTAGTACTTTTGCCTTCACCCAATGGTGTTGGGGTAATTGCGGTAACCTCAATGTATTTTCCATCGGGTTTGTCTTTAAGGCGATCGATCACCTTTAAAAAATCAACTTTTGCCAACCGGCCCATGGGAAGAATTTCTTCGGAATTAAGGGCAAGTTTTTCACGCCAGTTATCTGGGGTGGGCATGTTTTTTTCCGCTTCTTCGGAAATCTGCCAATCCGCCATTTTTACTGCATCATAGGGCATTAATCCAACCTCCTTGTTAATTAAAATTTGGTGTTACAGAAACGATAGGTTCGCGAAGAGACCTGAAAGATTGTTTCTAGAACCGCGGATGTTTTTCGTATTCCGCGTCCCTGATAAAACCATGCATGTTTTTAATGAGCTGAAGCCTGCGGTTTTTTATAAAGTTAACCGCTTTATCTTTTAAATTGTTTAAACGGTAAGTGCTTAGCACGATCAGGGCTTTTTCGCAATACTAAAGCAGGTCGCCCAGAACTAAAGCAGGTCGCCCAGAGAACTTTGCAGTGTTAACTTGGCATAAAGCCCGCCGAGTTCCATCAATTGAGAATGAGTGCCCGTTTCAGCAATGCAGCCTTGTTTGACCACGGCAATCTCGTCGGCTGTCCTGGCGGTAGAGAGCCGGTGAGCCACCAGAATTGATGTACGCCCGGCCATTAAATTGGCCAGCGCTTCATGTATGGCGGCTTCTGTCTGGGAGTCAATGTGCGATGTCGCCTCATCCAGCAATACCAATTCCGGCTCGCGGGCCAAAGCTCTTGCGATGGTCACAAGTTGGCGTTCTCCGGTAGAAAGGTTGGTCCCGGCCTTTTCCAGAGGTGTATCCAATCCTTCGGGCAGCCGGTCCACCAAATGGCTGCAGTTGGCTGCTTCGATGATCCGCTGCACGTCTGCCTGATCAACAGTATCAGGGTTTTCAAAAATATTCCGGCGTAAAGATCCTGAAAAAACAACGGGGTCCTGGGGCACCCAGGCGGTCATTTGCCTGAGCTGTTTGATCTTTATTCCGCGCAGATCCTGCCCATTGATCAAAATCCGGCCCTTGACCGGATCGTAGAACCGCAGGAGCAGACCTAAAAGGCTGGTTTTACCGGAACCGGTTGGTCCCACAAGGGCCAATGTCCGGCCGCTTCTGATTTTTATGGAAACATTGCGCAGCACGGGTTCGCCCTGTGTGTAAGCGAAATCAACCGATTCGAACTCAATCGAATCGATCCGATTCAAAGCAGGCGGGCTTCTTTTGATTACATCTATCGGCGCCAAATATTGCCGTTTGTCCAAAAGCGCGAAAATACGTTCAGCCGATGCCATGGCGTTTTGTAAAATATTGTAATTTTCTGCCAAATCCCGCAAGGGACGGAAAAACATTCTCAGATAGGTAATGGCTGCAACAAGTGCTCCTAAAGTCACCGCGCCGCTGATCACAGATCTGGCGCCGTAGAGAATTAAAATCGCTGTAGCCAAAATTCCAAGCACCTCGACAAGAGGCATAAAAATGGCGAAAATATGAATCTGTTTCATGCCCAGACGATAATTTTCAGCATTTAAATTTTTAAAGTCCTGAAAATTATTTTCCTCCCTGCCAAAGGTTTGAATGGTCTGGATACCGTCTATGCTCTCGGCCATACGGCTGTTGATTTGGGCCACTTTGACCCGCAAAGCCCGGTAAACATGCCTTAGATGAGCGGTAAAATGAATTACCGTCCAAACGACGATAGGCAATACTGCAAACCCGGCCAGGGCGAAACGCCAGTTTAACACCATTAAAGCCGCGGCAATGCCGATCAGTAAAAAGAAATCCTTAAAGATCATGGCTACAAATGTTGTAAACAATTCATGCATGTTTTGGATATCGTTGGTTACCCTGGTAACCAGACGCGCCACGGGCTGGCGATCAAAAAAAGCCATGCTTTGGCTCTGGATATGATCAAACAAATGCATCCGCAGATTATGCATGATTTTATGACCGGCGTATTCCATGATCATGCGCTGAACAAAGACCAATCCGAAATCAAGGGCAATGACAATAAAAAAGACAAGCACCACCAGTTTCAACCCGTTGAGTTCTTTTTCTCTCAACCTGGGCAGAACCTGTTTGGGCAACCGGTCAAGGTCTGATAAGGCGATATAAGCTTTTGTCCCTTGACGTATGAAAAGCCGCGGGTAATGGTCAACAATCTTTCGCAAGTCCTGATTGCTGATATCTATGGGAACATAGCGCTTTGCTCCCCGATTGCCGTCGGTTGCTTGAGCTAAAGCAGGCCCGGCGCCCTGCTCAGGCACAATAAACCGGTCAATGGCCATTTTACTGAAATAAGGCAAGGCCAGTTCCAAAACGGTAATGGCCACGACAAGCAAAACAGATCCAATCAAAAGACGTTTGAAAGGCCGTAAAAACGGCAGCATTCTTTTTAAAAGGGCCAGATCATAAGGTTTGCCCATATGGTCTTCTTCGGTGTATCCGTAATCAAATCGCATTTTCAAGCTCCTGAAGCGCATGCACCCGGGCATAATATCCCTTGGCGGTCACAAGTTGCTGATGGGTTCCATGTTCAACAATCCGGCCCTGATCCAGACTCACAATAACCGATGCCTTGTGAATGGCTGATAGCCGGTGTGACACGATAAGTACAGTCTTTTGACGGGACAACCGTTCCAATGTTTCAATAATATGCCGGCCTGTGCGTGCATCCACTTGACTGATAGGATCATCGAGCAAAAAGATGGGCCGGTCCGTCAACAGCGCCCGGGCCAAAGCAATCCGCTGTTTTTGCCCTCCGGATAACAAGACGCCTTTTTCACCAGCGAGGGTGTCAAGCCCGGAAGGAAAAACATCGATGGTTTCGGCAAGACCGGTATCCTTGATAACTTTGGAAAGCTTTTGCTCTGTGCAGCCGGGGCAACCGAACGCAATATTGTCGCGCACCGTACCGGCAAAAAGAAAAGGTTCCTGGGGAACATAGGCGATATGACGCCTCAAATCCGATAACGAATAATCGCGGATATCTTTGCCATCGAGGCTGATACGGCCCTGGCTCACATCGTATAAGCGGGGCACAAGGCTCAAAATGGTGCTTTTACCGCTTCCAGGCGGCCCTACGATCCCCGTGATCGCGCCAGGGGAAACTTCCAGTGAAATTTTATCCAAAACCTTGCGCTGTTTTGATCCTTCATAGGAAAAACAAACATCTTTGTAAACAATCCGACCTTTTACTCGTGACAACGGCACGGCATTGGGTTGCTGCCGGATATCGGACTGCTTTTCCAGAATCACTTTCAGACGATGCAAGGAGGCTCCCCCCCGCTGGATTAAATTGGCCACCCAGCCCATGGCCATCATCGGCCAGGTCAACAAGTTTAAATAACCAATAAAAGCAACAAAATCACCCGGGGTAATTTCATTGAGAATGGCCCGTTTTCCACCCAGTAATAGCACCAGGGCGACGCTTATATTGGTCATTAGCAGCATAAAAGGAAAAAAAGCGGCGGTAACGGTTACAAGCTTGATGTTTTCAGATACATAAATTTGCGAGGCCCCGCGAACAGCGCTTTCAGAATTTTTTTCTCCAGCGTGGGCCTTGGTCAGCCGAATGGCGCCAAACCTCTCCCGAACCGTTTCGGTAAGCTCTGAAAAAGCCTCCTGGACGGATTGATACCGCTGAAACATGCGTTTTCCGAGCAGCCGGGTACCCAGAACAATCAGCGGCATGGGGATGAGCACATACAAGGTCAGTTCAACATGAATGTAAAGCATAAAGCCAATGGCCGATAGTCCGAGCACCACCGCATCGTTAAAAGCCACCAGCCCCATGCCGGCCGCCATGCGGACCTGGGTGATATCATTGGTGGCGTGGGCCATTAAATCGCCGGTCTTTGTTTTATCGAAATAAGACGCCGAAAGGGTCTGTATATGGTGAACAAGCCGATTGCGCAATCCTTCTTCGACCCGCCGGGCCATTCCCAAAAGGCACCTGCGCCAAATATATCGGAACAATCCGATCATAATAGCCAGCGATGCAATCATCGATGCGTAATAAACCAAGGCGCCCATGCCGGCTTTGTAAAAGGTCAAAGCATCAATTACTCCTTTGATGGCCCGGGGTATGAGCAGTTGAAAAAAATCAACCAAAATCAGGGAAAACAGCCCAAGCGAAATACGGTATCGATGTGATCTGTAATAGGGTCTAATCAGTCCAAAAGCTTTTATCATTACATTAATTGCCTTAACGGTTCTATAAAATTAACAATCCGCCAATCCGTCTATTTTCACGGCTGGTATGGCTTTATTTTTGTTGCCATATTTTGATACCATAAAACGCAACAAAAGGACGGTCAATTTATTTTGACTTTAAATCAAGTGGTTGTTAAGTAAGAATGTTATGGAACCTGGCTCTATTGTAGAATTCATCGATCAGCAAAAAATTATTTGCGCGGTTGTATTGGAAACCAAAAAGATGCGGTTGCGCTTGCTGACGGAAACTAATCGGGAAGTCAAACTCGCTGCCGCGCGTGTGTCTCATCGATCCGGGTGGCCTATGCAGTTGCCCCAAAGCCGTGAAAAACTGGTTAGCTCCCTTAAAACGATTGGGGTTCAAAGGCGAAAAGCAAGCGAACAAATTGATATTAAAGAGTTATGGGACATCCTGCACAGTGAGCAGGAATGGATTGACCTTCCAACCATGACGGATTTTTGTTTTCCCAATGAACCGGATGACAATCATCAGGCAGCGGTCATCCGGGCCTTTTTCAGGGATAAAACTTATTTCAAATTCCAAACGGACCGTTTTTTTCCCCATACCGCTGAACAAGTCGATCAGATCATCACCCAAAAACAAGCCGCGGTGCAAAGGGAACAATTAATTGATCTCGGCGGCCTGTGGGTTCAAAAAGTCCTGAAAAATCAAAAATGCGCCGAGCCCCTGGAAAAACGGACCATTATCGAAACGCTGATATCCTATTACTTATATGATAAAGAAAGCTCTCACAGCCAAGCGGCTAAAGCCATCCTGAAAAAGGCTGCTGCTGGATCAATGTCTGCCATTTTTACATTTCTGACCAAAATTCAGGTATGGCGCCCCAATGAAAATACGGACCTTTTGCGCTATGAGGTACCCATTGAGTTTTCCAAAAACGTTCAAATCGAAGCCGAAACATTATGCGCGTCTTTGATCAAGATGGAAGATTACCGCCACGATTTGAGTCAAACGCCTGTGATCACCATTGATGGTCCACAAACAAGTGATTTTGACGACGCCTTGAGCATCAGGCGGCAGGATGATCACTTTGTACTGGGCATCCACATTGCCGATGTCGCTCATTTCATCGCCAAGGGCAGCTCCCTGGACCGGGAAGCAAGGAACCGGGCCAGTTCGATTTATATGCCGGATCAAAAAATCCCCATGCTGCCATCGTGTCTTTCCGATGATATCTGCAGCTTGAAAGTCGGCCATGCCAGACCCGCTATCAGTACCCTGGTGCGCATTAATGAACGGGCCGAAATTTTGGATTATCAGATCGTGCCCAGTATCATTAAGGTGCACAGACAGCTAACCTACCAGGATGCGGATAATACCGCCAATGAAGACGAAGCCATCGCCGCCATGTTTGCCATAGCGAAAAGCTATCGTTCAAAACGCCTGGACTCTGGCGCTTTGATCATCGACCTGCCGGAAATTTCCTTACGATTGAACAACTCTCAACCGCCGGAAATCAAAAAAACGGAAAGGGAAACCCCTGGACGCTTGCTTGTTTCTGAATTCATGATTCTGGCAAATGAATTGGCGGCCCGGTTTTTGGCCGAAAAAAAACTCCCGGCCATCTTCAGGGCCCAGCCCGATCCCCGGGAGCGGTTGTTCCAGCGTCAAGAAGGCACTCTTTTTCAAAATTGGATGCAACGCAAACTTCTCAGCCGCTTTGTCCTGGGGGCAAACCCGGAACCCCATAGCGGCCTTGGATTACCATCGTATGTGACCTGCACCTCCCCAATCCGGAAATACACGGATCTTATTACTCAGCGCCAATTACATGCGGCCATGGGACTGGAATCCGCATATGACAAAAAACAGATCGAAAACATCATCACATCCCTGGACCAGACCGTAGGACAGGTGGGGCGGCTGCAGTTCCGGCGTAATCGCTATTGGCTGTTAAAAGCCCTGGAAAAAAAGGTCGGTCAAAAGCAAGAGGCCATAGTGCTTAGCAAACGGCGCGAAGGCTATGCCATCCTGCTTCCAAATTATATGATCGAATGCAATTTATCCGGAGCGGAAGGCATCAAGCTCAAACCCGAAGACCCGGTCATGGTCACGATTCAACATGTCCACGCCCGTAATGACGTATTGACTGTTGTTTTTGGCTAAGAGCCTGTTTGGAAATTACTTATTCTTGCTTGTCTTAGGGTCTGATCCGATTAGATTTGGATTCGTTTTCAAGAAGCAAAGATGGATGCATACTGATTACATACTAATTATATACTAATTGCCTGTGCACATTTACGCAACAGCCTTCAGGCTGGTTTTCGCAGAAAATAAACCAGTGCGCCAATTCTTTTTTCAACCCTAAAGTTGCATTCATTATTTAAAAAGCAATCATGACAAAGCCTTTGCCGGAATCGTAACCGGCAATGAAAATTACGGCTATCGAACCCGGACCTGCGCATATGAAAAACGAAACAAGGACGGCCTCGAACACGGTAAAATAACATACGGGTATAAAAACACCGGACTGGAAAGTATTAAATTCGGAGACTGATAAAAGACGACTGATAAAAGACGACTGAAAAAAAAGAGGAGGTAATTTGCCCTGAATGTATTATCATTATTCCTATTGGGACTGCTGAGTTCCGGCCATTGTATTGGAATGTGCGGTCCGTTAGTGCTTGCCATTCCGGCCAGCACAGGAAAATGGACCGCCCATATTGCCTGCCATTGAGGGCGCATTACCACCTATGCAATTACAGGCGGATTAATGGGCTTATTGGGCATCAGCGCAAGGCTGCTTGAATCAAACCGGGTTTTCATGTGGATGCCCCGGCTCAAACTTCTTTTAAGGGCAACATCTGCTTTTTTTTTACTTATCTTTGGCTTGCAGCGCCTGGGTTTTATAAACAAACCGAAATGGATATCTAAAGCCGTTATCCGCAAAATTCCACTTATAGGCAAAACACTGAACCCTTTATTAAAAGGAAAAGACGATCTTAAACTGTTTTTTTCAGGATGTTATTGGGTTTACTGCCCAGCGGTCTTTCCTATGCCGCATTTGCCAAGGCGTTGGCGAGCGACTCAATTCTATCAGGCGCCTTGCAAACCCTGCTTTTTGGTTTGGGCGCCCTTCCTTGTTTAATGCTGATAGGTTCAGGCGTTGGTTTTATTGTTTTGCGCTACCGTGCAAAAACAGAAATGATCGCCGGACTGCTAATGATTGCCATGGCTGTCTCACTGATTTTGAAAATCAGCGGGTTGTAATGTTGCTGGCATTGACAAACCTGATTAGAATTGGCAAATCAGACTGATTCTTAATTTAAAGGTCCTTTATCAATAGCAAAAAAACAGGAGCTTTTCCGAATTGAATATTTCACTATCAGGCGCCGCCCCAATAAAACAGCAATTAACAATTTTGTTTGCTCTATCGCGCACACCCCACGGAGTAATCGACATGGCTGCCCCGGCCGCCGCTGCGCTTTTATGCTTGGGACATTTTCCGGCGCTGCCGGTTGTTATTATCGGCATGGTGACAGTTTTTGCCGGTTATACGGCCGTCTATGCAATCAATGACCTTGTAGATCTGCGCACGGATATTGAGAAAGTGCGTATTGGCGGATACAGCGACTGCGAAACTTACCTCGATGGGGTGCTGATCCGCCATCCCATGGCCAAAGGGATGCTCAGCTTCAAAGCCGGTTTGTTCTGGGCCCTGACATGGTCGGCAGTGGCTCTTGCAGGAGCCTTCTGGTTAAACCCGGTATGTGTTTATATTTTTTTGACAGGATGCTTGCTGGAAGCTTTCTACTGCAAATTATGGCGGGTAACTCCCCTGCGCGGCGCCGTTAACGGCCTGGTAAAGAGCCTTGGCCCCCTGGCCGCCTGCTTCGCCGTTAATCCTTGTCCCCCGGTATTTTTTTTAATTTGTCTTTTCCTATGGTTCTTTTTTTGGGAAATCGGCGGTCAAAACATACCCGCTGACTGGACGGATATTACTGAAGACCGCCATTTCAATGCTCAAACCATACCGGTTGCCTTAGGCCTGAAGCGCAGCAGTTTGTTAAGCTTAACCTGTCTGGCAACTGCTATGTTTTTCAATGCAGCAGTTTATGTGGCCTCTGCGCTGAATTATAATGGCCCCTTTTTGCTGGCAATAGTCTTGCTAAACGTATTCTTACTGTTAAAACCCGCCATGCAATTGAACGAAACAAAGGACAGGCGTTTCGCCATGCAATTATTTAATAAAGCCAGCTACTATCCGCTGGCGAATCTTGTTCTTATCGTTTTTTTCATCATTATTCGTTGATCGGAAGATTGGACTTTGGTCTAATTTTCCATGATTGTGTTGGCTCCTCGATAGGTAAACAAGCCTATAATGCTTAAAATCGCAGAGATCATAAAAGGCGCCAATGGTGGTATTGCCGGCGTATGAGCTCTAACACTGAAAATTACTGCACCCATAATTATTGATTGTGTCAAAACAATGGATACTAAAGCCCATTTTGACCACTGCTCTGCATTTGTGAAGGCAAATATCAAAATATAAAAAATCGATAGGCCCGTGATCAGAAAATCTAATCCGGCTGCCCGCATAAAATTCAAGGTCATGGTTTGTATTCCCAGAGGCAGTTTATTTCAACTGCTACCCATGACCGCTTGATGATAGTCCATTGTTTGCGATGCGGTCAAAAACCTAAAGGCAGTGAGTATTTCACCGCAAAAAATTATAAAAAAACAGATAAAAGATATTTTTGTTAAAAATTTCATACTGCCCCCATGAGTAAAAGTATTTAGAATTGATTGTTATTCATACTAATATGTACAATATTAGTATGAATCATAGTTTATTTCCTTGATATCATTACTCAAATCTTTTTTTGTCTCGTAAAAATACAGCGTTAAATGTTTCAACATCTCCAGGCCGTTTTTTTTGGTCGACAAGCGTTAAATTTTTGATAAAGCCATTGAAAGAAAAAAACATCCGCCCCGGATTCGTGGAATAGTGTGTCATTAATTCTATAAAGTGCGCCTCTCCTTTTTTGGTAAGGAAATAAACTTTTTTTTCGGGCATCTCGCCTTTTTTCAAAGTCTTGGAGGAAAGATACTCTTTTTCGGCCAATTTTTTAATATTTTGATAAATTGTAGGTGAACCGATTTTAATAATTTTCTTGAGCCGGCTCGCTTCTATGTTTTGAGCCATTTCGCAAGCACTTGCAGAGGATTTTTTTAAATAACCTAAAATAACTAAATCAACAGCAGACATCGTTAATCCCTATCAAAGTATTCGTAAAAAATGCAATGCTGCACAGTGGTATGCTTCATAGTCTTTGTCAATTCGTTAGCTATAGCTTTTACTCGTTTACCAAATTTTTAAAATATCAACGATACGCTACCGGCAAGGGTCTTCACAGGCATTTTTCTTGACCCGATTTAACTTTTTTTGCAAATTGACGCTATCTGAATCCTATTGATGCAATACCGGGTTAAACGCTATAGGATAGGATCTTACAAGCATTGATGGCGCTTTTTTACCTTGATGATAGGGTTGATTTAAGATTTGACCATAAAAATTTATTTGTTTTTTTTCAAAAAGTGTACTAAGAATACTGATTGAATCAGTTATCCACACAGACCTGTATCTTAACTTCCTTAATTAGCTTTCGGATTCCGCTATAATAGATCGCATCATTGTTATTCTAAAAGATTTGCGCAGGGATAATTTATAGATATTTGTCGGAAATTTTGAATTTTGGACACAAAAAAACAGAAAAAGGATCATTTACATGAAAAAAATTAAGACCCAATTAGATTCCATCGCAAAGAATTTAAGCAATCTGGCAAAAAAAATCAAAAAAGTAAGCGGCGAGGTAAGACCCGGCACTAAGCCAGCTAAAAAGGCTGTTGCCAAAAAAACTGTTGCCAAAAAAAAGCCGGTGGCCCGTAAAACAACTAAGGCTAAACCAAAAGCTAAAGCTAAAGCTAAAGCTAAAACTACAGCTGCAGCTGCAGCCAGAAAAGGCACGGTTCTGGACAAAGTATATGACGTTATCTCTAAAAGTCGAAGTGGAGCCAATATTGCGACTCTTAAAGGAAAAACCAAACTGGAAGCTCGTCAGCTCAGCAACGCTCTTTACAAACTTAGTAAACAGGGAAAAATTAAAAGCAAATCAAGAGGCATTTATGTCAAATCCTAAAAATTAGAAGGGTATTGCTAATATTAGCGACCTGGTAGTCTCAATACCAAGTATATTGATAGCGCACCTTTTCGAAAATGCTTTTTGCCGCGCCTCTTGTTGAGAAGGGGGCATACTTTTGAACCGTTCTTTTTTCCTTTACGATTTTCCACAGGCTTCTATATTTAATGCCTGAACAAGAGGTGCTGTAATTGCGTTACTCCCACGCATTCATTGCACTTGACGGTCAAATTTCAGATATCTATTGAACACATTAAGACCAACCGTCCGATTTTTAGCTCAAAATCAGGTCCGGGGGATATTTTTTTCCACATAATGCCATTGAACCCCGGACCTGCTAAAGTTTGCTCGAAATGATTGGTTTACCCTCGCGTTTTTCCTTCATTATCAAAAAAGCTCCGAAATACAACCTGAACTTAAACAGGGCCAGCTTAAACAGGTAAATTTGTATCAAATCAAGGCGCACAAAAAATTTTAGGATCATGAAAATTTAAATCATCCGGTTTTGAACCGGATTTGGCTCTTTATCAGGGTATTAGAAAATATTGGACAAATTAGCAGTTTATGAATGAAAAATCGTTTGTCCGGTATCGATAAAATGGGGCTATCACATGGCTACCCCTCCCCCAAAAAAAAAGATTTATTCGATAGAGAGGTAAACAATGAATGAAAATGAAAACGTATCAAGGGATGTAATAAAAGAGGCAGTTCTTGATAAGCTTGAATCTTTGGCTAGACCCAAGCAAACGATCAATGAACAGATGCACTTTCAGCAAGATCTTGATCTGGGAACTTCCTTCAAGGCGGCATTGTCATTACCATTTTCTAAAATATCAAATTGTTACGGAGGCCAAACTGTGAGTAGTACGGAAACCAAAATGCTTGAAATTGTAAAAAACGCTATTGATTTAGTCTACAAGAAAGCCAATAGGAAAGCATGATGAAAAAAATGATTATAAAATCCTGTGCTGCTGTTTTAATTTTATTTTTTGCAACTTATGCCTATGCAGAACCTTGGAATTATTATCTGCGCCGGTCAGCTATCAATAAAAGCACCTTAGAAAAGCCAGCACAATTTCAAATAACCTTGCCTGAAGATAATGAGGACTCTTACGCAATTGATTTAGGTTTAAGCGCATTGTCACCAAGCATACTCTACAAAGAAAGTCTTTGGGAATTTGCATTAACCGGCGAATACCATAGAAATACCCAAATTGAAAAAAAACAAGAAGTCTTACTGTTAGGCGCCTCAACGCTTGGAGTCATAGGCGATATTACAGAACAGCCATGGAGCATCCTTCCAAAGAGCTCAATAGACTTTAAACATGACGAAATCAGCGATTCTGAGAGCATATTGATATCCCTAAATAGCAGCGTTGTATATCTGCCTTTTTGGATAGGCAAAATAACTGGTACGAATTTACTCGGTTTTCTCTGGCAACCTCTTATCGGTCTGGAATATGAAAATATATTTGAAGCAAAAGATGACGCCCCAACCGGTGATATTTTGCGAGGTTATGCTTTTTTTGATATTGCCGTATATCCTCTAAGAACATTGATCCAGGAAAGATTGGAGTTAAGTGTTATCGCCAAGGTATGGCATGATCTGCATGAATCAAGCGATCTGGATGGTGATAACGATTCATATGATTTAATAGAATATTCAGCGACATATTATCTGGATGAAAATAAACATTATGCATTGGCGTTATGTCATTTTGATGGGGAAAATCCTACTACAGGCTTTCAACAGCAAAAATTTACCCAAGTATCTTTTAAAATGAAATTTTAAAATGAACTATAAGAGCAGCTCTCCTGATGTTATACACCCGGTTGGCTGTTAACGATTTTTAAGTTCGGAAAAAATTAAATCTTCTTCCGGTTTTAAAGGCTCGCCTGTTTCGCAATCCATGCAATGCGCCACCTGCATATCCGTCTTAGAAATGGACTGCCATGTGCCGTTGATGATCCGCACACCATAAAGCAGCTTTTTAGGAATCCAAATCATTTTGCCGTTTGGTGCTTTGCGCTGTACTTTTACTGAAAGAAATTGCCGTATCGTTAAGCCTCCCCCTGTCAGCATCATTTTTGCAAGCTTGTCTTTAAAATACTCTTCATGTTCAGGTGTATACCCTATTTTTCCGTTTGATTCAATATCAATTTCTAAGATACCATCGATCCCCGCAAGGGTGATGATTTTGTCGCCAGGCAGCTCAAGAATAGTATTTATTAACTCCTGAACCGGATCAACAGTTTTGACCATTAGTAAATTGTCTCCTATTTGCCCAATAATTGTGAATTGCGTGAGTGTTTACGTTGTCTTGCTTTTTTCAATCTTTTCCAAAAAGGCTTACAGATAAAGCTGTTCTCATCGAGTTCACAAAGCTGATGAAACATGGGTTTTGTGACAGTAAAAGCAAGTATATCATGTGGCAGATATTGTCTCATTGCAATATCCGTTGCGCCGATGATAGCTTTGGGAATGTCCAGATCCTCAAATAATGCCGCCAGCATGGAACATCCAGATCCAAACTTGGTGAAAACCTGCTGATTTTCGATAGTGGCGTTGTGGTATTCAGCTCCGATCATCAAAAAGCTGAGTTGATCGGGATTAACAAAAAAAGTAACCGTTCTGAGATAATCGTACTGGTCCTGTTTTAGAGGCCCAATCACTATAAACGGATGACACTGTTTATAGGGTTTTTGATTATCTAACCATCGATTCATAATCTTAGGCGATGATTTAAGTCCTTCTTTGTTCACAAGAAAATTAACATATTCATCTCTGGGCATGGGTTCGGCGCCGCAAATCCAGTAACCAGCCCCCATACAACTGAATTTCTCCCTGGAAACAAGAATTGACTCACCTTGTTGCCAATTAGCATAGGCTGAAAAAAAACAATGTTTCGGGCTGATGAAAGGTTCAAACGGTTTTATGTCAGGCACATCATAAAATCCAACAGGAGCAGCAGTTATGCCTGCAATTTGTAAAATGTTCTTCGCGTTTGGTTGCATTAAAGTCCTCTATTATTTCAGATAGTGTGATTGTTTTTCTCAGATTATAAATGCGTTCATTTATAACCGTCCCCCCCCGATTAATAAACTGATAAAAGACCGCGCACAGTTCGGATTATGTCCTTAGAATCTTAGATTTGGATTCGTTTTTAAGGCGCGCCGATGGGGTGCATACTAATTGATATATTAATTGTCTGTGCACATTGACGCAACACAAAAAACGAATTTAAGAACAAGTAAAAGTGGTATATTCGCATCTTGCACGACCCTTATATGCATAAATCAGCATTTTCTTGCAAACTTAACACAAAAATTTTTAAAGCTGCAAATCTGTATACGCTTGCTTAGGCAATTTGCACGATATCTTCGTTGTGCTTAGCCAAATTGGATTACTTTCTTATAACATTTTAGCAAAAAAGGGAAGGCCGGCGCTGTTATGGCATGCGCCATAACAGCGCCGGTGATTAGGAAAGAGTAAAAGCGACGGTGGGTGATGGCTTTTCCCCTGGCCGGGGTTATTCCAACAACCCGAAGTATGGGATGGGGCGGGGAATTGCCGGGAAACTATGTCTGCGATGCTGTGTGGGAGGTGGGGTGAAGTTATTTCCCGGCAAATCTATAGTTACTCAGCGCGTTATGCTTAGTAAACTGGCTCTTCTACGCTGGTAATGGTTGTGTTTTGCTGGCCGCGCCTTTTTAAGCGGGGCCGTAAGTTTTACGATTTTGCATGTATTGAATCAAAAGCTCGTGCCTGGAAAAGACACAAATACCGTCGTCATCGGTTAAGATGACAACACTTTGTCCCGGCTTGGCTACTGTTTTCGCTATAATTTAATATTCGGTCAATACTATATGCGTGGCCAAAAACAAAAATAGGCATTATTGTAATTTTTTATATTTAGCGTTACCGCCTTTTGCGGTAGCTGCTTGTTGTATTTATTCTATCAAAAGATCGGACTTGGAAAATTACTTTTGTCGGCCCGCACTTTACTTTAATAGAAAGCAATCCATGTGCCAGTTTTTCAAGTGCTTAATATTAAAGAAAAAAATATACCGATACATTTTTATGGCAGATAATAAGTACGCAAAATAATATACCTGGTTACGATAATTGCATGTTCAGGCAGTCGAAAATGCTGCCATATCTTTAGAAACAGAATAACGAAAATAATAGAGGATAGAACCATTGAAACGGCGGCGGCGGCAATTGCAATGTTCTTTACTTTGGCCACTTGTCTTTTTTCTTGCTTTGGCGGTTCCAACAGTTCAATGTGATTATCTGAAATGTTTTAGCGAATTAGCCGGAAATATATCCTGAGACCGATATTATGACCAGGCATCGGTTGGGTAAATATTTTAACCTCGTTAAAAGTTAATTTTTTCTGCGTTATCAATCCAATATCTTTTCCGTTTGACTTCCTCTGCGCCCTAAAGCACTGGAGATTCCAGCTTTATCAAGCAACTGATACCATTTCTGGTCTCTGCACAGGCTGATACGGCAATGATCTGTCCTGCCCGCCAGAGCTGCTTGTATTTAGGCTGCAATGGTCAACAAAAATTTGGCCTATCATTCGCCGCACCTTGTACCGGCCGATTTGATAGCAGTTTTTTTTTGTAACTTTTTGATGATTCAGAGTGCTTCATAGCTTCCTTTTGAGTCATTAAATATCCTTTTAATTCGGTTTTTTATAATTGTTTCATCTGAGCGATGATCATCGTCACATTTTTATTAGGGTCTTGGAAGAGGTTGCGTTCTTTTATGTTTCTTTATAAAAGATATGCCGGGTTACGTAGTTGTTGAATCGGGTATATTCCAGATCTATTTTACCTTTTTTTTACAGCCTATTCCCCCGCAATAACCGCAGGCAGGCCAGCGAGGACTTTTTCCGAGACTTCTTCTTTTATTTTCATGAACTGGTATTTACCGGTGGGGTTTTTCTATCCAAATAGTCCACTAATCATTACTATTAAGTATAGCTAATTTTTGGGGTACAATATTCCAATTAATTTAAAACTACAATACACTCATGAGAGCCTTCCGAAATGGGGACAAACCGCTGATTCGTTGGAGATCAAGATGTGAGAAAAATTAAGATGTGACTGAAAAATTCAGGCGATTAGCGAAAAATAATGTTATGCCGCCTTTAGAATTTTTTTCGTTTTCAAGGTGTGCCAAAATCTGAATACTTTACGTATTCGGACCATTGGTAAGCGTTAAGGAGGCTCAAAAAAGACAGGTGAGATGGGTACAATCCTGAACAAAAACCGCCTTTGATTAATATTCCAAACAGGCTCTAAGGGTCGCGGAAAAATTGTTTTGTCCAATTGGCGCAGGATATGGGCTCGTATTCAAGGCGCGCAAAGCCGTGCATATCGAGTATTCGCAGCTTTGCGCAACGCAGAAGACGAGTTGATAGACAAGTCAGTTGGGATAAAATATTTTTTCCGGGGCCCTAAGAGTTCAACAGCGTACGCAGCACATCTTCCTTGCCGATAATGCCCACCAGCCGTCCGTCGTCCACTACCGGCAGGGTATGAAAGCCCTTGTCTACCATAAGGCCTGCGATTTTTTCGATTGCCGATTCGGAATTAACGGTTACTGGGTTTTCGGTCATTGCCTCACCAACGGTAAGAGCGGCTATTTTGCGTGCATCCTTTTCCAAATGTTTGGTGGAAGTGATCTGAATGTAGCTGTCCAGCAACGTGATCAGGGTTGGAACAGGAGGCCGTTTATGTTGAGCTACCAGATCGCTCTGACACAACACACCGATTAGTTTTCCCTGATCATCGACCACCGGAGCGCCATTGATGTTGTTGTCCAGTAAAATTTTGGCTGCCTTCGTAAAGCCAGTCTTTGACGTTAGCGTTATCAGTTTAGTGGTCATGATATCTTTAGCTTTTATCATATATGCCTTCCCCAAAAAATCATGTCAGGCCCTGAATGGCAGGTCTTTGAGTCAACACTATCCGTTGGCCGGAACAAGACAATTATATAAAGGTTGCGGATAGCAACGAGTTGTCAGGATGATATTGCTTAATCAACCGGCGGTACACAGATCGAATCTGATTGGCGCCGACTTTGAAAAAAATACAAAAAATGGCATAACCGCTTTTGCCCATGACTGCCTTTATAGCTTTATTTTTGCATAGTTAGTGTTCATTGCGAAACAGGCAAATTTGTCCGGGATCAAGGCATGCAAAAAACCTTACCACGGGCATCTGATTAATATTCCGGGATTGATATTGCGAGGATAAAATTTAAGCACAACGAAAATATCGGGCAAATTGGCCATTTTATGGATGGACATTAGTTAAAATCCCGGAATTTGTTCCGGACAAAACATATCAAAATCATGATATTCAAGATTTTGCGGTTTTTCCCGATCCCGGTATCGTTGCGAACGGTAGTCGGTTTGATTGCATCTGCAAAAATTGCAATCAGTATTGTTTTTGGAAAGTAAACGGCCACATTCGATACAATGTTCACTAAGCATTTTTCCCCCTTTCTAAAATGATTATTTTATAGTATTCCAATTTTGGTTTTTTGGTACTTTTTGTCAAAGATAGCGATTTAAGTATAAATTCCTGGCCATTGATGCCACCAGATCGATCCAATTTTGGTTTTCCCAAAGCTAAAATCCGCTTTGTGCTATTAAAGATTGCGGCGCAAGACTAATGTCAGAAAACACCTAAATTGAAACACTATTATTATTATAACATAAATTTTCCGGATTTGGTTATAACTTGGGACATTCAATTTAATCAGAGCTTCCTGAAATACAGATAATATTTTGTAATTTCAGTTAAAATGCGACAAATAGATGGGTATTAAGTGCTTAAAAACTCAGTAAATAAACAAAAACCTTCGCACTTTTTACCAGCAAACTTATGTATAAATACAATTTGAAACAGATAAAATTATAGAATTTTAATCTTTACTTTGATTGACGGTTGCGCAGAGATAATCGTTGGGTGAAGCTGGCTAAGTTTATTCCCTGGGAAGAATTTGAAATAGCTTATGCCAAGAACTTTTCAAGTTCCGGAGCAGGTCCTGCCGCCATGTCAGTGCAAATTGCTTTGGGTGTTTTGATCATAAGGGAGAAGCTTGGCGCCTCCGATGAAGAAACGGATGAGCAGGTTTTTGAAAATTCTTATCTGAAATATTTTTTTGGCTTTACTGGTTGCTGCGATAAAAAACCGTTTCATTTGATCATGTTTGTTTATTTTAGAAAACGATTAAGTAAAAAAGCTATTTGCAAGATCATCGAAACGGTGAACCAAAAAGCAAAAGTGACCACACAAATCGCCTTATACCAAATGGATATCCGGCATTTTGATATCGCTTCATGTTTTCGGTCTCAACGCAGCCTCGCTGGCTGTTGTATTCGGCGCCTTGGGAATTGGTCTTCAAAACATTTTCAATAACTTCATTTCAGGTATTACCCTTTTATTCGAACGGCCGATACGAAGTTGGCGGCGAAGTCGAAATTAACGGCACTTTAGCATCCATAGGGTCCACAAAAAAATCAATGTCCGCCCCACCGTGGTTCAGACCTGCGGTAACTCATCGCTTATCATTTCCAACTCTGAATTTGTGAGCAGTCAAGTGATCAACTGGAGTTTCAAAAACCGGCGCGTCCGGCGTAAAATTACCGCCGGCGCCGCCTATGGGTCCGAGATTGACCTTGTTCGTGAAACCTTCCTCAAGGTTGCAGCAAATACTGCGATCCTTAAAACACCAAAAACCGAATGTGCTGTTTAGCGATTTCAAAGATAGCGTTTTTATTTTCATCTTGAAAATTTAGATCAAAATAGAGAAAATTCTCTAAACTGAATCTAAGGTTCGATTCGAAATCGGCCGCCTTTTCAGACAGCGCTGTATCGAGATCGCCTTTTTGCAGCGGGATCTGCATTTGCGGACACTGGCCCCGGATACATTTGCTTTTCAAAAGCAAGACCGGTGAACCTATATTACAAGACTTCACCACCGAAAAAAATACCTAACAAGTATCCCAATCGCTTTCGCAGTATCGAGTAAGAAAAGTGTTTTTTAGCAATTTCATAATTATGGTTTACGATTTTTTCTTTGAGTTCTTGTGATTCGAGAATTTCGCGAACCTTTTTTATGGTGTTCTTTGTAAGAAAGCCATCCATAACAACCAGGTCATAACCTTTTGGTTCGATGTCGCGTACAAATATTGAATAGCGGTTAATGAGCATTGGTTTTTTAAAATAAATCGCTTCAAGAAATGCATTGCCGAAGCCTTCATATAAACTTGGGTAGGTGATAAAATCCGCAAACGGATAAATGTCCCATAGGGAATTACGGCCTTTAAAATCGATTTCCTCATTCAACGGATCCATGACTTTTGATTCAATAAAACGCAGATCGACACCGCTTTGGCGGGCATCATTCTTTAACCATTCAACGTATTCATATCCTTCGTCGCCAGCCTCATGTGACACTACCAGTTTATATTTCGGGTCCTTGAGCTCCTTGACTAATTCAACGGCATGTTCGATACCCTTTCGCTGTACCACTCGCGTAGGCTGCAGGACGATGATATCATCCGCACTTAAGCCAATCGATTGATAAAAATCGCTGTCTTGCTTGCTCGTAATTTTAGGTGGATTATCAAAATCCAGCACATTTGGAATAATGATCGATGAGATACCTGTTCGCAAGGCCAGTTGTTCTTGTGCGTCAGAATTTATCACAACATGTTCAACGCTTGTCAAATTCGGAGGAAACGCCATTCGCAAATATTCACTAACGGCATTGATCAGATAACGCGATCTTTCCCAGTAAAAATCATGATGGTGCGCTATCGTTGCAAATTCAGTCTCTGAGATAAATTCTGTCAACGCAAGCGCAAGGGGAACATGCATGGGAATTGCCAGGATATTTTGAGGTATCAACAGATCAATTGAATATTTTTCTACAAATTCATGGATTTGAACCTTCAGCAAAGATTTAATTGCATGAATGGTTTCCGTTACGGCGGGTTTACGTCCCCTACGACCAAAAATCCTTTCGTTTATCCATTTGTTTTTTTCATATTGAAAGTGGGCTTCCGGTATTAGATAACTCCTTTCCGGTGCCCGATCTAATTCTCCTGCACACCAGAAACAATTGTGCCCCTTTTTTCTCAATACTGTGGCCCATTTACTCGCTTCCATCGTTACACCATCAGTGCCGGAAAACCGGGTGGAAATAAATCCGATATTTTTTCCCATACTTAATCATCCCCCTGAATATTTGGCGATTTACTGTCAATTAGCAGGCGGCGTCTATCCAATAAACGACCTGTTTATAGATAGACACTATTTAACCGGTAACGGTTAACGCCGGGTGTGAATGACTTTTTGACAAATTCACACAAATGGCTTTAGGCGATTGGCGGAAAAGAATATACCATATTGGGCAGAATTTTTTTTCGTCTTCAAGGCATGCCAAAGTTTGCATACTTAACGTATTTGGGCTTTGGCATAACACACAAGACGGAAAAAAAGACATGCAAGATGGTATATTATTTAACTGTAAATCGCCTTAGAACCCGGTTGCTTGAGCAAGATACGAGCATGATTTACGTTCTTTTAACGATTCACGGTTTAAAAGTAAGGCGTATGCCCTTCACCGAGCATATCTATGAAATATTTAATTAACTCGGCTTGTGTTGGATTTTCACCATCTACTTTTTTCAGTTGTTCCTTACACTGGCCGGAACGGATTTCTCCATCATAGACAAGATGCTCAAGCCAAAAAGCACTCCTGACGATCTCTTTGAAACCAAAAAATTCTATATTTCCGATCTCAACGACATAATCACCAATGGCGCCACTGGCCTGCCAGACATATATCCGGTATTGACCAGCCTTTGTGAGGATGATATCTGTTTTCTTTTGATAAAAATAGGATTTAAAAGAATATTGCTCATACCAGATATCGCCCTGTACATCATTATTGACGATGTACACGCCTTGGCTATCATCGGTATCAAATGGTAAATTAACAGATTCATCCGCGGGCAACAGGTATTCTTGCTTGGGCCCGGCAATCGCAATAGTAAGCAAAATATCTTGATAGACTTCACAAGCAGGTACTAACGGTGCGATATGCAATAGCCTGCCGGTCACCCCGTTTTCATCCGTAACAATAAGATCATGAATATTTCCGTGTATATCTTCCATGGTTATTCCCGGTTTGAAGTCATCTTCTTCCAATTGGAAATAAAACATGTCAACATCATTTTCCTCATCAAGGTGCATGTAAAATCCCAAACATTTTTCAATAGGTCCAGGCACGCTTACCTTATCGCGGTCTTTTGTTTGAACATATGGAACGTGGGCATATGAATGCATTGCAAAAAAGAAAAGAGAAAGAAGAAAAACTAAAATGTTGAAACATTTTTTCATCACATCGCCTCCTGCGGTTTTAAAAGTTAGCTTCAGCACCTATAATTTTTCTGAAAACGGTCAATCGAGCCTTAAATTGCGCTCAAACGTTTATTCCGGTAAATCAACCATATAGCTGTGATTCAGTTTTTCGCACGCCTTATTTGCGGCAGAGCTTAATTGCCGGCCAAGCTTATTAATTTCAGGATAACTATCTGGATAACTATTGACATATATCGTCGCCATGGGTGTGGATCTTCAACTTGAGTAACATAAAAAAAGGAAATAAAAAAGCGCTGTGCTTCACCTTTATCAAATAACCGTTTTTTAGTCGAATCAACCATCTAAAATAAAAAAGCCAGCCGCACAGCTTTTGAACAATCCAAGTTAATAGCTTGCTAAGATCCGGTTTAAACAAAAAAACCCCCGGCCTTTCAAACCGGGGGTTTTTAAGCAATACAATAGCTGGAACATTAGTGCGATAACTCTAAAAAGCACTCATTTGCAACCGGACCGTGACGAACAGTGTGAATTACATCAATGCTAAACTACAACAGGAATTGGCAAAAAAGACATGGAGGTTGTAATTTTGCTACTGTCAATAGGATTTTGTTCTGTCTCCTGAATTCCTATTGCCTTGTTAAGTAAGCGCTGTGGATCTAATGTCATACACTCAGAACACAAGCAAGTTTGAACGGTCAAATCTCCTGATCGGTAGCGGCCTACATGCGTAGCTAATGAACGTTCACAGACGAAACACGAAATCTTTACATTTGGCGACAAAAGTTTTGGCATGTCAATTAGCATGGCTGGTCGTCCTTTTCCTGATCTGGCGCACTTAAAGCATTTTGTTTTCCATAACCTGACAAGCATAATGAGCAAATCATATGCCAGCAATTGCCAACATTAAATATCACATTGAATTTATATCAAATTACATTGATACGAACGTGACCTGCAAATAGCGGTTTCATCCGTTTTTGATAGATCCGTGCAAACAAAACACTATCACAATGAAAGCGCCTGTCTAAGCGGCATCCGCCATATTCTTCCGTTGTTTTGAGCCGATTATGCTGTCAATCGTCTATGGAATCGCTTTGCGGCGTTGCCGCTGCTCTAATTGTTCAAGCAACCATAATCGTTCATCCCGTTTGTAAACATCTAATGTCCTGTCTTTTCTCAGTGCTATTTCCAATGCTTCCGGGTCCGGTTCCACTCCGGTCCAATTTGCCAACACCTGCAACGCTTTGTTTCGCTCATCTTCGGTCAGGTCCAAAATGCTGATGCGATGATTACCCTCAGGCGCCATGAATCGATAAACTTCACGGCTTTCGCTCTCATGGCCGGTGGGATAGGCGCCCGCTGTCCAAGGGTCGAAGGTTCCGTAAAGGGACATGAACCTTCTGGCATCGCGGGATACCCAGTTGTAAATATCAAGCATGGCCGCTTGCTCAAACGGTTCCGGTGGGGCAATCTGCTGGGGTATATAGGGCAGATAATCATTGGGATCATATTGCAGAAGGTGATCTATGGGCCGGGTGTAAAGCAATGGATAACCAAGTTGGCGATAAGCCTGGTAATAATAGGGCTCAAAAATGCTCATCCGGGAATCCTCCCAACTGGCTACACCAACGATATCCTCTATAAATGCGTAAAGCGTATTATCGTCTGCCGTCACCGGCGGGATATAATTACACCTTGACGGCGGTTGATATTGCCAAAAAGCATAGTAGAACTCACTGATAATGTAATCAAAGGCCTGGGCAACACCACCGGGCCAACGGTTATAGGTTCCAAGCAGCTTCATCCGCTTTTCCATTGCGCTTCTGCGATTCAATGCTTCTATTTGGAAATCGACCAGTTTGTCGCGGCACGCCGGATCTCCCACTTGCTCGAGAAAATAATCATAACGTTCGTCTTTGCGCGAAAAGCTCAAAGGCGCCACATAGGAAATAGTTCCATTTACATCATCTGGATAAAAGCGGCGATGATAGGAGGCAGTCATTCCCCCTTTACTGATGCCGGTTGAAAGCCATGCACCGGTATAGTAAGGACGAATCGCTTTAACAATCCGGTGATGATCCGCTGCGGCCTGCTTAATGGTCAAAAAGTCCCATATCACCGGATCTGGCATCGATTCATTAAAAAACCGATGCTCTATAGACAATTGATTGCCATTTAAAAGAACCGTAAGCTCCGATGGTGAATACCTCAAATAATAGCCAAGAGTGCGCATTACCAAAGGCGCTGTGCGGCTGCGATGTGACAAAACCATTGTTTGAGTAAAACGTTGTCCGGCCGGATTTTGATGATCCAAAGGTTGATCGAAGGACAACTTGAAGCCGCAATGCCCATCTGGTATATACGGATCGTTTGTTAGCTCGTTAACAGTCATTGCTGGAATCGATCCTAAAAATTCAAAAATTTCATCACGATCAGAACACTGTTGCCCCGCATAGCCGATCGCAATACTACTAAAACTAAAACAAGTAACAAGAGACACAAACCAAATAATTTTTTTCAGTTTTACCATCGCTTTTTCCCCCTCTTCTTATTAGAGCCTGTTTTGGAAACCGGTTCTTATACGTTTCCATTTTCATTTTTAATAGCGTTTTCCAGCTCAACCGCTATATCGGCCCAATTTACCCAATATCCTTTGCTGCGTGCGAAAAATTTTATCCTCGCAATACTAACCTTAGGCATATCTATACAGATACCCGTAGTAAAATTTTTCGCACGCCCCGGTCTCGAACAAATTTTTCTATTTCGCAGTTGAACACTATCTATGAATGGATCAAAATGTGAGGTGGTACTGCTCACGGCAATAAATTACCGTGCATCTAACGACGCTAACGTCCCCCAACCCGATAAGCAAAATAAGGTTCGTGTAAAATAAAAACCTTCGTTGGCTTAATGCGCCGGATCTGGATTCGTTTTCAGGATCTTGGATACAAAAACAAGTAAGGTCAAATAATTTACATCTTCGCTGCCCTAACGCTCATCCATAAATGGCCAATTGCCTGTTTCGCCGATGGGCCTCAGCCAAATTCCCATACAAAATTCAAGAAATAGTGGATGCTTTAAAAAAATAACAATTTCTGCGTCTTTGGACCGAAACTATATCATATGTATTTGAGAAAAACACGCGATAATTTCCTCAGTGATGGTGCAGTTGTTTTTAACAAAATATCGCACAAAATGATAACCTTTTGACAATACAACTAAAGTCAGCCATTCTCATAGATTCCGTGGTTGCATAAAAAGTAAACCTGCTAGCAATATTGTATACAGAAAAATACAAATTCGCCTTTGATGATTATTAATAAAATTGCAGTAATTTATAGCTGTAAAAGTAAAAATACCCCCATTTTTTTAAAAATCTGCATTTTTTCATTTTTTTTCATAATATGCTATTTTCACATAATATTTCACATATGGCATCAACCTTGCTGTGTAAAGTAACGGAAGATGAAAAGGTTATGATTAATTTTTATGACAAAAACGAGGAGAACAACAAATGATTCTGGTTGGAGAATAATCATGAAAAAGGTTCAAAAAAATAGGCTTTTATCAGAAATAGAGCAAAACATTTATTCGCAACCTTTAACTATCTTTGGTGTTCCGGTTGATTCTTCCACAATTTTTACAGACCACAAAAACAAACACAAACTAAGCTTTGAAAAACGGCAGCGTAAACTGATTATTAAAGCCGCTTTTGTAAAATTCTTCCTTCATAAAAATGAAAATATCCGCTGCCTGACTACCGGTTACTCCCCCGCAAGTATGCTTGAACGAATTTTCTCCGGGACTTCGTTTCTATACTTTAAGCGGGCGATTTTAATTTTTACCAGCAAACGCATACTTCACATTCCAACGTATTTTAACAAAACAGCACACAGCTCGGTTTCACAAATCTTGTATGAAGATTGTGCAAGCATTCAAATTAAAGGCCGCAATTTAGAAGTCCGTTATAAAAGTGGTCAACAAGAGGTGTTTCCTTATATTTTTCGCAAAGAAATAAAAAAGATCAAAATGCTTTTGAACAATACGGTTTTAACCCCAGAAGAAGCCGGAAATTTGCAGCAACGCGTACATTTATGCCCAAGCTGCGGCAATACGCTTAAAAACGAAAAACAAAGATGTCCCAATTGCAAATTAACCTTTAAGACTGCAGAAAAAGCTACAATAAGGGCACTGGCATTTCCCGGAGGCGGATATTTTTACAGCCGTCACCCGTTTTTGGCTATTTTGGCAGGTTTTTTGGAAATCCTTTTCGCGGGCCTTACTATTTTGTTTTTACTGGATGCCGATATAAAAAAGAGCATAGAGCCCAATACAGTGATTTTTTTGATTATTGCATTTTTATTACTTAAACTGAGCACCGTTTTCCACAGCCGCCTGCTCATAGAAAATTTAATGCCTTCAAATAAAAATTTTACATTTCGCAAAATATAAGGGTATCGAAAAAAACAGGAAAAAAATCACATTTTAACGTCTTTAACAGATGCATAAAATGTGATTTTTTTTACGTTTATGGATGGACACGAGCTAAAGTTGCGTGTTTTATCAGCCGATATCCAATATGAGATAGTTCCACCGGCGAAACAGGCAAATGGCTATTTCGCTGATAAAACGCGAAAAATGATTATTGAGGCATAGATAAAGCATATGGATCCATTATCAATATCCGCAGACACCTTGTTTTTGGCGTTGGAAAACCAGTCTTATCAAGCGGAAACGTTGGCAACCCAAGCATTATCCAATGGTATTGACAAATACATGGATGAAGACTACGAGGCAGCCGCCGTTGAATTTAAACGCTCATTGGGATTGTCTCCTTATTCCCAATATGCAGTCGACGCCACAAAACACCTCGCACAGACCTATCTAAAATTGGATGAAACAGAAAAAGCCATTGATGCATATAAACAAACGCTGAAACTCTTGCCCCAGAGAGATGATTTACACCTTGCGTTGGGCAACCTTTTTATGGCCGAAGACCGTTCGGGTGAGGCCGTTGAATCATACGAACAAGCGGTGCGCATTTATGACGACCCGGTCAATCGTTACGCCTTGGGACAAGGGTATTTAAGTACCGGGCGATATAACGATGCGGAAAATCAATTTAATAAAATCATCAGCAGGAGCCCGGATAGCTATAGCGGTTACTTTGGGTTGGGTCAGACACTTAGTGCTCAAAAAAAATACACTGCGGCTATCGAGGCGTTTGAGAACGCCCTGAGTAGAAACCGTGATTTCAATGATGCCTATGTTGAAATGGGATATGTTTATGCAAACGCCGGTAAAATGGAAAAGGCCGAAGATATTCTCACTACATTAGAGCATAAAGATCCGGATTTGGCTTCACTGCTGAAAGCCTACATACAAAAAACAACTAAACCTCAAATCACGACTGCCTGGGCCACAGGGACGTTTCACTTTTACCTGCCGGCAAAAACTCAGATTTCAGATATGAGCTCATATTTGTCTGAACCAAATGCCAGTCATAGTTTAACAATGGAATTTCAGTTCAACAAAGAAATGAATAGAGAAACGGTGGAAGATCCTTTTAATTGGACTATTAAACGGGCTTCGGGCCTCGGACCGGCCGAAAACTATAATTACGGTCTGGGCATTGAAGATACGGAGGTTCAGCTCAGTTTATACCCTTCCGATGTATATTATGACTCAGACAAACTAACGGCAACGGTTCGTTTTAGCATCAATCAGAACGCAGAGGCCAACGCAACAATAGACCCTGTCCATATTGTTTTCTCATTCAACGGGCAAGATGCCGATGGAAACCCCATGGACCCCAAATTCGATCAATACATGGGATTTTCAGGTCATTTTTAGAAAATGGGGATATAACATCTTTAAAGATACCATATTGGGCTTAGATTTTTTTGTTTTCAAGGCGTGCCAAAGTTTGCACACTTAACTTATTCGCAGCTTTGGAACAACTTAAGAAGGCGGAAAAAAATATAAATAAGACATTATAGTCTTGGACAAAAATCGCCTAAAGGCACTGCCTAATCCGCTGAATTATAAATCGCCACATAAAAATCGTTAATCAATCCTTTGCTCTTTAACTGATCCCCATAGTTTTGTGCGCTTATTTTGGAAGCAAAATGGGAAATTTTAACCTGATACCACTTACGGTTTGCACTGATTACTTGCGTCAAAAAGGCATCCAGGTCCTTTTTTTTAAGCTGGTCAACATAACTTTCAGCGTCTTCATAGTTCAGGTAAGCCGCCACCTGGATGGTAAACGGATCATTGGCGACACTATCAGCCGGAGCACCGGTTTCAGCAACCGGGGAATTATCGGTTGCAGATTCATCGTCCTTTGATTTGATTGAACGCAGCCCCACGGCCGTCATGATCACAAGCATTAAAGCGATACCGGTTCCGGCTATTGATTTGCGGAACACAGGTGATTGATGCCACACGATGTATAATCTATGAAAAATACGTTTTTGATGGTTAAGTCCTCGAAGTCCTATATTCTTGAATGACGCCGCCAAAGGCGGAATGTATTCAGCAGTCCGGCTCAGCGTTTTTTTCTTTTTCTGTTCCTTTCTTGCGGCAGGTTTTTCATTAATTGTTTCCGCCGGCTCAAATCCGGCAACCAACTGCCTGGATTGTTCTTCGGTAATTTGAGCGGTAATTTGGGCGGCCTGGGCCAAAGCCTGCCGGTTTTGCTTCGTTGGCGGCAGCCATTTAACGGCGGCGGCTACCGCTGCAAGACACATATTATCTCCAAGTTGCATGGCTTTCAGATAAATCTGCAAAGACCAATCATTGATCCAGCCTTCGTCTTGAAGCAATTTCGCCGCCAAAAGTATGTCGTCATTATCAATAAGCTCAAACTGCCATGCCTGATGATACGTTTGCAAAGCATCAAAATCCGATCGCCGGTGTTTCAGGAAAAACGATAATGCCAACCGTTGAATCGTTTTATTTTTCCTAAAGTATTCCGCGACATGGGCAACGGTTTCATGTTCGAGGCGAATGCAACTATCTATTTTGCAAATTTGTTCAAGCCAGCTTTTCGCTACGGTTTCATCAGCAGGATTAGTATGGCAAAGATAGTCGCATATCAATACTCTTGCTTTTTGCAGCAATTTGGGTTGAGCCAGGTAAAAACGAACCAATCGGGCCTTAAAATTGTTGAGCAGCTTTTTCCGGGTTAAAGGCGATAGCCAATAGCTATCGTAGGAAGCCGCGGCCCTTTCGAAAGCCATTTTTGCCTCCGTCATCATACCGGCTCTTTCCCATACGGCAGCTTCCTGGACATGTTGTCTTACAAAATATGTTCCAAGACGGTTCATTATCCAGCCGAAGCCCCAAAAACAAACTATCAAAATCGCCGCCACCGGAACAGCCAGGGCATTGATCCCGGCTATTTCCTGCCACCATGGCAAAACCGCAAAACAGAGCAAGCCTCCTAAACAGGAGGTCAGCCATAGCCTGAAACCCAGATGTCTAAATATTGCGTTCATGGTTGTGTTTTAAATCTGTTAAAAAACGGAAAAACGGATGTTTTCTTTAATGGCACCCGAACACTGTCAACATCCCCAGGAGCCACCGGTTGACCTGAAAAAATATTCACCGTTTCCATACTCATACCCGATGGTTGTAAAAATGGACGCGCCGGGTCCTCTTCAGTGGCAACGCGCATAAATTTAGCCCATATCGGCGCAGCCCCACGGCCGCCGGTGATTCCCCTGCGATAATTATCTTTCAACCCGATGCCGCCACCGTCAAAGCCTACCCATACTGAAGTGCTCAAAGTAGGCGTAAAGCCAGTAAACCAAGCATCATGGTATCTATTGGTGGTTCCGGTTTTTCCGGCTGCAGGTTTCCGGAATCCGATTTTTCGAATGCGGCGGCCCGTGCCTTCATCTATGACAGCCTGCATCATATCCACGATCTGAAAAGCCAACCGGGAATCAAGCACCCGGCTACTGCTAATGATATTTTCTTCGAGCACTTGCCCAAAGGCGTCTTCAACACGCCAAATCCCAAAAGGCTTATACCGCAATCCACCTGTAGCAAACACACCGAAAGAAGAGGCCATTTCCAAAGGGCTTACTCCGGATGTGCCTAACGCCAGGGAGTAAACAGGAATAAGGGGACTTTCAATACCGCAGCGTTTGGCTGTTTGCATCACGGCTTCCGGCCCGGTTTGGGTTATAAGCTGTGCTGCCACGGTATTGATTGAATGGGAAAACGCTGTTTTCAGTATAACCGGACCCCGGTATTTCCTATCAAAATTTTTAGGCTGCCAATTCCGGGTTCCTTGAAGAGGTATGGATACAAGTTGATCAGTAATTACGGACGCGGGCGTTAATCCATTTTTTTCAAAAGCAGTATAGTATAAAAAGGGCTTAAAGCCTGAGCCCGGCAACCGGTTGCACTTGGTAGCGCGGTTAAACTCGGTTTCTGTATAATCCCGGCCGCCCACCATTGCTTTTACAGCTCCGGATGTCGTCTGGACCGCCACTAAAGCTCCCTGAAGTTTTTCCAGTCTTTGATTTTTATCCAAGACAGGGTTAGCCATCATTTTTTCCACTTTCACCACCCCATCTCGAATGGCGTTTTCCGCTTCGAGCTGCATCTGC
The DNA here is from genome assembly GCA_024230435.1 of Desulfobacteraceae bacterium. Taxonomy (GTDB): domain Bacteria; phylum Desulfobacterota; class Desulfobacteria; order Desulfobacterales; family Desulfosarcinaceae; genus UBA2230. The sequence continues at coordinate 47,620 of JAAERL010000405.1, forward strand.
ATATCAAGGGTAGTGGTGACCTTGAGGCCGCCATGATAGACAAGCTGCGGGCCATAACGCACTTCAAGATCTTTTAAAATCCAATCCACAAAATAGCCGGCGGCTTTTCGCGCCTGACTCTTGCCTTTGAATTTCAATTCTGCGGACTGTGCTGCAACAGCCTCATCTTCGGATATGAATCCGACGGTCAGCATACGATTTAAAACAATGCGCTGGCGCTTTTTTGCTCTATCAAAATATCTCAAGGGATTGTACCGGGAGGGCGATTTGGGCAGCCCCGCCAACAATGCCGATTCCGCCAGATTAAGTTCTGAAGAGGATTTACCGAACAAGGCATCCGCGGCAGCGCCTATCCCCTGAGCCTGAGGCCCGAAATAGATTTGATTAATATAAGCCTCGAGTATTTCATTCTTGCTGAATTGGGCTTCGATCTGAAAAGCTACCAGCAACTCGCGAATTTTGCGGGATAACGTCTGTTCAAAGGTAAAAAATAAATTCTTTGCCAGCTGCTGGGTAATAGTCGAAGCGCCTTGTACCCGTCCTTTGGAAAACAATGTAACCGATAACGCTTTTATGGTCCGTAATTTATTAATACCTTCATGTTGCCGGAAACGGTGATCCTCGGTAGCCAAAATGGCTTGAACCAGATAAAAAGAGATCTGGTCCAGACTGACGAAATCCCGCCCGCCAATCTTCATTATGGATTCGCCATTGGCGTCAAAAATTTCCGTGGGCGGTCTTTCAATAATACGGCTTAAAGGATCAGGGATTTGAGGAAGCTCAGGAACCAGCGTAAAGAAAAAAAACGTCCCAATCAAAGCAAGTATGCCTGATAACATAAAGCAAAAAGCCAACAAACCGCCGGTTAAGCGAAGCATGCCCATAAAAAAAGTCAAGGTCTGTCCCCCGGTGAATTCATCCAATCAAAAAATGATGCCCCCTGCATTGATCTCAACAGCCGGTCCACATCGGCTTGACGGCCTTGAACAAGGATAACCTTTGGCCCCTCGACCGTTTCGACCTCGAAGCCCAAGTCGACCATATTTGCAGGTCCGGAAGAGGATATGCCTACACGGATAATTTTGCCGGAAATTCGAAGCAAATCCTCCGGGTGGGCAATAATACCCTTTCGTACCGATTCGGGAAACGAGTTGAGCGTTTTGAAAAATTTTTCCGAGGAATAAATATTACGGCCGAAATCAGCAAGCTGATCCAAACTCGAATCAATGGCCACCTCTCCGCGTTTAATATGAGCAAGGAGGCTTTTTCCCACAGACAGCCTGTGCAGCACCTGATTATTATTATCTAATAAATAAATCATCAGGATCTGATCCTGAAGTTCGAAAAACGTGCGGCGCCAGTGTCCCCCGCTCAATAAGGTCAACAGGGTAAAGGGGCTGATCATTTCATTGGAAAGAATCGGAGGTAATTTTTGATATAAATCAACGAAATGTTCAGCAGATACCATGGCGCCATCCTTATGATCGATGGATAACACCAACTGCCCTAATGATGAGGCCTGGCGGGCCTCACGTTGAGAAGTCCGGCGCTGGGTTATATAGGATTTCAGGGTTTGCTGCGCCAAATGGGTTTGCCGGCCTTGATCCCATATTGCGCCCGACTCGGGCCTGCCTGAATTGCTCTGGACAAGATAACCGCCCACTGTTTTTTCAATCCAGTTTAAGCGGAACTCCACGCAAACACACACAATGCCTATAATAAGAGCCAAAATCAATCGTAGTGAAACCAGTCTGCGGAACCATTGTTTCGCCGTAGCTGGTGCATACCAAATATCCATAACTACCATGCAAATGCTGAGGCAAAAAGTCTTGCCAGTTATAATTGTCAACTATTTTTACGGCAGATAACCAAGATTATCAATAGCTATGAGACGATAAATAATCAATGGAGCTAAATTAGAGGGTTTGTGATGGGGAATTAGGACCGGTTGTTGACCGTTCTATTCGTCCTGCTCCTTTACCTCTGCAAAATCTCCGGCTTCGTATAGTTGGCGAAACACCTCAATGATTTGCGGATCAAATTGGCTGCCGGAACCGCCAAACATGATATCCCGGATTTTATCCTCTTGCATGCGTCTTCGATAAGCGCGGTCCGAGGCAATAGCATCATAAACATCTGCAACACTTAATATTCTGGCTAAAAACGGAATTTTCTCACCCGCCAAACCGTCAGGATAGCCGGTGCCATCGTAGTTTTCATGATGACAGCGTACAATTTTTTTTTCACGATCCCACAGGCCCATTTTATCCATGATTTGCGAGCCGATGATTGGATGCTGCTGAATAATGCGGTATTCTTCTCGATTTAAGCGCCCGGGCTTTAAAAGGATATCGTCACGAATACCTATCTTTCCGATATCATGAAGCAATCCCGCTACGTTCAGAATATCCAGTTCCTCGGTCGTGCATCCCATTTTTTTGGCCAGGGCCAGAGCAATATGGGTAACACGGCTGGAATGCTCCTTGGTATATGGGTCCCGCGCCTCTATTGCTTTGACAAAGGCATACACGGTGGAAAGCAGGTTACTGTAAATATTATCGTACAATGCCAGATTTTCTATCGCTACAGACGCCTTGTTGACCATAAAAGACAAATAATATAAATCCTTTTCGCAAAAACAAGCGTTATCTTTAAAAATAACTGCGCTTAAAACACCAAATATTTTACCGCGAATTGTCAACGGCACCAGAACAAAAGAGCGCACCTGACCTGGAAGCCGTCCCCAGGTACTGTTGTTTTTTTGAATAAGCAACGGTTGGCCGTCTTGGGCGGCTTCCTCGACAAGTTTTTGAATTAAAGGGTCTTGTTCATTAAAAAACCCCTCAGGGTAAGCGTCAGATGCGTTCACCGCCTGATCATCATGCGTATTTTCTGATTTATTTTTAAAACTGGAGGAAAGCAGGGTCGGCGATTGCATAAAATCATTGATCATATAAAAGCACGAAGCGTCCGCCTTTGTTATCTCCATGCTCATATTCACCAATTGCTTAAACACATCAGTACTTTCATAAACATTTGAAAAATCAGTGAGAATTCGATTCAGAATATTCAGATCATCAACCTTTGAACTTAATTGGGCATTCAATTTTTCAAGTTTATTTTTTCCTTCGACCTCTTTTGCAAGGATCAAATTTTCCACAAAGAGTTTGCGCTCGCGCATAACCCTTCTTAAACACATTTCCATCTGCTGTAAATTGATCGGTTTGATCAAATAATCAACGACACCGTTTTTCAACGTATGGATGGTGCTATCCAGGGAAGGGTACCCTGTCATGACGACAACGGGCACAGAATTGTCATATTTTCTCATGAAATCGGAAAATTCAAGCCCGTCCATTGTCGGCATATTGATATCGGTAAAACAACAATCAACTTTATTATTCCATAACAATTCAACAGCTTGCCTTCCATCTCCGGCGGTCAGAACACTATAGCCGCGGGATTTGAAATACGTCCTGGCAACTTCAAGGATACTCTCTTCGTCATCGACCAAAAGCACTGTTTCTTTGTTTGATTCTTTGATTTCCATAACTATAATTTAATTCACATTCTTTAGTTATCTTATTAAATTAAATCGAATTAAAATGCATCGGAGTCCCCGATACCGTATTTGTCGCAATTAAAAAAATACTAACCGCACCTGACCATTTTATTTATCGGCTTAGTAAGCCGGGAACTTAATACAGAAATTATTTTGTACCCGCCGGTGAAATAAGAAAATTTGTTCGAGAGTAAGACGTGCAAAAAATTTTTCCGCAGGCGTCTGATTGATATGCCGGGGATAAAATTTTAAGGGCCTTGGATAGGCGCCATGTAAAAGCCTATTTAGAGCTCTATTGTTTTAATTTATAGATTTTTCCAGGCAAAGGCCTGCCCAAAAGCCTGCTCAACTGTCTCGAACAGTCAACAAGACGTTCGATGGACACTCCGGTTTTAACAGACAACCTATTGAGCATATGGACGGTATCCTCTGTGGCGATATTACCGGCAGCCGCCTTGGCAAACGGACAGCCCCCCAAGCCGCCAATGGATGTATCAAAATTATGAACACCCATCATAAGCCCGATCATTAGATTAACGAGCCCCAAGCCGCGCGTATCATGCAAATGAAGACACACCGGAATGGCGCCGGCCATTGGCAAAACGGCTTCTAAAACCAGCCTGATGCTCACCGGGGTCCCCATGCCGGTTGTATCCGCCAGCACAAGATGATCCACTGCGTTTTCCAGAAACAAACCGGTTAATCGCTTAACCGCATCGACACTGATCTGATCTGTGTCCAGGTATCCGAAAGCACACTGGATACTTCCACGCACCTTTCGCCCAGCCCTGCGTGCGATCATTATCATCGGCTTAATCTGCTCCATTGCCTGTTCTACTGTCATGCCACTATTTGCCCTGCTGTGCTCTTGGCTACCGGATAAGGATATCTCAATCCACGGAATTTTCGTCCGGCATGCGCGCTCAACCCCTTTCTGATTTAAGGTCAGCGCACTGTAATTGATCTTATCCATATCCGGTAATCGTTCTATCACGGCCTCGGCGTCATTCATTTGAGGCACTTTTTCAGGATGAACAAATGAAGCCGCCTGAATCCATCGAAGCCCGGCTTGGCCCAATGCTGATATCAGATGAATTTTTTCATCCGTTGTGAGAATTTGCCGCTCCATTTGCAAACCATCCCTTGGACCGACTTCGGTAAGAACTACTTTACCGGGTATGTCATCAAAAAACTTCATTTTCCACATCCCTTAATCCTAAAATTGAAATAATACGTTTGTGTTCAGCCTCAAAATAGACAAATAGATCATTTCCAGATAAACACAAGTTAATCCATGCTCTGACAAATACAATTATATACCAGATCTCACGATAAAATACTCATATCCGCACCAACTTCTTTTTTTTATTTTATAGTTGACTACCATTAGTATACGAACTATATAATGCATGTTCTTTTCAAAAAAAAATGAAGTATATTATATTTCTCCTAAAAATTGCTATACGAAGAGCATATTTTTTTAATGTTGTCTTATGTTCTGTTGCCGCATAAACCGGATGGCTGGAATAAATAGTTTTATCCGGTAGAAAAAACATAATTGGTATAGGTTTTTTTGAAAATCGGAATCGTTTAAAAACAGATTTGGCAAAAACGGTCAGGAAACCTAAAAAATACGGATTATGACTTCAAAGTTGCTGTTCATTGTCTTGTGCTGTTTTATTTTTTATCTTCGGCTGTGCATGAAATCTTCGCTCCAATTGGCCGTATGCTGGGGACTTGATGCCAAGAAACGCAAGGAGAAAGAATAAACTGCCACGCCCTGAAGGGCGAAGCTTGTAAGAACACAGATTCGTACATTGACTAAGGCGCAGCCGCCACGGGCTGTTGTGAAGGGCTGCGTTACGGCGCAAACAGACCACCTTGGACTGCTTTACTACCTTTAGGCTCTGCGGCAGGCAGTTAAACAGGTTTAAAGGGATTAAACCGGCGGCTGCTTGCGCTAAAGGTATCGCTAATATCGTCGGGACGGACTTATCCCGCAAAAGCGAAGAAATTGAAGGCGACTCCAATGCAGCGAGTATTCGGGATTTTTGCCGAACTGACTAAAAGTTCCTGCCGGGCTTTTCTTTAGTGACTGGCAAAAACCCCGGACCGGCACTGTACAAGGTATTAACTGGAAGTATTGCAGTTTGTTGCATCATGCCAATGGCTAAAACTATCAACAAGAAAAAGGAGGCGGTGCTTGCTCTCCGGCATAAATGCCAGAGCTTCAACACCGAATTTTAGATGAAAAAAATTTTATCCGTTACCACAATTGGCCTGTTAATGTCACTTTTTATCGGATTGCCCGTCAATGCCGAAACAAATATTTTTACGCCTGATGGACTCAAGATAGAACATGCTGTAAATTTGTATGGCGTAAAATTACATCAGCAAGCGCTTATGGAAATTTCCAAAAATAACGATAATAACCGCTCTGCCGGAACACAAGGATATGAATCATCTTCTGACTATGTCGCTTATTGGTTGAAGTCGGCCGGCTATGAAGTTGAAAAACAAGAGTTTGAATTCCCCTATTTTCAGGAATTATCCGATCCCGTATTCCAGACGACAAATCCTGCAAACGAGCCGTATGAACCAAATACGCAAGACAGTTATTACACAATGACTTACTCAGGCAGCGGCGATGCCGAAGCCCAACTTGTACCTGTAGATGTGGTCATGCCTCCGGCGTCCGAACCCAATACCAGCAATAGCGGCTGTGAAGCCCAAGACTTCACTGACTTTCCGCAAGGAGCTATTGCCCTGATTCAAAGGGGAAGCTGCTCTTTTTATGATAAGGCCATCAATGCCCAGAACGCAGGCGCAAGCGCTGCTATCATCTACAATGAGGGTCAAACAAACCGCACCAATGCCATCCGTGGAACCCTGGGCGGTCCGGAAATTACGATTCCGGTAGTTTTTTCAACACATGAAATCGGTGCTGACCTGTATGAATTATCCCAAACACAGCAAGTGCGAGCGCAAATTTCGACGGATACGGAATTCGAAATGCGAAACAGCCATAATATTCTGGCATCCACGCAAGCAGGTGATCCGAACAATACTGTAGTTATCGGGGCACACCTTGATTCCGTATTGGCCGGTCCGGGAATTAACGACAACGGCAGTGGAAGCGCGGCAGTGCTTGAAGTTGCAACCAAAATCGGATGGTTGAAAATTCAGCCGGAAAACCAAATCACATTCGCCTTCTGGGGAGCGGAAGAACTCGGGCTCATTGGCTCGGAATATTACGTCGGTCAATTATCAAAAGAACAATTGGCGACAATTGAGCTTTACCTGAACTTTGATATGATCGCTTCTCCAAACTACGTCCGCTTTGTTTATGATGGTGATGGTTCCGATACCGATATTGCCGGACCTTACGGATCAAAATATATCGAATCTTTTTTTGTAAATCATTTTGCAGAAAAAGATCTCGCCACCGATCCTTCAGTCATGGGAGGAAATTCAGATTATGCTCCATTTATGCTTGCAGACATACCGGTTGGCGGATTGTTCACTGGTGCAGGCGGCATTAAAACCGAAGAACAAGCGCTCGTCTATGGCGGCACAGCAGGAGAGCCTTATGACGCAAATTACCATACGCTTGAAGACAACCTGGACAACCTCAATTATGAAGTTGAGGAACAAATGATCAAAGCAATGGGTAGCGCATTGGATCACTTTGCATACACCCTTATACCGGAACCTGAGACGGCGCCATTGGTTCGCGCAGCCAAATCAGCAGCAACTGCCCAGCTTGATTACCAGGGCCCATTTGCTGTTAGATAGTTAGGGGCGTAAGCGCAATCTGTATCTCAGGCCGTCTTGTTTGTGCGGAAAACAGCTCCAGGGCAAAACCGCTCGCCCTGGAGCTTTTCAATTTTTTTAGACGATTGGCGGAAAAGAATATACCATATTGGGCAGAATTTTTTTTCGTCTTCAAGGCATGCCAAAGTTTGCATACTTAACGTATTCGGGCTTTGGCATAACACAGAAGACGGAAAAAAAGACATGCAAGATGGTATATTATTTAACTGTAAATCGCCTTAGCCGCAAGGCAAGCCACATGGCTGGCTTTATGGCCAGGTTGAGCAGGCATTTCCTCATAATAAAGAATATACAAAGGCAAAAACGCCCGTAACAGCTCGTTTGGACGCAACAAATAATCACGGCTTCCGGGTTGCTGCGCCACAGGTTCCAGCTCCACAAACGTTTCAAAGATCAGCAATCCGCCCGCACGCAATCCTTCAAGAATCAAAGGAAACAACCGGCGCTGCAGAAAATTTATATTAATGATGAGATCATAGGTATCGGGCGCAATATCAAAAAAATCCAAATCAGCGCAAATAGCGTTGATACCTTCATGGCGCCCACTGAATTTTAGCAAACCCGTATCTGAGATATCCACGGCATCAACCTTGAATCCCTGCCTTGCAAGAAACAGCGAATTGCGGCCACTGCCCGCGGCAATATCCAGCGCCCTGGCCTGGTTGACCGGCGAAACAAATTTTCTCAAAATGTCCGAAGGCTTATCGCCCTTTTTCATGTCATTGTGTTTTTCATTCCATTTTTCACGATCAGACTTCAATCCTTTTCCTCACTTTTCCATGAATTGATCCTAAAACCCAGTCTCCCATCCAGACTCTAAAAAAAGGATAATTCACATTCCATTGCCTGGTCAAATGGTACCTTATGTCAGCAACACGGGATTGCAGATCGGATTGAACGCAGCGAAATCCAACCCCAAACTATTTTTACTTACCGGCAATACAGAACAATTTTGAAATAAAAATGCTACGGCTTATTTGGTGGCATTTTTACGCAAATAAATGTTCCGATGCATTTCAGGCGATTTTCATTATCTCAGACATGAACTACCATATTGAAAGTTAGAGCTTGCCCTTTCTCTATCATTACAAAAGTTAAAACCTGCTCATCTATTCCCATCCTAAAACTTAACATATCGATATTAAAGTTATTTTCAAATAGATTTTTTTTTGGCAAGCCTTTTGCTCAACAAAATACAACGCCAATAAACGGGACATGGTTATAACTTCGGTCAAAATAATTCAGAAATCATGAAATTAAAAATTAAAAACTCATTAACTCGGCGCACTAAACATCTCTAATTTTATGATCGGATATTAAAACCCAATCCAACTAAGCGTAAAGGGGTTCTGCAGTGAAAAAGAAAAAAGAATTCAAATCAAAGACGATATGGCAATTCACCGCCTGGGCCGCATGCCGCTCAGCAAAGCCGGTATCCGCAAATGCGATTCAGTGGATACCGGCTTTGGTGGTAGTGGGAGTTCTACTCCTTTTCGGCATGACGGCCCAGGCCAGCGATTTTTTACTTGAAACCGGTGACAACTGGATAAAGGGCCAGGGTTTAAACGTTAATCTCGGTGATGTCCTGACACATCTGGCTCAGCGCACCGGCTTTACTATCTATATGGATGAAAAGCTGGCCCAAGCCACTGTATCGTTCGACATTTGCGCTCCGCTTGATTCCGAAAAAGCCATCCGCCAGATTGTAAAACCCCATAATTATGCAATGGTCTTTGCCAGGGTACCCGGTAAAAAGGACATTCAAATTCAGCAAGTAAAAGTCTTCGAAAAGAGCAACACCCCATCCTCGTATATCGTTCTAACCGGTTCCAGCGCAGCCCCCCGCTCAAGCGCCTCATATGCCAGGGAAACAAGCAGTGCTTCCGGTGGCAAATCCAAACTTGGCGCTACCATCGCCGGTCCTGCAGCAGCCAGAAAAATAATCAAGCCGCCAGTCCAAATCACCAAAAGCTCTTTAGGGTTTACAGGCTTCCGTTATAAAAGCAAATATCCTGCGCCGGATTACCGCCCCAGCAGCACAGCCATGGCCAAATCATACTCAAAATACCGCCAGGAAGGTATAGCCCTGAAAGCGCGAAGCGAAAACAATAAATTCTACAACGGCCGGATCTCGGCCGAAAGAAATAAAAATTGGTACCGTTTTCAGCGAACGGCGTTAATTCAAGAAACCATTAAAGAAAGCAAAGAGTAAGAAGGAGGTAGAACAATGCAACGCCCACATACCATTAGAATCGCATTAGCCATAACCCTATCTTGCCTGCTGTTGACCGGTTTGGCCGTACCAGCCAACGCCGGAGTGGATGATGTCCTGTTAGGTGTCGTTGGTAGCCAGGAAATGGTTGACTTTTCGCAAATCGATTCCACAAACTTTGCAGACACATTTACCTACAATGGACAGTCAACATCTTCGTTGACCCTTGGCGGTAATGTCGAAGCCCAGATCGGCGCAATATGGACCGGGGGCAGCGACTATGAATGGAGGGAAATACGGGTTGTTATTGATTCCAACGGAGACGGCAACCTCACCCCCTTTGATTGGTCCGATTCCTCCCATCCCTGGAATCCGCCTACGGAAAACCCCTCGGATGGAGACAGCTGGACCTATACCTACCCATCTGATTATCCGCGTACAGACCTTCAGGACCAGCAAATCACCATCACTTGGGACGCAAACTGCTATTGCACCGACTTTCCATGGGAAGACTGGGAACACTGGTGGTACGAAAGTGACACTGACAAAACAGACAATTGGTGGATGGAAAGCGGCCAACTGATGAACGTCTGGTGGTCAGGCCGGGATCAGAACTGGAATACCCTGCCCAATGGTAACTACAAAGTTCAGGTCTGGGTAGACGAAAACGGCGATGGTGACTTCGGAGAAACTGAAGCACACAAAACCATGATCCTCAGAATCGAAACAGCCAGTATCACAGGAACCGTAGTAGACAGCAGTGGTGATCCGGTCATCGGCGCCCGTGTTGAAGCAGGCTCCCACTTAGCCTGGGGCGAAAGCCGCACTGAATCCGATGGCAGCTTTACGGTTTCCGGGCTGGAAGCGGATGCAGACTACCACCTGCGGGTTCAAGCTGACGGAAAAGTGACCTATGAAACCAATGTCACGCTGGCTTCCGGCGAAACCACCGCAAGTGCCGGCACAATCGAAATGAGCGATGCAATAACGATCACCGGGACCCTCAAACTGGATCGCAACTCAAATGGCGCACTTGACGAAACTGAAGATCAATTCGAAGCATTTGAAAACCAATGGGGCTGGGAACAAAATGACTTGTGGATCTGGATCGACGGCCACAATATCCAGGGGCCCGGATGGGGCAACTCGAATGTCCAATTTGCAGTTGGCGACAGCTCCCAAGATTTTTCAATAAATATTCCCCCTCCCGACGGCAATGCCACATACCAGATAAACGTACATGCTGATGGCTACGTGGCTACCAGCAACGGCAACTCTTTGAGCAGTGTCAGCATACCTGTAGACTCTACCGGCGGAACCGCAGGAACCATAGTATTAACCAAGGCGGCCCGTTTGTATGGCTCGGTCCAACTGCCCGCCGCGGTTACTGATTGGAACCACATCGATGTTCAAGCCATCAACGAATCCAATACTGATGACCGCTACTGGGGCTGGGGAAACATCGATCCATGGCGTGAGGATGGCGATGGCGAAAGCGAATCCACAAGTGTGGGCGAGTTCGCGATTGACGGAATACCGGCCGGAACCTATCGCCTGGAAGTACGGGTAATGGGATACGCTAGTAACATTACAGAGAATGTTGAAGTTGTTCAGGGTTCAGACAAAGATATGGGAATCCTTGAGATCTCGGAAGGCAGCAAAATCACCGGCACACTTACCATTCAAGGAGATACCACCAATCTGGAACGCTGGTATGGCGACAGCGGCGACTCATTGGACGTCTGGATAGATGCATGGTCTCACTCCGCCGGTTGGAGCGGCACCAATGTGCGTGTTCCACGCGGTGAAAACCAAAGTGTTGAGTTCAGCCTGGGCGGACTCGACGACGCCACTTATGAAGTAAACTGCTGGTTTGGTGAAGGTTATGAACTCGTTGATTCAAATGGTGATTCGCCTGTATTTGTAGCCGTTTCCGGAAGCACCGCCGCTAACCTGACTCTCAAACCATTCGAAGGCATCGTGCAAGGCGTCATTTCCGGAACCGGTATTGATGGTTTTGACCTGAGCAGTATTGTTGTTGAAGTAAAACGGCCCTGGGACTGGCTGCCGCCCAAAATCGCCACAGTGGCCAACGGCGGCATCAATGGCTCCACCGGCTCCTATAGCGTCAGCGGTCTTGGGACAGGCGACTACGTCGTAAAAGCCGGCGCCTATACAGGCTTTATGAGCTGGGATAGCGAGGGCAGTCCAAGTGACCTTAGCGGATACCAGGGCGATGGCTTTTTAATTCCCGACTCCAGCGTAGGCGTATCCATGGATCGCAGCTTCGTTGAAAATGACGATAGCAACCCCACCACGCTGAATATCGCACTGGAAAGAGGTTACAGCATTTCCGGTACGGTTACTTTAAGCACAACAGATGCTCCCTGGCATGATTTCGGTGATGGCGAAGGCGGCGATTCCAATGACCGCCAAGACACCACCGATCCCTATGATGAAAGAATCAGCATGGAAGCAGACGTTGAGGGAACCGCTGTTATGGCCATGCCAATGGATATGATGTTCATGGGAGGCGAAGATCCGCGCATGGGCATGGTTCAAGCCAACGGCGCCTTCACCATTGACGGTCTGTCTCCGGGTGCTTACATGATTATGCCGCCGTTTAGCTCGGAACGTATCAGCCAGATGGACACCACAACCATGCAGGGCCATTTCTTCAACGGCGGTGAAGAAACCCATCACTGGACCGCAACCACCCAGATGGTGGTTATCACCGATGACGATGTCAGCAGCGTAAACTTTGAATTCGCAAATGGGTATACGGTAACAGGCCAGTTGACCCTTCCCGAAGCTCAAACCTACTCTGAATCATGGGAAGAGTGGTGGTGGGTCGGTCACCTGGAACTGGAAACTGCTCAGCGTGAGTTCATGGGCCATGGCAAGCCTTTGATGAAACGGGATTTCAATCAAGGCAGCCGTTACAGCTTTACCTTTAACCATGTGGCCAACGGCGACTACCTGGTCCGCTTTTGGACGGATCGCTATGTTCCCGGCGGCTCTAAATTTACCGTAAGCAGCACCAACACATCGGTAAACCTGACCATTGAAGAAGGCGCGAACCTCGTAGGCAAATTAGTAGACGCGGACACCGGCGAAGCGGTCACCTCCGCTGATGGTATCATGGTGCGCTGCGAATCTGTTGACCATGTTGAAGGCTCCTGGCGTGAAACCCGTGATGACGATTGGTCCCAAAGCTACATTGAAGACGGCGAAGACCTGATGAACAGCGGCTCTTCAGGCGGCGGTGACGGTTCAGATTCTGAAGGCGCCCGCACCAACAACACCCCGGGTAAATTTCACCTCACGGCGCTGCCCACGGGCCACAAATATGTCGTAGTAGTAGAAGCCAGCCACGGCCAAAAAAGCAATGGCGCTAAAAATTATGTAGGCAGGGTCATTGCCGGTGTGGAAATCCCCGATGGAGCCACCGGAGATATTAGCGTAGGAACCATTAAATTGACAGAGGGAACCACAATCCAGGGCCGGATTACCGACAGCAGCGGCAATCCCATCCCGGGTGTTGAAGTATTCGCCATGCCGTCCGATACCCATGACGGTTCGGCCGAGGCCGAAGGTATGTCCGATACCCAAGGTTATTACACAGTCTATGGTATCAACCCTGAAGTGGAATACTATGACCTGATAGCAGCCGAACGTCCTGACATGTTCGATGACTGGGGCAGAAAGATTGAATGGGGAGAAAAACGCAAGTACAATGTGGCCCCGGAGACTACGGATGCCAACTTTGTCCTGGCTCCCGCAACAGCCACCTTGTCAGGCACGTTGACCATTCCGGACGACGGCGTTTCTCAGTTCATGATTCCCTTTAAAGATGAAGCCAATAACTTCCCGGCCTCCATTATCATGCTGCAACGCAAAGGCGTAATCTACAAAGACGTAATGGACGGTATCGAAGTCATGAGCGTTCCCGCTCCCAATGGCGCCCTGACCACCACCTACGTAATTGACAACCTGGAGCCGGGTACCTTCAAGGCCATTTTTATGAACTACGGGCTGACCACCCAGGTTATCGACAACGTAGTCGTTGCCGATGGCGCCAACACCTTGAATGTGACATGGACCAGCGCAGGTTATACCGTATCCGGCGGCCTAGCCCTTGCCAGCGGCGGTTATCCCACTACGGCGGATATCAGCGGTGCAATTTGTATGAATACCAACGACCAGAGCCTGACATTCGGCAACCTGACCGCGGAAGCAGACGGAACATACTCTGCCTATGAAGTTCCCGGACTGGCCGATGGCCAGACCTACCAACTGGTGTTTTACAGCGAAACCGGGCATGACGGTCCGCCTGATATCTTCACCGTGGGAGAGCCGTTTACCGTCACCGAAGATATTAGCGGCAACACGGCCACCATCAGCCGGGAAACCGTGCCGGTTCTCATGGCTCAGGCCATCCAAAACGCTGATAACGCCAACGTTATCGACATCGGCATCTTCAGCACCAGCTATCTGAACGATGACAGCATCGAAGTCGTCTCTACAGCGCCCACAACGGAAACTGCCGGCGGAGAAATCTATGTCAGCCAAGGCGACGGAACACTTTCCACCGTGATCTTGTCCGGTGACAAACGCAACCTGTCCGCCAGCTACACAAAGGACAGCGCCGATGCCACGGTAATCTTAACCCTGGCAGTGCATTACGGCGATGACGAAACTACCTTACTCGAACAGATCAGCTTTAACGTAAACACTCTGGCCAAAAATGAAGACTCTGTAAGTGTCTACATTCCCGGCCAGGTTAAACTGGGCAACGGCGACGCCTCTCAGATCTACGTACCTGCCGGAGCCTTAGACACCAGTGATGACGGTAAAGCCATCGTCTCCATCGAAAAAACCGATGAAGAGCCGGGCACACTGTCTAGAGAGTCCCGCGCGGTAGCCAACAGCAGGGGCATTTTCGCCAGATCGGCACGTAGCGCGTTGCCGGATACAGCCACAGCAGCCGGTGATCAGTATGACTTCAGCATTGCCGCAGCAAGTGACAGTGCGCAAGTCTCTCAGGTTAACGCAGTGACTGTACAGGTTCAATATGATCCTGCCTTGGTCGAGGATGTAGACCAACTGCAGATCATGCACCTGGTCGGTGAAACCTGGACAGCGGAAACCACCAACCGTACCGTGGACACGGAAAATTACACTATCAGCGCAGATGTAGACAGCTTGTCACCCTTTATCCCAGCAGTTGTTCGAGACAGCGATGGCGGTGACGATGACAGCGGTGACGACGGCGGCTCCTCTTCATCAAGCAGCAGTGGCGGTGGCGGTGGCGGATGCTTCATCTCCGCATCAGCAGGCGATTTTACAGGTGTAATCTTCTTGTTTGGATTTTGCCTGATAGGCCTGATCATCGGAGCAAAGTTAGTCATGCATGCAATTACCGTAGAATTCAAAAAACGATAATCCTATAACATTTCTCCTGCAGGGGCGGGCCTTTTATGGCCTGCCCCTATACAATTCTCATCCACTATGTTTTGTTTTTTTTTTGATCAGGCGTCCCCCAAAAAAAAACAGAACATTTTTTATCCCATTCAGTATTTTTTGCGGCCCGCACTAAGGCGATTTCTGTTAAAGAATATACCATCTTGTATGTCTTTTTTCCCGTCTTGTGCGTTATGCCAAAGGTGCGAATACGTAAAGTATGCAAACTTTGGCACGCCTTGAATACGAAAAAAAATTCTGCTCAATCTGGTATATTCTTTTCCGCC
>JAAERL010000406.1 GCA_024230435.1 Desulfobacteraceae bacterium
GAAAGAAACTATCGATATCTAAAAACGGTAGCACAATTTTCAGTCGCCGGAAATAGCACTTCCGGCGGCTGCGAAATTTAGACTTTTTCAATTACATTTTTAAACCGCCACAATTGTAACATTTTCACGCCGCCACTAACAATACTTTCTTTATTTCTAAAAAACAGGAGCGTAAATTTAATGAAAAATCGAATTGCATATAGTTTTGTTTTTCTCTTTTGCCTCTCAACAATGCTCTTTGCGGCATCAAGCGCATATGCGACAATCGAAAATACTTCAGACGGATTTTCGATAAACAGCAACCAAGACGGCAACCTTTCCAGCCTCAGCTCATATGAAGAACTTGTCAGAAAACTAATCCAGATAGAAAAAAAATCAGAAGGATTGGTTAAACTTGAGGTGATCGGACAAACCAATTACGGCAAAGATATTTATATGGCAAAGGTTGGCGACCCCTTAAACGAACCTGTCATGATCATCACCCAGCAACACGGCAATGAACCCTTGCCAACTGAATCGGCATTGTGGTTGCTGGAAAAATTGGGCGCCGCAAGCAACGGTGTTAGAAGCATTCTCGATAATCTTTATGTCCTGATGATTATAAGAGTGAATCCTGAAGGTACAAAATTTTTCATTCGCGGCAATGCAGACTTTGATGTCCCTGTCCGTAATTCAAGCAACTGTTTTGATGATGAGGGAAACATTATTCAGGAATTTTTGAATCAGGGCCGAGGCGTATACTCAACTTCACATGTAGATTCGGAAGGCAATCTTTTTTACAGTTATGATATTAACCGCTATCATTGGCAAGACTGGGCCCAGAGTGATCAGATACAATGCAACCCGGATTTGTCAGGCCGTCATTTTGACCCCAACCTGTCCCCTGTGCCCGAAGCGGTTGCAGTGGTAGACGCGTTTAAAAAATATCTGCCGATCTGGATAGCCGATTTCCATCAGCAGGCAAATTATATCACCGAAGACGGTGAAGATGTCACCAGTTCAATCCTGTGGCCGAACAATATAAATGTTGAACAGCATTACATAGATTTGTCAAAACAACTGTGCGTAAAAATGTATGATCATATGCAACATTTTAGTTACTCAACAGTGACCTTATACCCCGGCGGCGAATTTCCCGGAATTGCCAGAAACGCCTATGGAATTGCCGGTGCGGGCAGCATCCTTGTTGAACTCAAAGGCCACAACGAACAAAAAAAAAATGGCATGATCATCAAACATGCTTATGAACAAATGCGGGTTATCCTTGAAACAACCGCAGATGGATCGCTCTATGATATCGATCCGGCAAGGTCTGAAGAAATTCCACCCAGAGGTTCTCCCTACGATGAGCAAGCTGTAGAATCCTCCACGGTGTTGCATTATTGAGCAAAGCAGTTCGAGACAAAAATTGCTCGAAACAACAGATGCAATAAGCCGGGCCTATAACAATACAGGCTGCTAAAGCCCGATATAACCCAAAGGGGTATTTTATCGCGGATGCCATTTGTATCATATGATGTCAAACTCGAGAATACAGGCATCATACCAAACACGATTGCCAACACAGCCTTATAAATCTGTCATTCGGCTGATATTGATGATATTATAAAAAGACAATTTTAATGCAAGGTTTGGATCGCTGCTGGCCTTAAGGGCAATACAGGATAGCGGCAGTTGTTAGATTGAGTGCAATTGCAGCGGTTGACAAGCCACATATTATCATATTATTTTGGTATTTCTTTTTTTTAATCTTACCAAGAAAGGAATGCTAAATTATGGCACAATCGATTAAGGATATTAACGATAACAGCTTTGATGAGGACATACTAAAAGCTGAAAAACCTGTGGTGGTTGATTTTTGGGCGCCCTGGTGCGGCCCCTGCAAAGCCATCGGCCCCATAATAGAAGCTTTAGCTGAAACATATGGCGACAAAATTACTTTTGCCAAATGCAATGTTGACGACAACCCTGTTACACCTGGGAAATACGGCATCAAGGCTATCCCTACACTTATCTTTTTCAAGGCAGGAAAAGTAGTTGATCAAATTACCGGTATGGTTGCCAAATCCAAGCTTGAAGACAGCATTAAAAATATTCTATAGACCCATACCTTTTAGGCGACACTTTCTTTTTGTGCTATTATATTAACATTTAAATCTGACGGAGCCCTCATCTTCTAAGAGTAAGAATAAAAAACAATATCCTATGGGATTGGCGTAAAACCCCGCAATATCAGCGGGGTTTTGGTTGCAAGATGATCCGATGGTTTAAATCCGAATTTATCGAAGTGAAATCGTTATGTTACGTTACCTTTTATTAATTTTTGTATTTTTTGTTGCACTGTCTTTGAACAGTTGTGCTTGGTTTTCAAACGATAATCTTGAAAAACCGGCACAGGATCTTATTCAGGACGGTGTCGATGCCTACGATCGTGGCCGTTACCGCGATTCTATTATAAATTTTGAACAACTCAAGGATTGGTATCCTTTCAGCAAATACGCCATTCTGGCCGAATTAAAAATCGCCGATGCTCATTATAACCTTGATGAATTTCCTGAAGCCATTATGGCATATGAGGAATTTGAGCAACTGCACCCAAAAAATGAAGCTATCCCTTACGTCATCTACCAAATCGGCCGATGCTATTACGATCAAATCGATACCATTGACCGGGACCAGACATCGGCAAGAAAAGCCATGACTCATTTTAACCGGTTAATACAGTCCTTTGCAAATAATATATACGCCCAAAAAGCGCAATCTCATATTTTAAACTGCCTCAAAAGCCTATCCGGACACGAGCTTTATGTCGCTTTGTTTTATTATAAAAGCAAATATTATGAGGCTGCCTTGCAAAGATTTCTGATGGTGGTGCAAAACTATCCGGATGTCGGCAACCATAATAAAGCCTTATATTACATCGCCAATTGCGAGGCTTTGATCAAGGCCAATGCTTCAAAAATGGACAAGGAAGAAGTTTTTTTAGAAAGCACCACGAATCAAGACACTGTAGAAAGCGCCATAGAACAGATCGTGGAACCGGACACCGAAGAAACTGAAAAATAGCTTTACATGATCAAAAAAACAAGGTATGTTTTCGGTTTGATTTTTTTAGAAAACTTGAAACCATAGGGTTTCATAATTTTTTTTATGGAGCGACATCATGTCCAAAGTATGCGAAGTTTGCGGTAAAAACCCCTTGGTGGGAAACCATGTCAGTCATGCCCACAATCTAAATAAACGCCGTTTCGTTCCCAATTTGCAGAATATTCGAGCCCTGCAAAATGGGCGGCCCAAAAAAATGAAGGTGTGCACTTCTTGTATCCGTTCAGGAAAAATTCTAAAGGCTCCGAGAGGAATGTCTAAACGCCGGGCAGAAGCCTGATTGGGTAAACTTCTTTGCGTCTTTTTTATCTTTTAAAATTGTTTATATCCCGTTATTACCGGGGTTTGGATTTGTTTTTATTTTAAAAGCGCGGCAATGCGACCATATTCTTTGGCTGTAAAAATTGGCGCAATGCGGAAAACAAATGCAAAAACATTACCGTGCATTCTAAAATGGCGGATCACGCTTTGAAGGCAAAAAAGAATCTAAGCGCAATATGATATCTGCTAAGATGTTATATTTTTTTACGTCAATCGCCTAAGGCGATTTCTGTTAAAGAATATACCATCTTGCATGCCTTTTTTTTGCGTCTTGTGCGTTATGCCAATGGTTCGAATTCGTTAAGTAGGCAAAGTTTGACACGCCTTGAAGACAAAAAAAAGAATCTAAGCCCAATATGTTATCTGCTAAGATGTTATATTTTTTTACGTCAATCGCCTTAGCTGTTAGCAGCATAACAGATCAAATTACCCATTTCTTAACAGCAACTAACTCACCCGATATACTTCTGTAACTTGTTTTACCTTTTTCAATGCAGCTAAAACCCTATTCAACTGTGAAGTGTTTCCCACTGTAATTGTAAAATTACTAATAACTGCTTTATTATCACTGATTTGAGTTCTGGCGTCTTGGATATTGGCCCCGTATTTGCTGATAACCGTGGCCAAATCCGCCAGCATTCCAACACGATCCAAAGATCGAATGACAATTTTAACAGGATAAGTTTCTTTGGCCTCTTCATCCCATTGGACATCTATCAGCCTGTCCGGGTTGGTTTTTATGATGTTACTACACCCGGAACGATGAACTGTGACCCCAAATCCGCGCGTGATATACCCTATAATGACGTCCCCCGGCACAGGTTGGCAACATTTGCCAAACCGAACCAATACATCATCCACGCCTTTTACCATGACGCCGCTGCCGATTTTTTTCTTGCGCCCCCTGCCGATCAGTTTGCTGATAAGGGATCTTCCCTCTTGCTTTTCCTTTTCTTTTTTCGGAATTATTTTTCGGACGACTTGAAGAGGTGTTATCTTTCCATAGCCGACAGAAACAATCAAATCGTCCAATTCCTTAAAGCCAAATGCTTCCACAACTTTGTCCATTTCGGGGGTTTTAGACAAAGTACTGAAATTCATGCGGACTTTTCTGAACTCCTTTTCGAACATTTCCCGGCCCAGATTAAAGCTGCGCTTCTTATCCTGAGTTTTAATCCACTGCCGTATTTTCGACCGGGCTTTAACCGACTTGACAAATATCAGCCAATCTTTGCTGGGCTGAGACCCCTTCTGAGTTATAATTTCAACGGACTCTCCTGTTTGAAGTTCATAACGCAGAGGCGCCATCCGCCCGTTTACTTTCGCGCCTACACATTGGTTACCTACTTCGGTATGAATCAGGTAAGCAAAATCCACAGACGTGGCTCCTCGGGGAAGGGATTTAATATCCCCCTGCGGCGTAAAAACATAAACCTCATCAGGGAACAAATCGATTTTTACATTTTCCAGGAATTCGGTAGGATCATTGACGTTGGCATGATTGTCCACAAGGGTTTGAACCCAGGCAAAGGCTTTTGCGGTCTGAACATCAGAGGTTTTACCCTCTTTATAGCTCCAATGTGCTGCGATTCCGGACTTTGCGACCCTGTCCATTTCATAAGTGCGAATCTGAATTTCAATTCGTTCACCATAGGGCCCGATCACTGTGGTATGCAAGGATTGATACATATTGGGCTTGGGCATACCAATGTAATCTTTAAACTTTTTTGCAATAGGCTTCCACAGGGAATGGATGATGCCAAGGGCCTCATAACATTGCGGGATAGTGTTCAGGATAATTCGAAATGCAATGATATCGTACACTTCGTCAAAGGCAAGATTTTGTTTAAGCATTTTCTGATAGATGCTGTAATAATTCTTATAACGCCCCAATACCTCACAGGGCATATTATTTTCATCCATTTTGCGCTTGATGTATTCTTTTACCGTCTCGATGTAATTCTCACGCTCTTGTCTATCCTTGGCCACAAGTTTTTTAATGCGTGTATATTCCTCAGGTTTTAGATAGATAAAGGAAATATTTTCAAGCTCGTTCTTTATCCAGAAAATACCCAGCCGGGCGGCAATGGGGGCATATATATCCAGAGTTTCTTTTGCGATTTTGTATTGCTTTTCAGAACTTTTGTGGTACTGCAAGGTACGCATGTTGTGCAGACGGTCAGCGAGCTTGATAAGGACAACGCGAATATCATCAGCCATTGCCAAAAGCATTTTCCGAATGCTTTCGGCCTCACGAACCTGGGCGTTGCTAAAGGACAACTTGCTTAGCTTTGTGACGCCGGATACAATGTGAAGGACATTTTCCCCAAAAATTTTGATCAGATCTTCTTCACTAGCATGCGTATCTTCAATAACATCATGAAGCAATCCTGAAGCTACACTAATCACATCCAGCTTCATGTCTGCGAGTATGCCAGCCACCTCTAAAGGATGCGACAGGTATGGCTCACCAGACAGGCGCATTTGTCCCTCATGAACTTTAGCGGTGTAAATATACGCCCGATCGATGAGATCCATATCAGCGTCCAGATTATATTCGGCAATTTTATCGATAATATCGCTGATTCGGATCATAATAAGAATACTTTAAGCACAACCAGGTTGAATGTCCATTCGTAAAATGTCACTCAGCAGGTCGAGATGTTAACAAATATAAATTTAACAAAGTAAATCCCGCCAATTCATATTAATAGGCCTTAGCAAATATGGCCCTTTGTTTGCTAAGTTTTCCGCAGATAAGGCACTTGCCGTTTTCTTTGCCGGAATTAAAAGGAATGCACCTTATGGTAACTGTTAAATCTTCCTTAATTTTTGTTTCGCACTTGGCTTCTCCGCACCAATGAGTTAAGGCAAAGCCTCCATGTATTTCAGGTTTCTCCTTGTTTTGAGGAGTAAAATAACTATAAAATTCGGCTTTATTATCAATTCTTTGTGTGTTGGCTTGCCGAAAATCCATGGCCCGCTGAAATAAATTGCCTTGAATTTCATCTAATATGGAACAGATGGAATTACAAAACTCCTCACGCGGCAGGGATGTCTTTTCACGATGAGATTTGTCACGTCTGGCAAAAAACACGGCATCTTTGGCGATATCGCGGGGGCCAATCTCTACGCGCAGGGGAACTCCTTTCTTGATCCAATCCCAGCCTCTTGCCCCGCCAATATCGCGGGTATCAATTTCAATCCGCAGCCTTCGGTCATGATAGCGTTGTTCTCGCAATTGTGCAGCCAGTTTTTCAGTGTACTCCATAACCTTGGACCGCTGTGCTTCATTATTCAGGATCGGCAGCAGCACCAAATGAGCGGGAGCCAGCTTGGGAGGTACGATCAATCCGTCATCATCACTGTGGGTCATAATCAATCCGCCAATTAGCCGGGTGGAGACCCCCCAGGAAGTCGTCCAGGCAATAGCCTCTTTTTCATCCGCGGTTTGAAACCGGATGTTGGATGCCTTTGCGAAATTTTGACCTAAAAAGTGCGACGTACCAGCCTGTAACGCTTTTCGATCCTGCATCATGGCTTCAATACATTGGGTATCTTCAGCTCCGGGGAACCGTTCCGCCTCTGATTTGCTGCCCCTGATCACTGGCATAGCTAAATAATCTTGCGCTATGCGAGAATACACTTCCAGCATCTGCGAAGTTCTCTCAAGAGCCTCTTCGGCGGTGGCATGGGCAGTGTGCCCCTCTTGCCATAAAAATTCACTTGTACGCAAAAAAAGCCGGGTACGCATCTCCCATCGAACAACATTTGCCCATTGGTTGATCAGAATGGGCAAATCACGATAACTATTCAACCATTTGGAAAAAGATTCACCGATGATAGTTTCCGAAGTGGGGCGTACAACCAAAGGCTCGGCAAGTTGACCAGCCGGTACAAGACCGCCTTCGGGGCCCTTTTCAAGACGATGATGTGTGACAACGGCGCATTCTTTGGCAAACCCTTCCACATGCGCGGCCTCTTTTTCCATAAAGTTCAAAGGAATAAACAGTGGGAAATAGGCATTTTTGACGCCTGTATCCTTAAACATATCATCCATTTCGCGCTGAATGTTTTCCCAAATACTGTACCCCCATGGTTTGATAACCATACAGCCGCGTACAGGAGACCGCTCAGCCAAATCCGAAGCTTTAATTACCTGCTGATACCACTCTGGATAATCTTGCGCGCGTGTCGGGGAAATGGCTGTTTGGACTTTTTTGCTCATTTGTTTAACCTTTCTGAATTTATATGAATAGGCTCACAATTATAAAACGGGCAAAATGAATATTTAACCGGTGCTATTTTGGCATTTTTGAATTTCAACAGTTAACGCCCAGTCAAAAATAGCCAATTCAACCGATACCTGCATTGTATCCAAAGTTTTGTCTTTGAATGTCCAATATGTGTCTTAAAAAGAATTTTCGGACATCGTAATACCGCCCTAATCCGCCTATATGTATTTTATAATGAATTATTGGCCGTTGTTTATATTCTGCTCCCATGCATCTACTTCGGCAAGCAGAACTTGCGCCAGTTCGTCAACCGGCACTTTACGGATCACCTTTCCCTTACGGAAGAGGATACCGTGTCCGCGGCCTCCGGCAATCCCAATGTCGGCCTCCTTTGCTTCTCCGGGTCCATTGACAACACAACCCATAATCGCAACTTTGATCGGCGCCTTTCGAGTCAGCAAAGCTTTTTCAACTGTTTGAGAAACTTTCATCAAATCGATTTCGCACCGTCCACATGTGGGACAGGAGATAATTTCAGGCCCATGATGACGAATTCCCAGGGCCCTAAGGATTTCGAACCCTACCCGAACCTCTTCCACCGGATCACGGGTCAAAGAAACACGAAGGGTATCGCCAATGCCTTCAGCCAACAAAATTCCTATGCCCAAGGCTGACTTGGTAATCCCGGCGTAAAGGGAACCGGCTTCAGTAACGCCTAAATGCAAAGGATAACTGCAGCGGCTTGCCATCATCCGATAGGCTTCAACGGTACGACTGACGTCCGATGCTTTCAGAGAAATCTTGATTTGATCAAATCCTTGTTTCTCAAGCAAAGCCACATTGTTCAAGGCGCTTTCGACCATAGCCTCGGCCGTAGCACCTTTGTATCGGTTCAGCAATTGCTTTTCCAGAGAGCCAGCGTTAACGCCGATTCGTATGCAAAGCCCCAGATCGCGTGCACAATCCACAACTGCCTTTACTTTATGGGAGGCGCCGATATTGCCGGGGTTGATCCGCAATCCGTCAGCCCCATTTTTAGCTGCAGCCAATGCCAGGCGGTAGTCGAAATGAATATCTGCAATCAGTGGAATTGAAATTTTAGATTTTATAGCAGCGAGAGCATCAGCGGACTCTTTGTCCGGAATGGCTACCCGCACGATTTCACATCCCCCTGCTTCCAGACGCAGAATTTGTTCCACCGTTGCCGCCACATCACGGGTTTGGGTGTTGGTCATGGATTGAACGCTAATAGGCGCACCGGCTCCAACCAGCACGCCGCCTACGTGAATGCTTCGGGTGATATTACGTTTAATGGAAAACGGCATAAATAATAATAATAATATCGGGCGCCAATCCGAAAATGCATTTTTTTAAAACGCTATCCAACACAGCAGTACCCGGATTAAAAATCCGTACAAAAAGGATTTGTCCTTTTTTCATGACCGATGGTAGTACTTCCCATATGACCTGTATACACTGTGGTGTCATCTGGCAACCCGAACAATTTGTTTTTTAAACTGTCCATAAGGGTATTAAAATTGCCGCCCGGCAAATCGGTTCGTCCAATGGACCCCTCAAACAGGGTATCTCCAACGAAAACAGCCTGATCAGCGTAAAAGCTTGTACTGCCCGGACTATGGCCGGGAGTGTGAATAACCTTAAAGGTAATTTGGCCAAATTTAACCGTATCGCCATCAGCTAAAAGCCGGTCAGGTTTGGGCGAATTTTCGGCCTGTAATCCCCAGGCGGCCGCACTGCCTGAAAGCATGTCCAACATGGACACGTCCAGTTCGTGGATCATCAAATCCGCGCCTGTAGCGTTTTTAAGAGATTTGTTTCCCGCCACATGATCAAAGTGGCCATGGGTATTCAAAATAACTTCCACTTTCAACTGATTTTCTGACAATGCCAGCAAAATTCGATCCGTATCGCCCCCGGGATCAATCACAGCTGCCTGCTTTGTCTGCTCACAGCCCACGATATAGCAATTCGCCTGTAATGGTCCTACAGGCATTCCTTTTATAATCATATCAAAAAATCCCCTTGCGCACATTCCATCCGGCCTGCCATCGCCTCAGTGATTTTTAAATTCGGCGGCTCCGGAAAAGTCTCCAAACTCCCTTTATTAATAGCAATATTGACACTGTCCAAAATACCGTTGATAAAAGCGCCTGACTCTGGAGAACCGTATTTTTTACCAATATCAATACCTTCGTTAATGGAGACCTTGCACGGAATATCACCACAAAAAACCAACTCGAAAATGGCTACACGCAAAACATTCCTGTCAACGCATGCCATGCGATGAATTTTCCAGTTGCTGGAATGACTTTCTATAATAGTGTCTAGTCGTTTTTTGTTATCTAAAACACCACCAACAAGGCGCAAAAAGAAAGGTAAAACATTTTTATCGGGTGGAAAGCAATCGACATATTCCTCCAGCGCCTGCTGCGTGAAACGGCTATTCATATCCATGCTGAACAACGTTTGCATGGTCAATTCTCTTGCTTGACGACGTAATCCCATAATTAGATTTTATCCACTATCTCCATCAGGTTGGCCATCTCCACAGCAGCTATTGCTGCATCCCAACCCTTATTTCCAGCCTTGCTGCCGGCGCGTTCGATAGCTTGTTCAAGCGTATCGGTAGTCAATACACCGAAAATAATGGGTGTTATAGTTTCCAAACTGGCCGCGGCAACTCCTTTGGACACCTCGGCGCTTACATAATCAAAATGGGGAGTCGCGCCCCGGATAACAGCTCCAAGACAAATAATCGCATCGTATCGTTTTTTTTCAGCTAGTTTTTTAGCCACCAAAGCAATTTCAAAAGCACCCGGCACCTTTACGATATCAATGTCCTTTTCCATGGTTCCACTGCGTATCAGTGCGTCCACAGAGCCCCCAACAAGTTTATCACCGATAAAATCATTAAACCGGCTGACAATGATTGCAAATTTTTTTCCCTCAGCAACTAATTTTGCTTCAACCACATTCGGCATGTATTTCCTCCGCTTAGGATTTTTTTGCTCAAGGCGTGCCAAAGTTTGCATACTTGACTCATTCGAACCTTTAGCACAACTTTAACAAGACGCAAAAAAAACGACAAACAAGATTATATATTCTTTGACAAAAACCGCTTTAACTGGATTGGTCATCCAATTGAAGATTGTGTCCCATCTTCAGCTTTTTACATTCCAGGTAACAACGGTTGTGTTCATTTGGAGAGACTTGAATAGGGATCTGTTCCGCAATACTGAGTCCGTAGCCTTGCAAGCCCGCCATTTTTTTTGGATTATTCGTCAACAGCCTCATTTTGCGAACTCCAAGATTCCTGAGAATCTGAGCGCCGATGCCGTAATCCCTCAGGTCATCCTCAAAACCCAATCTACGATTTGCCTCAACCGTGTCCAATCCTTTTTCCGTCTGCAACGCATACGCTTTGAGCTTATTGACCAAACCAATGCCCCGTCCCTCCTGGCGAAGGTAAACAATGACGCCTTTGCCTTCTTTTTCCATCATGCTCATAGCGTGATGAAGCTGGTCGCCGCAATCGCAGCGCAATGATCCGAAAATATCGCCGGTCATGCATTCCGAGTGCATACGGACAAGCACCGGTTCGCCTGTATCAACATCACCTTTAACCAGGGCGATATGGGTAAGTTGATCAACGAGATTTTCAAACGCGATAATTTTAAAATCGCCGCCGTATACCGTTGGAATATTCGTTTGAGCTGCGCGTGTCACAAACGACTCTGTACGCATTCGATATTCCACCAGATCGGCTATGGTAACGATACCGATATTGTGCTCCCGGCTGAACTGCTCAAGAGAAGGCATCCGCGCCATGGTACCGTCTTCATCCATGATTTCACAAATCACACCGGCAGGTTTCAAACCGGCCAGACGGGCAAAATCGACAGAACCTTCGGTTTGTCCGACCCTGATCATTACGCCACCTTGCCTGGCGCGCAGGGGAAATATATGGCCGGGTCTGACCAGGTCTTTTGCGCTGGCGTCATCGGCAACCGCGGTTAAAATGGTCGTTGCCCGATCGGCGGCGGAAATGCCGGTGGTAACCCCGTTTTTGGCTTCAATGGATACGGTAAATCCGGTTTCGAATTGTGATGTGTTTTCCTTAACCATCAGGGGCAGTTCCAGCTGATCACACATCTTGCCGGTCATGGATAAACAAATCAAACCCCTGCCGTACTTTGCCATGAAATTGATATCTTTGGCAGTTACCTTCTCCGCGGCCATCGTCAGATCGCCTTCATTTTCACGATCCTCGTCATCCACAAGAATTACCATTTTACCGTTTCTAATATCATCTATGGCCTGCTCAATACTAATGCGCGACATGTCATTAACCCTTATTCTATTTCGTGCGTCGTTAATACTATTTAGTGCCCATTCAAAAACAGGAAAATTTGTCCGAGATCAAGAGGTGCGAAAAGTTTTATCACAGGCATCGTAATTGATATGCCAAAAGTTGATATTGCAGAAATAAAATTTCCAGCACAATAAAGATATCCGGCAAATTGGCCACTTATGAATGGGCCTTATTTAACAAATCCCGACTTGGCCAACAATTGCCAGCTTACCCCTTGTTTGATCGATTCGGGTTTCTCACTGTCGCCAGTAAGAAAGTGCTCCACATATCTGCCTATAAGATCTGTCTCGATATTTACCCTATCTCCTGCCCGTAATAAACCGATGGTCGTAATTTTTGCCGTGTGAGGAATAACGCTCACCTCGAAGCTGCGTTCATCACGCACATTGACGGTAACGCTAATACCCTCAATTGCCACGGAGCCTTTTTTAATGATGTACCTGAGCACATCAGGCGGCGCTTCAAATGTGAGTAAAATGGCATTACCCTTAGTCCGGCGGCCTGATAAAACACCAACCCCGTCAATATGACCGCTTACCAAATGTCCGTCAAGCCGGTCAGAAAGACGCATGGAGCGCTCCAGATTAACACGATCCCCAACTTTTGCTGAAATGAAACTTGTTTTGGAAAGTGTTTCCGGAGACACATCCGCAGTGAATGTACGTTCACTAAGACCGGTAACTGTCAGGCATGCGCCATTTGTAGCGATACTGTCCCCGATTCGTGTGCCGTCCAGTATAAAATCGGCCGTTATACTCAGGCATTGGGATTGCGCTCCTGGGCGGATACCCGTTAGCGTTCCAAGTCCTTCAATAATTCCGGTAAACATGAAAAAATCAACCTTTTTTTTCAGGTTCTCTCAATTCCTGCTGCAATACCCTTCAACCATTATATCATCGCCAACACGCTGAACCATAATTTGGCCCAGAGTCAACGCATCTTGCATCAGCGTTACCCCGCGGCCTTTAATCATGGGGATGCCATCATCTCCGCCCACTATTTTGGGTGCGTAAAAAAAGATGACTTTATCAACGATTCCAGCGCTAAGAGCAGATCCTGCCACCCCGGCGCCGCCTTCAATTAGCAAGCTGGTGATATTCATCTTTCCCAACTGCGCCATTAAGACTTCCAAATCAATGCGCCCCTGCCGAACAGCAGCTTCCAAAAACCTGGCGCCTTTGCCCGCAAGCCGTTCCATAACCTGCCTGTTATCACAAGGCCCATGAATCAGGTAAGTGGGTACTTCAGACTGCTGCTGCAATAACTTAGCATGCTCTGAAGTGCGCAACCTGGTATCGAGCACAAAACGTACGGGGTCTTTTCCTAAACCGTTTTCCAATCGGGCGGTTAATTGGGGGTCGTCGGTGGCCACGGTGCCTCTGCCCACCATAATAGCGTCCAGAACATGGCGCAAATGATGAACCTGCGCCCGGGCTGCCGGACCTGTAACCCAACGGGCGTCGCCGGTACGGGTTGCGATCCGCCCGTCCAGCGTGGCAGCCAGTTTTAGAACTACAAATGGCTTTTTGGTTTTTACAAATTTAATGAACGCCTCATTGAGCTTGCGTGCTTCTTTTTCGCAAACACCGTTGCTTACAACAACCCCGTTTTCACGCAACATGGAATTTCCCCCGCCCCGGACATCGGGATTAGGGTCGGCCATAGCCGTAACGACCCGCTTAATACCGGATTTTAATATTTTTTCAGTACAGGCAGGTGTGCGGCCATGATGATTACATGGTTCAAGGGTAACATACAGTGTCGCACCGGCAGCCAGCGCTGCCGCATCATCCAAGGCGTTTACTTCAGCATGCGCTTTTCCAGCTTCCTGGTGCCAGCCCCTGCCCACAACCCGGTCATCGTTGACAACCACTGCGCCCACCATTGGATTTGGAGAAACATAACCCGCACCTTTGGCGGCCAGATCAAGGGCCATTCTCATATAATTCGCATCATTCATGATAAGCACCAGAGTGTAACAGCAGCATCTTTCTAAACATTGTTCATCCGAAAGTGTTAATTTACCCGGAATCCTTTGAATATGAAAGTTCCAAATCACCCGTTAGTGATCCTGATTCGGGTTCACTTTCGAAACTCGTCAATGGGCGCATACTCAATTACCGAATAGCTGGATGAATACAAAGATAAATACTAAACAGGCACCTGTTTTAGCGACCGTTGAGCAAGCTTTTCAATTCATCGACAAAATCATTAACGTCTTTAAATTCCCGATATACCGAAGCAAAACGAACATAGGCGATAGCATTGAGCACATGCAGTTTAGCCATCACTTTTTCACCCACAACTCGGGATGGTATCTCTTTCTCACCGGTTTCGCGCAAATCGCGTTCCAGATCATCAATAAAATCTTCAATTGCGTTCATACTGATGTCCAGTTTCTGACAAGCGCGCTGCATACCTGAGCGTACTTTATCGCGACTGAAAATTTCCCTGCGCCCATCCTTTTTAATTATCATGATGGGTATTTCTTCAATGTGTTCGTAGGTCGTAAAACGCCGGGAACAATCAATGCATTCACGGCGCCGTCGAATCACGGCGCCGTCCTTGCTGACACGAGAATCAATAACTTTGTTGTCCATTTCCCCGCAGAACGGGCATTTCATGGGCAAACCTCCGTCTGATTTTGTTCCAGTTTTAGAAGTTCAACCTTGGCTTCAGTCAACATTCCAAGAGAAAAATCATCAGCATAACCCGATTTATAGACAATCTGAACGATACCGGCGTTAATGATCATCTTTGCGCATATGGAACATGGCAAATTTGTGCAATAAAGAGCCGCTCCTTTTATGGATACTCCGTGATAGGCGGCCTGAATAATAGCATTTTGCTCGGCATGGATACCCCGGCACAACTCATGACGCTCTCCGGAAGGCACATCCATTTTCTGCCTCAGACACCCTGCATCCTGGCAATGGCTCACATTACTGGGCGCGCCATTGTACCCGGTAGCTAAGACACGGCGATCTTTTATGACTATTGCACCCACTGCCCTGCGCAGACACGTGGACCGTTTGGCCACAAGGCAAGCGATATCCATGAAATAATTTTCCCATGATGGCCGTTCATCCTTGGCTGGCATATGCGATGATCTCCATGTATTTATGAATGATATAGCGGAAAAGCCTTGCAAAGTTCTGCAACTTTATCCCGGCATTGATTAAGAACGCTCTGATTATCCGAGTTTTTTAGAGCATCGATAATCAAGCCCGCCGCTTGTTTCATTTCGTCAACTCCCATACCACGGGTTGTAAGGTATGGCGTACCGATCCGGATACCACTGGTCACAAAAGGGCCTCGCTTGTCAAAAGGTACGGCATTCTTGTTCACGGTAATGCCCACTGTGCCCAAAATCTGTTCAGCATCTTTTCCTGTTATATTCCAGGAGGTCAGATCCACAAGCAGCAGATGGTTATCGGTACCGCCGGAAACCAGTTCCAAACCATTGGATTGAAGCGCTCCGGCCAGAGCCTGGGCATTTTCCACAACTTTTTTCTGGTAGGTTTTAAATTCAGGTTGCAGCGCTTCCCTGAAAGCCAGAGCCTTGGCGGCGATAACGTGCATTAAGGGACCACCTTGCATTCCAGGAAAAACAGCGCTTCGGATTTTTTGACTGATTTGCGCCTTGCTTAAAATGATACCGCCGCGCGGTCCGCGCAGAGTCTTATGAGTTGTCGAGGTCACTGCATCGGCGTAAGGAACCGGCGTAGGATGCAAACCGGCGGCCACCAATCCGGCAATATGGGCCATATCCACCATAAGGTAAGCGCCAACTTCTTTTGCAATCTGAGCAAATTTTTCAAAATCAAGAAACCGCGGATATGCACTTGCCCCTGCTACAATCATCTTTGGCTTATGCTCAACGGCCAACCGGCGAATTTCGTCATAATCAACCCGGCCGGTATCACGGCTAACCCCGTAATGTACAAAACGGTAAAGCCGACCGGAAAAACTAACCTTTGCTCCATGGGTCAAATGCCCCCCATGAGCCAAATCCATTCCTAAAACGGTATCGCCGGGCTCAAGCAATGCGAAATATACAGCCATGTTGGCTTGCGAACCGGCATGGGGTTGAACGTTGACATCTTCGGCGCCAAACAACCTGATAGCTCTTTCAATGGCAAGCTTTTCAGCAGAATCCACGACTTCACAACCGCCATAATATCGTTTATCCGGGTAGCCTTCAGCATATTTATTGGTTAATACACTGGCTTGAACTTCCATTACAGCCTTGCTTGCGGCATTCTCAGATGCAATCATCTCCAATTGGCTGCTTTGCCTAATAAATTCGCTATTTAAAATGCCAGCAATTTCGGGATCAACCGATTCAATAAGATTTTTATCCAAAACACAAATTCTCCTGATGAAATTACGTCCTTTGAAGTCATCAGCACTCAGCGCTGAACAAATTTTGGAACAGATTAAAACAATTATTCCTGATAACCGAATTGATCAGCTATCACCATTACCTAACTTGTCAAATTGGTCGAGCCGCCTTTGATGACGGCCTGCTTCGAAGGGGGTTTCTATCCATGCATCCACGATTTCAAGCCCCAGGGCATCCCCGATAACGCGACCGCCCAAAACTAAAATATTTGAGTCATTGTGACGCCGGCTCATGACGGCTGAAAACAGGTCATTGCAAAGAGCAGCCCGCACATTGACAAAACGGTTGGCCACCATGGACATTCCCAGCCCGGTGCCACAAAGCAAAATACCACGGTCGTAAAATCCATTTGAAATTTTACTGGCGACTTTCATACCAATATCGGGATAATCCACAGATGATTCGCTAAAGGCCCCAACGTCTTGAACTTCCAGCCCCTTATCGATCAGATGTTTCTTAATCGTTTGTTTGAGACGATAAGCGGCATGGTCGCATCCAATTACTACTTTCATGTCAACCCCCTAAAACTGCCTTCGCCGGAATAATTCCAGAACATGGCAGACGCGTTATCCAATGCGCTATCTATTCCTGACTGTGGAATAAAAAATTAAAAACGCAACACTGTCTTTTATATTTATCTGAATCGCACCGCAAGAAAAAAACCCGTTAAAGGACAGGTTTAGGGCCTTTTAAAATTCAAAACTGCCTATATTGCACCGGATTTGGGTTCGTTTACAAAGTACGCCAAAAATACACATACCCCCTCTTTATAAACCAAACAACCCGAAAACGGATTCAAAGCCAGCATGGGTTAAAATAAACACGGTTAGATGATTTGCACCTTCAAAACCCTAACACCAAGCCATACTTTACAGGCCTCCGCCATGCAGGAGCGCAACACTTACGGCCGGTATTTTTTCAAAATCAACGATGCGTTGGTACCGCCAAATCCAAATGAATTGGTCATCGCATAATCAATGTTAACTTTACGGGCTACATTTGGAACATAATCCAGATCACATTCATCTCCCGGATTTTCCAAGTTGATGGTGGGCGGTAAAATTCCATGATTTAAAGCCAAAGCCGTAAAGACAGTCTCGATACCACCGGCTCCGCCAAGCAAATGGCCGGTCATGGATTTCGTAGAGCTAACGGCCAGATCATATGCAGCATCACCGAAAGTTGTTTTAATAGCGCGGGATTCAATCAAATCATTATACTCCGTTGACGTTCCATGAGCGTTAATATAACCGATTTTTTTAGGTAAAATGTCTGCATTATCCAACGCCGATTGCATGCAACGCACGGCGCCATCACCGTCTGGGGCCGGAGCTGTCATATGATAACCGTCACCGCTCATGCCATAGCCAGCCATTTCAGCATAAATGACAGCACCTCGCTCCTGAGCGCTTTCCAAAGATTCCATTATTATGATTCCACTGCCTTCGCCCACCACAAACCCATCGCGGTCCCGGTCAAAAGGACGCGAGGCTTTTTGCGGCTCATCATTGCGGGTAGATATGGCCTTCATAGCTCCGAAACCGGCAATGCAGGTCCGGGTTACAACAGACTCAACGCCTCCGGCAACCATGGCGTCCGCACGGCCGTACTTAATAATTTCGTATGCATCGCCTACAGCATGAGCACCGGCTGCACAAGCGGTGGCAATTGATGAATTGGGCCCCTTTGCCCCTAAGTTAATGGAAATCATCCCGGGCGCCATATTACCGATGAGCAATGGGATAAAAAAGGGGCTTACCCTTCCGGGCCCTTTTTTTTGCACCGTTTCTGCAGTTAGTTCGAGCATTCTAAGGCCGCCTAATCCGCACCCGGTGAGCACACCAACTCTGTTGGCGTTTTTTTCATCGATCTTCAGACCGGAATCTTCCAGTGCCATGCGGGACGCGGCAACTGCATAGGCAATAAATGTTTCAGTCCGTTTAGCCTCCTTTTTAGCCATAAAATCTTCGGCCTTGAAACCCTTTACCTCGGCAGCAATTTTGGTGCTGTAATCACTGGTATCAAACCGTGTAATTTCTCCAACACCGGATTTACCCGCACATAAAGCGGCCCAGGATTCCTGAACACCAATGCCCAAAGGCGTAACTAAACCAACACCTGTAATTACTACCCGTCTTTCCAAATGGAACCTCCTTAACATCAACGGCTCAAACTTTCAAAAACGGCATCCAGCGGATCAGCATAATCGCTTTCGGCTGCATGCCATCAACAAGCCGTTGATTTTTTTACCGTACCGGCTTTGACAATATCTTCTCTCTTCTTTAATATAAGCGTCATCGAAACCGGCTGATTGTAAAGCGTTTGTCAGGCGGCGGCCAAAAATCGCCAAACCGCCTGTAATATGTAAAATTGATTTAATGAATGTAAAAATTGATTTAATGAGTGCTGATATAATTAATAGCGTCCTGAACGGTTACAAGCTTCTCAGCATCCTCATCAGAGATATCGATATCAAACTCTTCTTCCATTGACATGATCAGTTCCACCAAATCAAGAGAGTCAGCACCCAAATCGTCTACAAAGGAAGCCTCTGGAACCACTTCCGCCAAATCAACACTAAGTTTTTCAGCAATAATTTTCTTAACTTTATCTTCTGCTGACATTAAAATACTCCTTTCACCATTAATCAGGCCCGGCGCATCACATTCTCGATAGCTTACAACGCCCGGGCCGGGCTTAACTTTTTAAATAGTATAAATTAAATATGTATCCGTATTTTCTTCTTACATATACATTCCGCCATTGACGTGCAAAACCTGACCGGTGATATAAGCACCGGCATCAGAGGCCAGAAAAGCGACAGCAGAGGCCACATCTGCTGGTTTACCAGGCCGCGCCAGCGGTATCGTATCGAGCATGCGATCACGTGCTTTGTCCGAAAGGGCGGCAGTCATATCCGTTTCAATAAATCCAGGCGCCACAGCGTTAACCGTTACACCGCGCGGGGCAAGCTCCTTGGCGCATGTTTTGGTCAAACCTATAATCCCTGCTTTTGAGGAAACGTAATTTGCTTGGCCAAAATTGCCCATCACCCCTACAACCGAAGCGATATTGACAATTTTCCCGCAACGCTGTTTCATCATAATTTTAGCCGCTTGTTGGGTGCATAAAAAAGGGCCCTTCAAATTTACGCTGATTACACTGTCCCATTCGTCTTCTTTCATGCGAACCAACAGGCTGTCACGCGTAATACCCGCATTGTTGACCAGCACATCAACACGGCCGGCCTCACCCATTACCTTTTTAAAAAAACTATCCACTTCATCAGCAACAGACACGTTGGCCCACATGCCCTGTGCCCGGCCTCCGGCTTTTTCAACAACAGCAACGGTTTCGGCAGCAGCGGCTTTTTCCGCCTCCGGATCGGCGGGTGAAAAATAATTAAAAAAGATTCGTGTTCCCGGACCGGCAAAAACTTCGCATATGGATCTGCCGATACCTCTTGAAGCTCCGGTAACCACAACAATACGTTCTTGGTTTTCCGTCATTTTTACCTCTCAAACACAATATCTGCGACCCGATCCATAGCCTCTGCCCAACCCTTGCGGCCAAGTATCAGTTCGCTATAACCCATTTCTGTCATAAATGCCTGGATGCTAGCCGTTTCAACGTCCTTCATGGCCAATACGATTTTCAATCCTTTTTCAGCGACTAATTGGGCAGTCTCACCGGCAAAAGCGTTTGCCATGGCCTTGTATAATTGAGCATCATCATGATTTTCCCGAATCAGCCGGTTGGCCTTGCGCAACAAACTGGCTCCGACTTCAGTATAAGACATCATATCGGACAGGTCGAACATAACCGCCTGCTGCCGGGTCAAACGTTGTTTATGGGCAAAATCGATACAATAATTCAACGCTTTGGCCGCCTGGGCGACATAGCGCCCGCCAAGCTCGGGATTTTCATCGTTCAGAGCCGTCATCGCTTCAGCGATAGAATTGTAGAACTGCCCCTTTGTTTTACGGCTTGTTTTCCAGCGGAAGGTACTGATAATGTTTTGTTGAATTTCACTCGTACCCTCGTAAATACAGGTTATCTTTATATCCCGCTTGATTTTTTCAACTTCAAATTCGTTGATATAGCCATAACCGCCCAAAGCCTGAATACAATCGTTGGCTGCCCGGTCGGCTGCTTCCGTTGCAAAATATTTCCCCACCGCGCCTTCGACTTGAAGATCATCGTTGCTTGAGTCCAACATATCAGCCACATCATCTATATAAGCTTCAGCGGCGGCTAAGCCAATAACATGAGGAATAATAAGCTTATGCGTATAACCTTGTTTTTCCGACAAAGGCGATCCGAACTGAATGCGTTCCTTGGCATAACCGATTGCGATATCCAAAGCCGACTGCCCTGCTCCCAATGCCATGCAGGCAACCATCAACCGGGTGTAACCAAACACACGGTTAGCCTGTTTCAAGCCAAGACCGGGCACTATGCCAACAAGGCTGTCTTTCGGCACATGCACGTCCGTAAATGTTAACGGAGAGGTATTTGAAGCGCGAATACCGTGCTTTTCTTCGCCATTGTGCTGCTCCAAACCCTTCATGCCTTTTTCAACGACAAAAAACGATGGCCCGTCGGGCGTATTTGCCAAAACCGTCATTAAATCAGCATAACCGCCATTGGATATAAACTGTTTCGTACCGTTTAGTTTATAACCGGTAATTTCACCATCGCTGTTTGTAACCGGCTCGGCCTTGGTTTTTAAAGCCGCCAGATTGCTTCCGGCTTCAGGCTCGGTTACCGCATAGGCCACCAAAACACCGCCTTGAGCGATAGCGCCCAGCCATTTTTCCTTTTGTTCAGGCGTAGCTCCAACTAAAATCGGATCAGAACCCAACTGAATGGCAAAAAAGGCTGTGCCCACGCCAAGACAAATTTTAGCCATCTCTTTAGTGACAGCGCAGCAATCCCTGGCTCCGCCGCCCATCCCGCCATATTCCTCGGGTATAAATAGAAGCTGCAATCCAATATCCGGACCAAGCATTTCACGGATCACCGCTTCGGGAAAAATTTCGTTCTTATCCCACTCAAGGATTTTTTCCTTGCTCAATAGTTTTTTTCGAAGTTGCAGAACTGTATCAACGACCATCTGCCGCGATTCATCATCCAACCCCTTATACACATCCTGAGTCATTATTCCATCCTTGCTATAAATTCGGCATTAATCCTCATCCTGATCCACAATGTTGCGTCCTTTATATTTGCCGCAACTCGGACAAGCGTGATGGGGCAAAGCAGCTTCCCCGCATTCCGGGCACTTGCTCACATTAGGCGCGTCTGTTTTCAGATGTGTGCGTCGTTTATCACGTCTGGACTTAGAAGTCTTCCTTTTCGGGAGAGCCATGAGTAATCTCCTAACATTTTGTTATAATTATAAATTCCACTTGTCATTACTTATCAAAACAACGTCGCATCTAGTAATTAAATTCAACATAAATGTCAAGGCTTTTCTGGTTAGATCCTCCGCATGCTTGTTTCCGCCACTGCGATGTGATATTGAAATCCGGGCGTGATCATTTGGAAGGCTAAAGAACGCAACGACTTGTTATCACTAAATAATTAAAAGATAAGACTCGTTCAACAAACAAAACATATAAAATCATTCAGAAATTCAAGCAGGGCAACATGTATACATTTTTTAAATTTCGGAATTGAAACAACCCTGCAATTGCAAATAGCTAGTCCGATATTACTAACTAGCTTCTATTCATTAATTCATTTTGAATTGGAAATCAAACGCATTGATTAAGGTGCATAACATACAGATTTATTTTAGAACAAAAAAAAGGATAACGATATGCGAAAAATTCGAACACGCTTCGCCCCCAGCCCTTCAGGCTATCTGCATGTCGGCGGAGCCAGAACAGCACTGTTCAACTGGCTATATGCCCAGCACACCCAAGGCAGCTTCATTCTTAGAATTGAAGACACGGACCAGGCCCGTTCAACGGATGAATCCGTACGGGCAATCTTTGAAGGACTCGAATGGCTCGGAATCCAATGGGATGAAGGCCCGTTTTACCAAAGCCAGCGCAGTGAAATTTACGCAGAACACATCGACAAACTCATCTCGACAGGCAACGCCTACTATTGCACCTGCACCCCGGATGAAATTGAAGCCATGCGTGAAAAAGCCAGGGCCAAAGGTGAAAAACCCCGATACGACGGAACCTGCCGCAACAAGGAACTCGGACCGCAAACCGGAGCAGTGGTGCGCTTTAAAGCCCCCCAAAGCGCAAACACAATCCTTGACGACGTAGTCAAAGGGAGCATCGTGTTTGCCAACAATGAATTGGACGATTTTGTCATACGCCGCAGCGACGGCATGCCCACCTACAACCTGGCCGTAGTCGTAGACGACGTAACCATGAACATCAATACCGTACTGCGCGGAGACGACCACGTCATGAACACGCCCAAGCAAATCCTCATCTATCAGGCCCTGGGACACGAACTGCCCGTATTTGCCCATGTCCCCATGGTACTGGGCGACGATCGCACACGGTTGAGCAAACGCCACGGAGCCACCTCGGTCACCGCCTACCGGGACATGGGATTGTTACCCGATGCCTTTGTAAATTACCTCGCACGCCTGGGCTGGTCCTACGGAGACCAGGAATTTTTCACCCGGCAAGAACTCATTGAAAAATTCACCCTTGAGCGCATTGGCAAATCCGCCGGCATTTTCGACCCGGTAAAAATGCAAGCCCTCAACGCCGATCACATCCAGGCCGCCGCACCGGAAGTAATCGCCCCCCATGTAAAACCATTTTTACAAGAATCCGGCTACAACACCGATGACGAAACATACCTCAAAGCGCTTATCCCCACACTCCAGCCACGCAGCAAAACTCTGCGCGAAATGGCCGAACAGGCCCATTTTTATTACCGGCCCGAGCTTGAATACGATGAAAAAGCGGTTAAAAAATTTTTAAAACCCGCAATCGTAGAACCACTAAAAGCGCTAAAAGAAAATCTTTCATCCCTTACCAGCTTCGATGAAAAAAAACTTGAAACCGTTTTTGTAAACCTGATGGAAAAGTTTGAAATCAAACTGGGCAAAATCGCCCAGCCGGTCCGCGTGGCCCTGACCGGAACCAGTGTAAGCCCCGGCATATTTGAAATCATCGCCGTATTAGGCAAAAAAAAGGTATTGCAACGCCTTGAAAAGGCCATCGAGCTAATTCAGGCCCGTTAACAAAACACCAATGAGTTCATATTACTAAAAAAAATACTTGACTCTCTCAAACAAGCTCATTATGTTACCGCCCAATTCCACTGGGGGATCGTCTAGTGGTAGGACTACGGACTCTGACTCCGTCAACCCAGGTTCGAATCCTGGTCCCTCAGCCAAATAAAATCAAAGGCTTACGATACATATCGTAGGCCTTTTTTAATCTCGTAGCTAGCGGTTTAGCTAGCATCTTGACAGACAATCCGTATTTTTTCCCAGTGTTAGTTCCGCTTCCCTGTACTTTTTATCCAGCCATGTTGTGTATTTTCCCATGGCGGATTCAAGGGCGCTGTCTGTCCTTATATTATAATGAACGTCCATTCCCTGAAGGCTATGGCCTAAAATCATATCCCGATGAACGGGATCTACCCCGGCATCGGTCATATACGTTTTGACCGAGCGCCTTATATCATGAAACGTGATCCCCATCGCATGAGACCGGCCCGGAATTAAACCGGCATTTTTACACGCTGTGTTCCAGGATTTGCGCAAACCGTTTCTTCCCAACAAGGGCCTGTCCTTGACCGTAAAAATGAAATCATGTTCTTTATATTTCTGGCAACCCGATAAAAGGCTCCTGACATTATGGTTGACCGGAATTGATTTATCCTTTTTTTCTTTGGTGATTCCACCGGGTAACCGTAAAAAATCACCTTCTACATATTCCCACTTTAATTTTCGGATCTCACCTAACCGCATCCCCGTATTCATTGCCGTAACCACAAGCGGCCTCAAAGAAGAAGGCGCAACATTTACTATCTGGACATATTCGTGTATTGCAAGAATGCGCTGCCTGGCGTTTGCCCCCTTAGGCTGGAGCCTTTTGGTTGACCGGAAAGCTTTCAAAGATCCAACGCCATCAATAATGTCATTTTCAAAAGCCAGATTAATCATCGTTTGAGCGTACTTGAGCTCCATGTCAATTGTAGCCAGCGCCCGGCCATCCTCCTGGCGCTTTAACTGGTATTCCATCAAATCGATTTTTTTAATGGTGGATATTTTCCGGCCTCCAAAAACGTCG
The DNA here is from genome assembly GCA_024230435.1 of Desulfobacteraceae bacterium. Taxonomy (GTDB): domain Bacteria; phylum Desulfobacterota; class Desulfobacteria; order Desulfobacterales; family Desulfosarcinaceae; genus UBA2230. Next base: position 24,742 of record JAAERL010000406.1, read on the forward strand.
CAAAAATTCCTGATGCATTGCTCGATCCTTTTAAAGGTCTTCACCTTCTTTACAATTTGCAAATTTAAATACCAGTTCTTGATTTCATCGAAAGTAGAATTGTTGTACTCGACAAGTGAGTTTGTTTTTTTTTGCCGCTTTCTTTCAAGGTCAAGAGCCTTGGCTGCCTCAAAGTCCTTGCCTGCGGTTTCATAACTGGTTCTCCCACTTGGCAGCCGGTAATAAACCCAATAGGTCGGTTTGTGGCGCCGCTTAATTTTATCCATATTCACTTCGCAGTTGTTACATTTTTTGTTTCTCACTGCCTGCTTCCGGTGACAAACCGGACACTCTATTGAAACTCCCATAGCAAATCACTTTATTCCACGATTGAATCCAAATATTGATCAATTTTTCTTCTATCCCACATCAACCTGCGCCCCAGAACACGCATTGGCCTAAGCATCTTTGGCAAGGGATATTTTGATTTAGGACAGGATCGATTTCTAAGCGTTGCCACCGGCATATTTAAATAGTTTGCGACCTGTTCAACCGTCAGCATTCTCTGAATAATTTTTTCGGTCATAATTTTTGTTCCCTTTAGGTTTGCAGAAAAGCCAGGAAGGAATGGAGTATGTAAAACGCGCATAAAAAAAGCCCCTCCGGGGTTTCCCCGAAAAGGCTAAGCTTGATGTGACGAACTGTTACGTAAAACAAATGTGTACCTGGCGTCAACTGTTATTTGCATGATATCATTAATTTTTTTTTAAATATTTCGTAGATGCTGATTTGGCGGCGGTTTAGGTTGCTTGATTTTTTTTCCTGCTTCAAATACTTGTAGCGTGTAAAGTCGTTATCGAATTGAATTGAATTGGGCTGAATTGGATTGAACTAAAATGAGTACTCAAGCTTATATATTTAACGAATCGGCTACCGGTGTGCTTTTGGTTGACGGCAAGTTCAAAATTATAAATTGCAATCAACAATTTAGTCTAATCTCAAACCTGCCCGATCACGAAATAATTGGTCAAAATTTTATGTATTTCCTGCCGGATAAACACTCGATAAGGCTTTCGGAAATAGCTGTGAATGCAAAAAATCCGTTCACAAATCCCCATAGGTTAAAAATCGTTAATAATGAGATAGTTGCGGTCGTAGGCGGTTTTTATCCGTTGCCCTTTGATTTCCCGGGAAAAATGCCAATTTTTCCGGGAAAAAAATCGGGAAAATTTTCACCTGAATTTGTCTATACTTGTGTCAAAATAAGTGCCGTTTCATACACTCAGATGACATGGCTGGAAAAAGTTAAGTTTTTATTTACAGAAAGGGAAGCCATTGTTTTATTAGGATTTTTAAACGGTAAAAATCCTGTACAGATTGCACAGACTCTAAATTTGACGCAAAAAACGATCCAAAACCACGTCAGCAAAATAAAAAATAAATTAGCTTTATTCGCCCCAAAATGTTCCCGGTTTTTTTCCCGAAAAAAATGGTGATTATTCAGGGAAAATCTGGCTTTTTACGCTTAAAATTTCAACAAAATTGATCCTTTACAATTTTTTTTATGCTTGATACCTATTCGGACAAGGGCAACCTAAAAATTCTTGTACAATTGTTTTGCTTTAGTCCGCGTTCATGACCTGACCTGACCTGCCTAACTGCTGATTTCGTCTTGAATAGTCTCGGATTAGTGCGCCGGAATTTTCTAGACTTTTTATTAACAGCACGAGTTCTAAAAAGAAAAAAGGGTTTCGCAATTGAATAAAGAAAGAGTAATTGATCTATTAGGGTTAGAACCTCTTGAGCCTGAGGGCGGATTTTTTAGGCAAGTTTATAAATCACGTCTTACTCATACAGAGTCTCCAAAACGATTTTTGAAAACAGCAATTTATTATTTAATCACCGAAAAATCCTATTCGCGGTTGCATCGGATAAAAAGTGATGAGATATTCCACTTTTACATAGGAGATCCAGTCGAAACTATTCAAATTAATAAAACTTCTGCCGTAAAAAAAATGATTCTTGGTACAGATTTGAATGCCGGACAGCGTCCGCAGCTGCTCGTTACTGCAAACGCTTGGCAGGGGGCGAAACTTGTTGAAGGTGGAGCATATGCCTTGTTAGGAACGACTGTTTCTCCAGGCTTTGAATTTGAAGATTTTCAAATGGGCAGTCAAGAAAAATTATTGAATCAATACCCTCAGTACCGCAATGAAATAATAAAATTTACTTAAAACGATGAAAATAAAAATTTGTTGGTTTGTTCTACTGGTTATTGAGTTTTGCTTTGCAATACCTGCCTATTCATCGGCAAAGGATGTGGTTATTATTCATAGCTATTCTGATCAAAGTCCCTGGGTTAAGGGTATCAATAATTCCTTTGAAAATACTTTATCAAAGTTAGGTTATGAAATAATAATTCATTCACTCAGTTTTCATGTTGACGGCATCATGCGCGAGAATCCGAATTCGTTTCAAAAAATAGCAGATAATATTATCGATTCGGTAAAAGAAAAAAAGCCTGATGTCGTTCTTTTATGTGATGATGAAGCCACTAATGCTTTAATGCCTAAATTAATGAAAAATAGAATCCCTACCTTAACAACCGGGATTAATCAATTGAGTGGGCTTGAATGGAAAACGAACAATTGGTCTGCTTATCACGCAGGGATTTTTGAAAAATATCCGGTGGTCCCGATAATCGATTTTATGTCAAAATTAGATGTAAAATTCAAAACAATATCGATACTTACGTCTAAAAGCAGGACCTCCGAATCAGTTGTTAGGGTATTAAATAAAGAGCTAAAATCAAAGGCTATCAAAGATAAATACGGAATCACATTAAAGAATATATTTATGCTCAACCAGTACTCTGATTGGAAACGAGTTGTGCCAAACATAAATGAAGAAAATGACGCCGTTTTTATTTTAGTGCCCTATGAAATTGAAGACCGAAACGGGAAAGAAGTTCCTGTTGAAGAAATAGGAGCATTTTTAAGAAAGAATCTAACAATACCAACGCTTGGGATAATTGGCATACATACGCGAATCGGCCTATTTGCCTCTATCAGCGTTAGCGGTGAAAATTTAGGAAAGCAATCCGCTGAACAAGCTTGCAGATACTTTAATGGGGAACCTTTGAAGACTATTGGTTTTGAAGATATCCGATATTATGATTTTGAAATCAATAATACAGAAGCTTCGCGTTTAGGTATAGAAATTCCAACAGAATTTTATGAGTTCACCCATTTTCTTGATTGAAGGACTATTATGATATTCCGGTTTGATATATTATCCAAATTTTTATGGCTTTTCACTTTGTGGGTTACTTTTTTCTGCGGTCTTATAACTATAAACAAATTAAAAGTTGATTCAAGCTTACGGCAGTCTGGTGCCGTTTTATCAAATCATATTGATTCAATAGCCAATGACCTGGTATTCATCAAAAATATGCCGATAATAAGCAATGGCGTTCATTATTTCGCGAGTAATGCGGTTGAGAAAATGTTAACTGATTTTTTATACAGTAAATCTGAGAATAATATTATCGCTGCCGTAGTGACTGACAAAAACAATAAGCTATTTGCTCTTGCAATGGATAGAGATAGAGCTTTTCTGAGTCCGTGGGTAAAGCGCCATTACACAGAAATGGCCCCGAGTCTGGTAAATGAACGTAAGAATAATGAGGATATTTTTTACAATATTTTTAAATCGAATTTGCCAGTGATAAGCATTGGCTCTAAAATAAACAACAAAGGAACCAATGTTGGCAATTTATTTTTTCTCTTAGATTTCAATAAGATAAAAAATAAATTGTTGCCTTGTCAATCAAAAGCGATAGACGTAAATATATTTACCATGGAAGAATTTATATCAAATGATATCTGGATGACTAAAAATGTCAAAATATCTGGAGATATCGTTATGTCCTTTAAATACGGGGCAAAATTACTGATTGTTGATGATTTGTGGATTTTAATTGCAGTATCAATTTTATTATTTATTGTTGTTTTGATTTTGAAAAAAACTAATTTTGTTTTTATGTGGAACTCAATAAATTTAATCAATCCTTTTAGCAAAGAACTTGATGAGAGCGCAAGGAATGACCTTTATAAATATGCCGAAACTCTACGGATTAGCTGTAAATATGCAAACAGGCCAAAATTGTTAGATTAATGCTTCTTTTTTCGGGACGCCTCCGGGTGAGAACCAATGAAAAGGTCGGTGGCCATGTTCATCAATAGTTGTTTGAGATCACCATTCAATCGTCTGTAAATATTTATAAGGCGCTGTTCTGCCGCATTTAAAGTAACATCTTCGCTTTTAACGTCTTTGTCCCTTATGACATCGGGCATGAGTGCCTCATGCGCGGCATTGGTATGTCCTGTCGGTTCAGCGGCTAACGACTTACCATAATTGAGCATTTCAATATACGAACTTCCAACAGTTTCTGCTAAAAGCTCTTGACGCTTTATAGAAAAATTAATCTTTCCCCTCAAAAAAGCGCTGAGTGCAGGTGGGTCCAGGCCCAGGCGCTTTGCAATTTCAATCTGTTTAATTCCTTTTTGTTTCAGGACGTTTTTTAAAGCTACCCTGAAAAAGTCTACCGTCTCCATAGGCTATTACACACCCATAAGCTACTGAAATAATAAAATAATATCGTCAGGCGCTAAAAAAGTTTATTTTATTTGATAAATATTATTGACAAATACCAATAAATGAATCAAATATTAGCAATAAAACACAATTAATTAGTTGGTGAAAGCGTAAATGTTATTTATTATTAACAATCAAAATATGCCATTTGTCTAAAAATTATATAAATTGACCAATCGGTACTGATTTGCCCAAGCGGTCAAAGGTGGCACATAAAACAATATTTTTTGTTTAAATGCAAGACCCTGAAAATTTTTTATGTCCGGTAGAACAGGCATCAGTGCGGCACAGGGTCATCCTTTCCGTTTCGCTCTTTAAAATTTAGGTAAGGTTTATTTGTTTTTACGGGCAAGATAGCCGTCAAGCCAGCTTTCAAGGATTTTGGCATCAGCTTTGGTGAGCTTGTTCAGCTTTGTTAAAAGTTTAGCGATGTGGCTTTCGATGAATGGTTCTGGTTGAGCTGGCGGCTCTGGGGCTTTTTCCGGCATGCCTAATAGTGAACGGCCAAGCTTTAAAAAATCCTCATAATCATAACCGAAGGCCGCCGCTATTTCCCGCCGGGTTTTTTCGGCTCCGTCATTAAGCCCTTTTTGAATTGAGCTTATATATTGTTGTTTTTTATTGATTTTTTTTGCAAGTCGAGACTGTGCACCCCATCCCCACTTTTTAAGACTGTAGTTTAATGCAGCATGGAATGGGCTTTTATTTTCTTTCATAACCTTAAATTAATACAAACGCAGCTTGTAAAAGTCAATTAATCTAATGAATATAGAGAATTATAAATACAGATTAAAAATGTAATTTTTTTTATTGACAATTACAAGTGATACCTGTAAAAAACCAAAGACTATGATGACACAAACCGAAATAGCAAAACAGGCTAAGGTTTCCCAACAGTTCATCAGTTCAATTTTCAGGGGGAAAAATCGTCCAACATGGAAAAGAGCAAAAGATTTTGCAAAGAGGTTTGGAACCACTCCAACCGTCTGGCTTGAAGGCACTAAAGAAGAAATTATGGCGGCTATAGAGACCGTCACTAAACAATAACCGGCTAAGCTTGATGTGACGATCAGTTTTACCGGGGATTGTTGAAGCACCTCAGCACCAGAACGTAAAAGCTACAAGCAATAGATCCACTCAGGCTTCAAAATAAAGTAAAGAGAAGTTATGACCTGCCTCCAGGCAAGGCAGGCCATAGAAGTAAAAGTAAAAAATTTAAGGCTTGACGCTAC
>JAAERL010000407.1 GCA_024230435.1 Desulfobacteraceae bacterium
AGACACCAAGACGCTTGGGGTAGCGGTCTACGCGTTGGGTCTACGTTTTAATTACAATAGACCATCAAGTTTTGTCTATTAAGCCAGTCGCGCTGCTTCGAGACATCAAGGCTGATTTATTTTATCAAGCTACTTTGAGCGCGTGAGCAGTCCACCAGGTGGAACCCTTGTGGATGGACGGCGAGGCACAGGGACGCCTCCCTCATCGTCGTACCACTCGGGTGAAGCCTGCGGCTGGAACAATTGGCGGGCGGCATGCCTGGGGACGCCCGGCTGTGTCGTCGTACCAATCGATTCCGCCGGCGGACGTCGCCATTGCCTGTGCTGTGCGCTGTGCCAGCGTAGAAATAAAAGGCAATATTTTTTTTCAAGATTATATCCCGACGTAATCTTCTACCTTTTTGGAGGGCGTTGCCCGCAATATTTGTCAAGGGACGGTTAGTATTGACGTATTTTTGGTATTTTTGCATTATCGCGCGCGGTATTTACCTTTGCGCTGGCTATCTTACCATTTTTGCGAGCAGTTTTACCTACACGCTCACGACAGAACCCCTTTTCCTAGATATCCCAAATCTGACTTTTCAGTCAATCGCCACGTTTACCCGTTTTCGCCATCCTGCAAAACGCGCTACTTCATACGTTGGCCGTCAACTTCCGCAAGCGCTATTTGAGAATTTGAAATTATTTCAAGCTTCGGAGTCATCCACCAGTTCCAACAGCGCAAATTTGGTTCCAGAGGGAAATTTTCATCGATTTTCGCCTAATTTCACCGAGTTTTTTTTTTCCTTTTGTCCAAACGTCACGAAAACTTGCAGCAGACACAACACTGATGTGGTTGCTATTTGCTAGCAGTTTCCACTCGTTTGGGGGGGGAGAAGAAGGGGGAAGCTCATGGGAGTTCCCCCCTATCACGACCAACTTATCAAGTTGCACAAGGTGAACCCCTAGTAAGGATGTGTCCCTCTGTCCCCCTATCAAGTGCCCTGTGTCCGTACCTACCAGGTTGTCAAGAAACTGTGTCCGCGATCAAGGTTGGCACTATGAGCCACATACCTACCAAGCGGTCAAGTGTTTGACCAATTAGGACCAAGTTGTGTCCGCAATGTACCTGACCATGCCAAGTACCCAAGTGTTTGGCAAAATTGCTACTTTTTGAGCTACTTTTTGTTTGGTCCACGTACTTTCAAGCTTCAATTTCATCAAGCTATTTCTTGCAAGCGTTTTTGAGCGTTTTAAGTCTTCTTTGGAGAAATTTATTTCGTGGAGTTCTCTTAATTATCGGAGTATCATCGCAAATTCAAGAAGTTCTACGCCCAAAATAAACGCATCGCCAGAGGGAGCACAATACAATCACTCCCACATCAACATTATCAAGAATCAAGCAATCATCTTCTCGGTTCTACCTAATCATCTTTGCGGTTCTACCCATCTTAAATTCTATTTCACGAAACAAGATTTGAACTCGCGTCCTAATCATCTTCGCGGGTCTACCCATCTCATCTTTATTTTCACGAGCGGGATTCGAACTCGCGACCTTTGGGCCTTTTTGCAAGACATTTCTGGGATTCGAACCTGTGACCTTGA
>JAAERL010000408.1 GCA_024230435.1 Desulfobacteraceae bacterium
GGGGGTGGCGCCGTCCGTGGTGCTGCAGCGCGCAGCCATCCCGGGGCTATCCGTCTTCGTTCTTGGGGACGGGGAGCTCTTTATTTGGGTGGTGGAGGTGGGGAGGGGAAAAATACTCTCCGCACGGCCTCCTGGCTGCGCGTTCGCCGCGGCAGGGGCGGTGGACGCTGATTTCGCGCTGCGGATCGAGCCGGGACCCGTGGCGGTTCCCTCGAGTTCGGAGCTGGTATAGTACTTTCGCGGGGAGAGCGCGATATGGGGCGGCAAAATCGTGGTTTTGAAGCGATTCCGCCATTTTTATTGCTTGAAAACTTGAAAGATTGCTTGAAAATTTTAAGTGTTGACTTTGGTTGTCCTAGCACTGAAAAATTGGTCGGCGACCATGTTGTACTCCAATGCCCGAACACTCTACATAAATAATGTAATCTTGTAGAATTAGCGGGCAAGTGGGCATGCCATCTTTTTAACAAAAAATCAAGATTTGTAAAATAAAAATATTTGCACCTGCATACATCACGCTTATGCACCGTCTCGATGAGATGAATGATTACAAAAACCGCTTGCGCGCTGAGACTGAACGTTTGACGAGTATTCTCTCCAAACACACTTCATAATCAGACGACAACTAAATGATGTTCCGCACATTTTTCACGTCAACGTCTACTACTATAGCGATTACATTACTTCTATTACTTACGTTGTAACAGTTTATCGCAGTTTGTAAAATAAAAACTATTGCAAAATGTAAAATTTTTTCATTTGCCGGAGGCGCATTCTGAATATTGCAAAGCAACCTATATTTGTCCAAATGAATGTCTATCTATCTCACATCATAC
>JAAERL010000409.1 GCA_024230435.1 Desulfobacteraceae bacterium
CTACTAAAGTGACCGTTTTGTCCATATTGACAACCTGTTGGATGGAATACGATAGAATATATAGTTGGTTGATGACATTGCCTCATTAAATTGAACTATGAACAAGTCAAGCACTCACCCTCATGTATGTGATTGTCAACGGCATCTTGTTCGCGACAAGGTCAATACCTTCTGGTATATTTGGGCTCGTGTCTAATTTACCGCCTAGTAGACTATCTGCAATATCCGCAACGTTCTCGGTCTTCATCATGCTAAAATTCCCAAACTTAGGTGCATAAATCATATCCTCCTTCCTCAACTTAATCAATGGAAATGCCGTAGGATGAATGTCCCGATGTCTATTCGCGACGGCCAGGTACCGCGCCTGCTTCTCAACGATGGCAGTCTCAGTCGCCATTGTTCCATTTTATGAGAATTATCAATGACAACAACAACATGTATTTTTTCCATCTCTGCATGGCTGCCTCATTGAGCGCCAGGTTCACATGTTGGATGTAGAAACATCAGCTACTACATTGACCGTTGAACCGCCCTCCGAAAAGATCTCAGTTTTTTTCTTTCACGCAGGAATTAGTATAAATAAATTAGGCGATTATTTCCATTTTTGGTTATCTTTCAGGTTTTTTTAACCTTTTTTAAACATGCATTTGTTCCCCTCTTTTTGCACTGGAATGAACTATTTTGCTCAATAATGACTTCAATCAACTGGCATCAATTGCCCACTTTTTTGTGGAGGTGTATATTTTCCCAACAAACAATCCATGTGATTTTACTGCCATTTGTATGCAGGATTGATAAGCGCGTCCAAGACAATCAAATGGTCGTGCCTTAAAGATTTTGGGCATGGCGTACCCTCCCTATTGCCCACTAATAACCGCCCTTCAGTGCCA
>JAAERL010000410.1 GCA_024230435.1 Desulfobacteraceae bacterium
GCACAATCTAAGTCGATTTTAGTTAGGTAAGTACGCTTCAAGAGTACCGGCCTCTATTAGGTAATCGTGCAAATAGTACATATGTGACCAAATACGCTCGAGCCGCGACGCGGCTCGTATTTATGGACGGCGCCATGCCAATTAACCGTACTCCTTTTTTGTATACTTTGGTATACAAAATCCTTTTTTCCAACAAATCGAGAAATCCTAGCCAATTTTTTGTATACTTTGGTATACAAAAATTGATGCTCCTTAATACCATGATAAGCAGAAGTTGTCATGGCCTCCTGGATAGATGCAGGACACAGTAATAACTTTCAAACTAACTCCTTGAAACGCCCTTTTATCCGCGAGGTGATATTCGGAGTGGTCTATAACAAATTTCCCTCTCATTTTGCACTGTTTTGGCATAAGCGCCAAGAGTGAGGATATTTCCATTACTTCAAACAAACGCAAATACAATACGCACGACCAGCCCAGACCCATTACGCCGAGAAATATCAAGCGCGATCGATGATCCATCTCCAGCGCTCGCTCGGGCTCTACAGTGCATGCACTGAACTCGACAGTGCATGCACTGAACTTGATAGTGCAAGCTGCGTGGTCACGCCGAAAAATATAATACAACACCACGACAACGACCCGCGACGAGGAAATAATTCTGATACGCCAAAACGTTGATGTGACATGCTATCATCTCGATGACTTGGCGACAACGACAGGTATCATCTCGAGCACTTGTCTAGGACTCACATCGCCCAGTCATACGAATGCACGAGGCCATAATCCGCTACACCAAAACATGGTCGCAACGAAGCCAAAACATCAGCAGTCATGGTGAATTCTAAATTAAATTTAATATTCTTATTCTCCACGTACAAAACAAAAACAGCCTAATTAAGACCGACTTCTCTTGGCTGTTCTCCCAGATGTTCGCCGATGAGGACGGCGAATCGTATTTTGTTGTTCGGAATTCTTTCTTTTTCGTTTGTTGTTACATCCACTGGTTGGAGTAATAGTATTTGCTTGAAGCTTACCTCTGCCTCTCTGCTGTGCAGATCCTTTCGCGGGAGGCTGTTTTTTCGTGCCATCATTTCCCCTCTCACACTCACTGATTTTCTTATTCTTAGGTGGCAGACGGGTTACCCTTATAGGGCTTTTGATATTCGATGCTGGGCCAAGCCGTAACCTCCGAGCTGGCATCGGCGATTCCAAATCCACCACAAGACAGGGCGGCATTGTTGGAACTGCATCTCTGTGAAAAGTAGTAAAGCACGTCTTGCAGAGAGAGAC
>JAAERL010000411.1 GCA_024230435.1 Desulfobacteraceae bacterium
CATCATCTTCATCATCAATCGAAAAGGGACTGGCGATGTCGTCGTCAGCTTCTTCTGGAGCCATATTTGGTGGATATACAAACTCTGCGCCGACAGTTATGGCAATGGGAGGTAGAGAAGTTTATTTCCAATGAACTGATAAGTAAAGTAAGTAGTAGAGTCCACAAACTACTATAAGTAAACATATAATACATACTCCTAATACACAACCAATGGTGAGAGCGCGGCGAAGGCAAACTGCAAACTGCAATAATTGTAACAGAGCAATAGCAAGATAGCAAACAATCTAAAAGAGCCACCAGAGAACAGCTTTTGGGTATGAGGGGCTGGTCAGCCGATTTAGGGGGGATTAGCCCTCTTTTCCCCTTCAAGAAAACCGGGGATGGCTAGTTAGAGGCTATGCCAGTGATTTTCGCTCTAAAGTTAGCCGAAAATGGACTAAAAGGGTCTTTTTCAGCCCAGTTTAGAGATTCTCGCCTGATTCTGGCACTGCAGGGTAACCCAATTCAGGGGGCTCTCCCCCGTCACCCCCTTATATCTAAAAGTCTAGCAAGGTCTTGATCGTGAATTTCTCAGCTAGAGAGACTGTGGGAATCAGTACTCTTTCTGGCGCACCGGGCCTGACTCCTCACGCAAAAAGTGCTCAGGATTGACCTTTCCACAGCGGGCACGCCCAGTGGGCTAAGCAGTCTCACCATGGTCTCATCTACTTTTTCCCCGATTCTCTGGAAATCTGTGACTACAGTAGGATTTTTCCACAATTTTGTTAGTGAAGTCTTCTAGCTTCAGGCCAAAATGGCCAAAATTAAGTTTTGGGGAGTTGTTTCATATGCTTTTCCAATGGCCCCATCCTTTAGTAG
>JAAERL010000412.1 GCA_024230435.1 Desulfobacteraceae bacterium
AGCATGAATAAGCGACTTTCTCAAGAAAATGTTACAATCTAGTTCGAGCGCAAATATCTCACAAATAAGCGTCACAACTAGTTTTAAACTTGTACAGCAATGAGCGAGGTAGCTAAGGCCAACTAGGGCACAAAAAATTAATTTGCCAACAAACCGGGGCACCTACAAAGGACCCCAGACCTCGGTACTGGGGCTTTCGACGAGGCGGATCCAACGGTGCCGTGACCCAATGTAATTTGGGCATTTTTCATCTATTTTCCAGAAATAACTTGCCAAAAAATGAAGATGGAGCTTGGGTCACAGCACCAATGGATTTGACTCAACGAGAGCTTTTTGTACGTAGTCTCGGATCTGTCGTAGCCCTCTCGGTTTGTTAGCAAATTAATTTTTTGTGTGTCCGTTTCTGACAGCCAATCCAGCTGTAGATATGAGTTTGATGCATCATGCATGAAAGTATTAATTACTCTCCTTTTTATTTTAACCCTTTTGTGAGATTCATTCCTGATTCATGATACATGATTCTGAAAAATGAT
>JAAERL010000413.1 GCA_024230435.1 Desulfobacteraceae bacterium
ATGATTTTTAGTGATGAGCAGTTTTACATGGAGTATGAAATGCCATGGAACCGTTTGAACTTTGAGGGTGCGGCAAAATTGTGCCAGCAGATCGGAATGCAATTACCCAATACAGAGCAATGGCAAACCTTGTTAGAGGCGAAATTGATGGTAGGCGAGCAATGGCCAATCCACTTGCCTTACTGGGGCGCTGAGCGTACCGGCTTATTTACCAACGGTAAAACCAACCATATAAAACCTTTATTTTTGGATCCTACAGAATCTCAACAAAAGCTGTTGGGGAACATCGAGAATACGAAGATGCAGCATCGAGTTCCCGGAATTACCGGACCAGGAAAGACCAGAAAATCAGTGTCTTGGTCCGGGATCGTGAGAGGCCGTGGTCTGGAATAGGTCAGGCCGTGATTTAGTTTTTGAACGAATGAGACCGTTGATAGGTGCGACCAACGGTATTCGATATGACCGTTGGTGTGCATCATATGGGCATCGAACATGCGGAGGGTTTCGAACCTCCGACCTCTCGATATGGGCTCACTTTTTATTTAATATCTACAATACAAACTGTCTAATTGTGTACGCTACAAACGAAATTAGCAC
>JAAERL010000414.1 GCA_024230435.1 Desulfobacteraceae bacterium
ACGAAGAGGCGGACGCCATCCGTCCAGGAACAAAGAGGAGGACGCGTGGAGCCAAGGACGAAGAGGCGGATATGCGCCCACAGCTGTTGAGGAGATTTTTTTAAAAGTGTTATTGTTGTTCATTCTATTGGCTATTGAATGTTATTTGATATAATTGGAGTGCTTCTTTGTTTCGTGACGGGAGTTTGTGGGCATTATGTAGGAATTTTGATGGTTTAGCGAGCGTCTACGTAGATATATGTAGGGGTAGTACTAACGATTTGGGTAATTTTGATGATCGAGTTATTTGCGCATATGCGCAAATATTTTTTTCCGGTAAGGAGATACATGTCGATGAATTCGACCATGAAGTTCGACGCGGCATTTTCGTTCAGTAGCCGTAAATAAATTACTCATTCTCAATGCAAGATAAAACAACACGGGCTATAACATGAAATCGCTTAGATTGCACTTCCATTTGGGTCGATGACGGAATCTGCCGCAGCCGCCTTACAAAGCAGGCTAGATGCAGAGGGATGGAGCAATTCAATGGACATGTAAAATACAGCAGTTGCAACATGTTGGTATTTTATTTTGAAAGTATCAATAAATTTTATTCCGCCCCTAACGGCCCAGGACGTCACGCCTGGCCCGTTCATGGCC
>JAAERL010000415.1 GCA_024230435.1 Desulfobacteraceae bacterium
ATCTTTTAATCGTTAAATTTAAAAACGATACCCCAACATATCTAAGTTCTAGAGTAACGTTAGATAGGTAATGGGGCACTACATTTAATATTATTTTTAATTAAAATATAGAGAATCAATCTCAGATACGGATAACCTTCCGGGAGCTTTATGATCCAAAAATGATACTCGTCCCTTCCGAATTGCCAATTTGAATGGCTTGTAGCGCCCTGACACTGTAAGATCAGCACTTTTGGCGAGCACCATTTTGGCCCGTCTCATTCTCAGCTTTCCAACGGGCCATCAAATGTCCGAACGGACCGACAGATAAAAATCAAAAAGTTTTTCATACCAAACGGACAATATTTACATAGGTGTACGTAAAAGTAGGTAGATATGTAACTAGTTTTACTATCACTCTAACTCTACTAATTTCTTGGCGGGAAGAGATGATATTGAGAAGGAGATTTCCCTAACACTAAGCCTATTCTACGCACGATACATAACTCACCCAATCAACATGAGGTATCGTACCATACAAAACCATCCTTTTATCGTACGATCGAGCTGACAAGCCATTAATGTGTCCCCCCCGCCGCCCGCCCGCCCGCCGGACCTCCATTCGGCGCACCAACTATCACGAAACTCGCCAGCGCGCGGCGAAAGGCAAAACGGTCGTACGTACCGATTCCAACGCAAGTGTTTGTATGTTCCAACTCCTTAACGCCTTGCGAGGGATAAGTCGCAGGAAAGTGGGAATCTAATTATTGAACACTTTCTGGAAAAACTGTAATTACAGAATGAATGCAAGAAAGAATCTCAAAATTCTAATATCCCTAGTCGTCATCTTGACCAAAAATGGCAAATTTTAGGCTGGAAGCTTCCTTTTCTTTGAAACTGGCTTCATAGGAAATCTGTAAAAATATTGATATTCCAGTTGGAAGATAATTTACATAATCATTTTCTTTGCTGAAGTATTTTGGCAAGAAGCTGTCTTGTGGATGAGACAAATGTATAG
>JAAERL010000416.1 GCA_024230435.1 Desulfobacteraceae bacterium
TCTAGCGTGCTATGTAGAAGAAGATGTACTCATGGCGGACGAGGCCCAAGCGGCTTGGTCGGGGATGGATATCGCCCTGCGCACGGCCATGAATCAAATTAAACAGCCGACCAGTGGGCCTATGCCTGCTTCCCTGGGTATAAACTCGGGTCAGAGGCTGTCGTGCGCTTTGTACCCTAAACTATCCTGAGGCCCTGAGGTGCTTGCACCTAGGGAGAGGCGGTAGTGGATGGGGAACCCCGCGGCTTTAGCCGTGGGAGGATGTCAGCTACCTTTTTTTAGTTGCTAGAACTCACTCAGCAACTCTTTTACTATCTACATTTTGTTGAATACTCCAACGGGATACTATTCTTCCCACGGCGGGCAATTCAGGATCCAACACTGTCTTAGAACGGGATTTTATAGCCCATAAATACGCCGGAACGGCTAAAAATAGGCGCATGGGCTCTTTAACTAGGAGCCTAAAAAGAATGGAATAAAGGCGCCGGAACCACTGTAAAATGGACTGAAACATACATACTACCTTCAAAAACCAATAGATACTCCTTTGCTTTTTCTATTCTCCTTCGCTAAATCAACAGATATTTCTTTATTCATGGTCAATCGTTTTTCAATCGTTTGTTTAGCAAGAGAACGATCTACCTCACTCGCCTTGAACTTTTTGTCTCCGACATAGAATCGAAGCCCCGAGAATGCCCCAGACTTGCTACGATAAGCCTCTGCACGTAGTCCCTGTTCAATCCCTGATTGATTAAAAACATCGACAAATTTATCCACTGAGCTTACTTCTTTCTGCTTTAAGGTACGATCCGCTAGCTGTTTAATATCAGCCATCTCAGGAGAACGCATACGCTTTTCCATAAGCCTAGACTTTTTTGCCTCCTTGGCTGTTTCTAGCCCTCTGTCCTTGGCAATCCCTTCTGCCACATGCGCACAGCGGTTACTTACAAACTGGTCATTATAGGCCTTCCCTTGATAATCAATCCGGTTAACATATAAATGAATATGCTTGTGTGGTGTGTTTTTATGAACAAAGGCGATGTATTGGTGCTGCTCTAAACCCATTTTACTTAAAAAGGAAGCATTAATAGAGCGAAGATGGTCTTCATTCATTTCCTTGCCATCTTTTACTGTAGGAGAAATAACAAAAGATAGGCTGTTACGCTCACAACGATGGTTGCGCTCTTGAAAGGCTTGAAACTCTTGGGCTACCTCTTTAGGGGTCTCAGCCACTATGTTCTTGTCTAAAACAACAGCTTCTTCCTTAGCAATAGCATAGTTAATAGAGGCGCCCAAGTGTCTAATACTTTTCCCTTTAGCGATCATCTTCTCTTCCCGGATTTTGGTTGAGCCGCTATCTTTTCTTCTAAATGATCAATGTAGTCTTTTGCCGCTTCATTGAGCTTTGCATGCTTATAGTTAAACACTAAGCTAATAGCAAGACTCATAAATAGACTGAGTATGGTGACTAAAAGCCACCGGGGCAGATAGAGGCCTTTGCGCAGCGTATCTCTAATGGCTAAGTGCTCTTGCTTCATGGCTGCAATATCTACGTTGATAGGCTGTCTATATAACTCCTCTAGCCTATCTAAATGAGCAGACGTCTGTGTAAGGATCTTTCCATACGACTCTTTAGTCTTTTTGAAGCTTTCTATCTCAGCCACAAGAACTTCTAAAAGGACGCTCTGCGTTAGCTTGGGTGGACTCATTAGATGAATTTATTTAAGTGACTATCTAAACTATGAATCAACTGATGTAATTCACTGGTAAGATCCTTGTTAGCCTTAACAAGGTTACTGATCCTGGAAA
>JAAERL010000417.1 GCA_024230435.1 Desulfobacteraceae bacterium
TCCGCACACTGCCAAAATTAAGTTAGGACCGGAATGGAGTCTCCCCTCTCGGCACCAACTCGGCTGATGCTTTCTGGGGAAATGTATCTTGTCGGTCAAAAATGGACCTTAGAAAAAAGTTTTTTCCGAATCTAGTGTAGATTTCAATGGAGAAGCCACTGGAAAAACTCTGGAGGCTCAAATATGCCTGTAGCCTGAGATATGGCTGTTTGAAGTTGATGACGGTGCAATGACGGTGTGGGTAAGGAAAGGGTTAAGGCGTGTCAGATTGCGTGTCAGATCGCGTCGAATCGACCCTTCGGTCATTTTCAGACATCAGAAGACGACACAATTCGAGACGGGCTGGGAACTAGCATTATATAATTAGATTCGGCCTGCCCGTATCTATCCACCATACATAAATATGATTTATCCAAAACATACAAGACGGGAGTGTTGTAGTCTTAATTGACTCGGCAAACAACTGTATGTACTTATACGATACCTCTAGAGATGACTCGACCTAATTTGGAAAGTAAGGTACTCATATCCTATCATACATAGAGTGTCCCAGCAGCACGATCGATTTTCTATCTCCTTTTTTGTTTTCCTGTCCTCTCCCTTCAGATTTCCATTAAATTTTCTCGTCAAAAAAGCAGATCGTCAAAAAAGAAGAAA
>JAAERL010000418.1 GCA_024230435.1 Desulfobacteraceae bacterium
CACATATGTAACTCGGCGCAGTTTTCGGGGCATATTTGTGGACCAAACGGTCCCATGCCATCTTCAAATTACCTTCAGGATATTCATCTGTTTTACAGTTTTTGACCAAATTAAAGGCGACTCGACCTAGAGTCGTGTTGCCGTTGATGGACAAAATCAAATCTTCATACGCCAATTCATTTAACTCACCTAATTTCACCACCTTTTTCTTTTCTTCTTCACTCGACCCGACAGCATCATCATATTCATCCACCGTCGGTATTCTATTGACCCCAACTTGATCCTTTTTACAAAGTAAAAGTTTTGTGTAGCCTTTGCGTTTGCCTCGGGCCAAAAACTTTTCAGACCAGACATCCCAATGTTTGCCGGTAAATTAAATAATTCACAAACTCTTATCTTCGTTTGACATTATTTTGTCTTTCAATTTTTCTAAACAATTCGAGATAATTCCACAATAATCCGTTTCATGTGATCCTGGCTCTACCAATTTACCACATTTTTTTATTCTCAAAAATTAACTTACAAGATATATCCACCACGTTCAGGGAGCGTTTATAAATGTGTTGAAAAAGTTCGTTGATCCAAGTTTGGTAGTGTCTATTATGTAGAGATGAATAGATTTTACGCTAAGTAAAATCGCTAGATAATCACTTATAGATTGTCGACTTTTTGGAATTATGAGGGCTATCCAGGCGCCTTGTGACTACGTGCGAG
>JAAERL010000419.1 GCA_024230435.1 Desulfobacteraceae bacterium
ATAACATCAGGAGAAAACTCACAGAAATGGCCTTTTTTTATCTAACCTAGCTGCTCCTATGCAGACGATAAGACATTATTAGTTAGATGTAATTAACCTCCTATGAGATTTCTATTGTGTACTCAAGTACACAATAGCTTTGAGTGCTTTGAAGTAAGACCTGGCGACCGTCAGCAACATTGTGAGGTGGAAAACAGTTGCATTGGGTCTCTAACTGAAAGGTTTGAACACCCAAACTCAACAGGATATGGTAGTTTGGCCATGGGACACGATACCGCGGAGTAACTTTTTTAAGTGATTTTGGGCTCTATTGTGTACTCTGGTACACAATAGAGCTATTGTGTACTTGAGTACACAATACTGTAGAACCTACAGAATTCTTGGTATATCCTATTGTGTACTCTAGTACACAATAGTCAATAAGCATGTTTTATCCACTGCAAACCACATAGGCTTCATTGTAACATCAAAAGAGACTTTTTTGCAATCCTGCTGACATCAATTGCCCATTTGTCCGGCTGTAAAGTGGTCAAAATATGGTATCAATCAGAAATTTCAGCACTAAATTAGCCATAACTGATTTCTTGTAATATTCATCTTTTGTACATTGCAGATTCTGAAGCTTCTAATTAATACCTTTCAATGAAAGTTTCAAATGGGTGTAGGGTTTGCTATGTTATCTACAACGGCTGCCCATTTGTCTGGTCGCAAGTGCTAGAATATGTAGTTAAATGTAAGAATAGCGCTAAAATGGCTAAATTATCCAACTTTTCAGATTTTTCATCTTTTCAAGTTGCAGGTTTTGAATCCTCTCATTGATACCTTTCAAATTGGTGTAGGGTTTGCTATGTTATCTACAACGGTGGCTTATTTGTCTGGTCATAAGTGCTAGAATATGTGGGTGAAACGGAAAAATATCGCTAAAATGGCTAAATTAGCCAACTCATTGGAATTTTTATTTTTGCATGTTGCAGATTCTGAGCCATCTCATTAATTTCTTTCAAATGGGTGTAGGGTTTGCTATGTTATCTACTACGGTTGCCCATTTGTCTGGCCGTTAGTGCTAGAATATGTGGGTAAAACATAAAAATAGCGATAAAATGGCTAAATTAGCAAACTTCTTAGAATTTTTATTTTTGAACGTTGCAGATTATTAATCCTTTCATTGATTCCTTTCAAATGGATATTGGGTTTGCTATGTTATCTACAACGGTTGCCCACTTGTATGACCGTAAGTGCTAGAATATGTGGCTAAAACGTAAAAATAGCGCTAAAATGTCTAAATTAGCCAACATATCGGAAATTTTATGTTTGAAAAGTCAGATTCTGAATCCTCTCATCAAGATCCCTAAAACGGGTATGGAGTTTGCTATGCTATCTCCAATGTTCGTCCAGTTATCCAGTTGGTCTAACTAGGTTGGCTAGGGTGATCTGCTCATTCCCCCAAGCATTGGACTGCAACACTGATTTGGCCATGATGCACACCACCGGACCTCCCCATACCTAAACCCAAGCTCAACTATACCTTTGAGAGTATATAAATGGCTTCGCTAAAAGTGAGGGTAAGGCGGGGTGGTTGCTGGAAGCATTGGCGTGAGGTAAATAAAATGGCCCTATTGTGTACTTGAGTACACAATAGGGTCATATTTGGGTTATGAGCCAAATATGGCTATTGTGTACTCTGGTACACAATAGCTCATAGGGGGATAAGTAAGACTGTCGATCCTAAAAGGAGTGCACGCAGTTTTTGCGATAAAATTATCGCCAGCCGGACAGACCGTCAATCCCAAAAACAACTTTTCGATATAATCGTCTCTTTCTTTTTTTTGACCTCCGACCGCCGACCGCGGACCGCGACGTCCGACCATGACCATCAACAGCTCCCCCATGCCTGCCCAAACCATTGCCAAAATAGCCTCCATTGATTGGATCAAATGGTTTGGCCAGTGCGTATCGATGACAGAAGTAATAGGTGACAGCAACGTAGCTTAAACTAATGCATTGTTCTGTGTAGGCTTTAAAAAAGTCGAGTTATTATACAGATTTTTGCCTACGCCGCCAACCCACGCCGTCGATCGGCCATGGTGAGCATGACGGCTTCTGTTTTGCTCCCCCGTGGTTCATATCAAAC
>JAAERL010000420.1 GCA_024230435.1 Desulfobacteraceae bacterium
GGGTCTGCCGGCTGGAAAACGTACAATACAACAGGAAAACATTGTTTCCTTGAGACTTGAGACATAAGAAAATGAGAATGGCGAAAGTGAAGCAACTCACCCACTCTATATACTTATGATATCCATAATGTAAGTATTATTTGCCATACTTGAACTTTGTCTCTGTTTGGGTTGAATAAATAATATTTAATAGGTTCTGCCGGCTGGAAACCGCACCGGAAAACATCTTTTGTTGAGACATGAGAAGCATAAAAGAATGCAATGGCGAATGGCTACTACTTAATTAATTAAGGAGGAGAAGCCAGATTTGTGCGTGTACGATTTTTGTGCGTGTTGTGCGTGTTTTAAGCTCATAACCTGATTTTTGTGCGTGTTTTAGGCTCATAACCTGATTTTTTGTGCGTGTAATTCATACTGAATTCCTATCGTTGTGTCCCTCGTAGACACGCACAAAACATGCTGCTAGCTTTACTGCTAGCAACGTCCGTATCGACCATGACAGCCGCGACCCTCATTGCCACTACGTTGCCCAAACCCTACCGACAGTAATATCCAGTAAATATATCGCAGCCTACACCCTATTCAACGATTCAGCCGCCGGGTTTCATCATTACTACATTCTATACCGCATAAATACTTCTAAATGACTAATGCATGCTACATAAATCTCATTTCTGTCTGTGATGTTGCTATTATTATCCACCCTATTGTACAACAATAAACAGCCTCAATTTCTTTTTTATATAATAATATTGATTGATGAGTTCTGTTCTTCACAGCCGCTCGATCAGCCGTCTACAGGCTTATTGTTGTGTTTGAGTGTCTTATTATTATTTCTGCCATTTTGTGCACATCTTGTGTTCTTGGTGTTTTGGAGGTGTGGGGTGGATTTAATGGTCACTCCGAGCTGCCGAATTCTCACAACATACCATCATCATCGGCGGGTAGCGGAGGGATAGTGCAGATTAATGTTTATCTTCTTGTAATGGTGCAGGGAAGGTGGTTGTTTTAATTTCAAATCTCAATGAAGTGGATTGCAATGATATTATCACCGCCCCTACAGCGGCCGAAACGCCACCCTGCTGCGAATACGTTGCCATATATGTCGTTTAAGAGATAGGCCTTCGTTATCTTATGAAATATAGTCATGGACTGAGATAGGCAGGCGGCCGTATGGTCTCCGTATGGTGCCGTTGTCAAGACATTTCATCGCGACATCGTGAACTCAAAAAGTGTCGTGTAGTGGCAAGCTACGATAGGAATCCAGTACAAAAAACACGCACAAAAATATTAACAACGCACGAACCTTTCTTTCATCAAGGGCCTCTCTCTAACAAAAATTACACGCACAAGACACGCACAAGCTGTACAC
>JAAERL010000421.1 GCA_024230435.1 Desulfobacteraceae bacterium
CTTCACATCATGGTCGATACCATGTGCTTCTATCTTCTATTTTTTATGGACGAAAAAATAAAAAATGACATTCAAGAAGTTTGAATTTTTGGCGGGTACTTTCGATATGTCGCAACGCGTCACACCGGTAATCGAATACCTGCTCACAAAACACTGAGAACCCACCGCCAAAGCGAGACCGAACCCAAAGAAAGAAACCCGACAAACATGCCTTACTTACTTATTTAGAAGTCAATGTAACGGAAGCATGATAGATCTCCCTGCTGTAAACATATTATTTGCCCTTCAGCTTCAGCTGCCGATACGAATGAATTATATAAGAATATGCGTCGCAGAGAGCTGTGGTTTTGCTGATAATCGGTTGGTCTGATTGGCAAAATAGATATGGTGAAGCAATACATCTCAGCAGGTGAGAATATCTAATGCTCTTCTATTTTTGATTGTCTATTGAGCTAATATTCATAAAAGATCCTCGTAATTTTCAATCATTAAACTCAATTCAATCATTCTCTGTCCCTATTCACATTACAGTCCTAGAGGATCTCGTGGGAGAATACATCCTCAACATCTCCAAAGAAAAACTCAAAATATCCACCATCAAGGGCAAAATAAAACTCGACAATGTCGAAC
>JAAERL010000422.1 GCA_024230435.1 Desulfobacteraceae bacterium
ATACGTTTGTTGGAGAAATTGAAACAGCACAATCGCAACAGAAACATCAAAACGGCGTATGCGTATCTTCGTGTGTGGTCAGACTCTTTTTTGAACTGTTGGACAAAACAACGAGAAAACTCCATATGGATGGTCACGGGAACAATAACAAATTATGACAAAAATGCCACGAGTCCTCATCACACCGTTTGTTTGGCAATTGGTCGATCAGGAGAGGATCATACCCCAGTGATTGATTACTACTTTGAAGAGCTAAAACTCATGCGCGAGGGTATTTTCCGATATTCAACAACACATGGAGAAGTGATCAACACCTGTTTTGACATTTTGAGTTATTCGGCTGATAGGCCGGAGCGTAGTTCAATTTTGAAAACAAGACATTTAGGCACATACGGATTGCGAGCTGGATGGTGTGGAGTGGTCGATTACGTTAAGCTACCTTTCTGTGATAGGTGCTTTAAGAATTTGTGCGCAAACGTAATTGCTGAAAAAAAAATGAAACATCGTTGCGGAAGTGCAACAACTGCTGTCAGTGGGAGTTTGAAGGTGATGCACGCATATTTTGTCATACACCAGTACCAAAGGATTACCCTACCACCGTGGTGTCAGACAAAGATTACAAGGACTATCCAGACGGTAGGGGGGTGCCGTGTAATTATGTGCTTGGAAAGAAATTTGATTATGAATGGATGATAGCAGGTGTCCGTGCTGCTTTACATAACATTCGTTATTATAGATGGGGGAAAGGAAATTGTGCGTCGTATTTAGAGGTGCTGGGTGTCACAGACAGTGTTATTGAGAAGGTTAAATCTCAATACAGAAAAACGGGAATGAAGATGTGACAAAGAGCAATACATTTTGGCCAAAAATTTGGGAAATGGATTATGAGGTTTTGATTTTCATTGAAACACCATTGCATTTGATTTTTCATGGGGTGCTAGCAACTGTCGTTGAGAGCATTCACAGTTTCATGTCGGATCACCGTCTCATGACAACCTTTGAAAATCATGC
>JAAERL010000423.1 GCA_024230435.1 Desulfobacteraceae bacterium
CCCACCGTTTAATCAAAGTCAACTCGTCGATTATTTTCACGTTTGTTGCCCTTATTTACTAAAGCCTGTCCACGCCTTCCGATTTCGGTCCAATCTGCTAAGAAAGGTATGTCAAATAACATGTCCCTTCCAAATATAGCGACACCGGGCGTCGTTTTTAGTACGGTATAGTATGTAGAACGAATCGCTCAGCCAACGTTTACTAAGAAATTGAAGATCATTTTGGGCGTTATAGCATCGCAATTATCTAGGCCAGATGTTCTCATCATACTGGCTATACCTGCATGGATCCTTTCGAGGACTGCATTTGCTTGTGGATTCTTAATCGAGGTTGGCTTACGCTTTAATCCGTAGCTATCGCATAGGGATTTAAAGTGGAGTTTAAACTCACTTCCGTTATCGTAGATAATATTTTTGGATCTAGGATAACGACTCAACCAGGATTTATTGAAGAGCTATGATACCATCCTAGATGACTTATCAATAATCACTTCAATTATTTCTTTTCCATTACAAACGTAC
>JAAERL010000424.1 GCA_024230435.1 Desulfobacteraceae bacterium
GGGACAAGCTGAGCTGCATGCGTTGAATGCGTTGAGTAACTGTAGATTCATATCATAATTTGTTTAACAGATGAATTATCACAACACTGATGCGCTTGATGATGCAGCCCCGATAAGCTTACGCTTTAGGGCTTCCGCAGTGCCTTGAATTTTAAGTACATGAACGATGAACGATGCACATGAACGGCAGGAATGAGAAGGTTTCATCGTTTTAGGTGAACGGGCAACTGGTGCAAAATCAAAATTGTGGGAGGAATAAGGGGGGAACTAATTTGTTTAGGGGGATATCAAAATAATTTCCCCTCTCTTACTGTAGAGAAAATATATGCAGTATAAATCCAATTAGAGGGCAAGCCCTCTTGCTGTTTTGACAGCCCGAGACTTATTATATCTCGACGGACCGAAACTCATTCTCGATTTCACCGACGTTTATGCCATTTTTTTCGTGTGTAGTCGTTCCCACTTCCCATCCACCTACCTTGCCGGCGTTGCTTCTCCTACTTTTCCACTTGCTTGCACTCACCGATTCACTTCATAATATCAAACTAGGAACGCAAGCAACAACGAGACTACACGGCACCGCTATTGCTA
>JAAERL010000425.1 GCA_024230435.1 Desulfobacteraceae bacterium
TATATAAGGGATAAGGGTTATATAAGGGTTATATAAGGGTTATATTTGAGTTATATAAGGGTTATATAAGGGTTATATAAGGGTTATGTAAGGGTTATGTAAGGGTTATATAAGGGTTATATAATGGAGCTCATTCTTGGCCCATTGCAAAGCCCTGGCTGAGCTGCATCTGCTGGCAATCAAAGCATACAAAAGTGGTAACAACTTTTTGTCAAAGTTATGCACATAGCTCATTCTTGGTCCATTGCGAAGCCCTGGCAGAGCTGTGGCTGTTGGCAATCACAGCATAAAAAAGAGGCCACATCTTTTTGCCAAACTGTCGCATGGTGCTCATTCTTGGCCCGTCTCGAAGCCCAGAGTGAGACGAGCCCATTCCAATGACATCTTGTCTAATCTTCCTAAAACAACAGGAAAAATCCAGGGCTGAAACGAGCCCTGGCATGTTTGTAGAGAGCATTTTTAGGAGCTAAATTTTATGTATTATTTTTGATTAGCAAATATTTGAAAAATTATTCTTATGGAATGAGCTTTAAGCTGCTGCATAAGAAGGAGGCAGCTTTTGGCATGTTACCGCAAATTAGCAAATAAATTGGCAAAATCAGGCAAAATTGCCGCTTCCGTGTGTTTTTGCTGCGGCGAGATTTTGACGCGGAGCCAGGGTGTCGCACGCAGTCGCTTCGCAAACGGGTGCAAACAGAAAGAGAAACAACGCCAGGGTTTTGCGCGCGGATTTTTTTTTCGATGTCATTTTTGCCGTTTTCAGCAACATTTCTACATCAAACCAGGGTTTTGCATGCAGATAATACACACAACAACAAAACACAGAAACAAAGCTAGGGTTTGGCACGCTTGATTATAACTTACCATATATATTGCACAGCAAGCTGGAAGGAAACAAAACTTCCAATAAGTTGCGCTTGCTCGAGATATTTGGATGTGTCCCCCCATCCTCCCCGCGACATGTAATGTGAAAAGAATGACAACGAAGACCCAAAAAGTGCGCTTAGTTAAGATTCTTTGATGTTCCCCCCCTCCCCCCGCAATGAACCAGCCAACAAGCCACCAAAATTGTTCTAAAAGGTGCGCCTACTCGATATTTTTGGATGTCCCCCCCCTGCCCGCCCCCATGACATGAAAAGAAAGGCAACGAAAATTAAGAAGACCGCGAGCAAGAACAGCCACCAAAATTCACTCGTGATCAGGACCATGGCGGCCGCCGCGCCCAATATTGGCTATTGTTATTGTACTCCTATCAAAAATATGTTATTATCCCAGCATCTCAATGCACGTACGCTCGTCATCGACAGCGAACGACATCGCTAGCATCGACCATCCTTCGCTCACGCACGCCAACGCTGCGGGCCAAAGAAAGAACATGGACGAGCCACGACAAACCGCCTAAATCTGCTCGGGAACCACTGGATATGACTGGACAGAACGAAACACGACTAGACACGACTGGACACAACTGGA